>JBOGDS010000048.1:0-26834 GCA_050743075.1 Jiangellaceae bacterium | reverse complement strand
TCCCGAACCGGCGCTCCAACGCCGACCCTGATCAGAACTTGCAATGGGCTTCAGATCATCCTCGGGAGGTGCGCACCCTTCACGTCACCCCGCCGAGAGCCATCCACAGGTTCTGATCATTGCTCCGGCGTGGACACGTGACAACCACGACGCCCTGGGCGTCAGCGAGGTGATCTGGGCGCAGCGGATCTGGACCGCGGAACGCAGCAGCGACGGCTGGCGCTGGATGGAAGACCGCGGGTCGGACACCGCCAACCACTACGACCACGTTCACGTCACCGTCTACGGCAATGCCGGCGGCTGAGGCCGGCGACCGGGTTCTCGCGCTGCCCGCCGAGGACTGCGTACGGTTCGCTCTGTGACCTCGACGGGCCGTCACGGTGTTCCCACCTGGCTGGACCGTCAGGCTGCCATCGCCGGCCGCCTGCTCGTGGTGGGGCTGGCCGTGGCCGCGGTGATCTGGCTCGCCCTGCAGGTGCGCTTCATCTCGATGGCCGTGGTGCTGGGCTTCGCCGAGGTGTCGCTGCTGTGGCCGCTGGTCAGGTGGCTGAATGCCCGCCGGGTGCCCCAGCCCATCGCGGCGATCCTGTGCGTGCTCGCCTTCTTGGCCTTCTTCACCTCGCTGATGGTCTTCGTCGTGGCGGAGGTGGTCCGCAGCGGTCCCGACATGGCCGACGCGGTGACCGGCGCGTTCGACGACATCGTCGCCTGGCTGCGCAGCGGTCCCTTCGGCGTCGACTCGGAGTCCGTGCAGAGCGTATTCGACGAGCTGCAGTCGTCGATCGGCACGTTCGTCGGCGGTCTGGGGTCCGGTGTCGCCACCGGACTGTCCGTCGTGGGCAACTTTCTCACGGTCCTGTTGATCGCGACGTTCTTCGCGATCTTCGCGCTGTCCAGCGGCGACAAGCTCTGGGCGCAGTTCGTCCGGGTGTTGCCGGAGGACCGGCGGCGGCCCGCGACGGTGGCGTTCCAGGCGTTGATGCGCGCATCCGGCAACTGGTTCCTCGCCTCGACGCTGACCGGCCTGGTCGACGGCGTGCTCATCGGCGCCGCCCTGTCGGTGCTCGACGTCCCGCTCGCTGTGCCGATCGGCGCCCTGACGTTCGTGATGGCCTACATCCCACTCGTGGGGGCGACGATCGCCGGGGCTGTGGCGGTCCTGGTGGCATTGTTCGCCGGCGGCTGGACGACCGCGCTGTGGACGCTGCTCGCCGTCGTCGCCGTCCAGCAGATCGAGGGCAACGTCCTGTCGCCGTTGCTGATGTCGAGGGCCCTGCGCTTCCATCCGCTGGTCATGCTGATCCTGACCACGGCGGCCGCCTCGGCGTTCGGCCTGGTCGGCCTGTTCCTGGCGACTCCGGTCATGGGGGCGATCACTGCCGCCGTCATCGCCTACCGGCGCTGCGACGGCCAGCTGCCCAGGGCCGGCTCGGCCGGGCTCGTCGCCGACCAGCCCGGGCCATGACCGCCACCTGGAGCCACATGGAGCCGCCTGTGGGAGTCGAACCCACGACCTACGCATTACGAATGCGTTGCTCTGGCCGGCTGAGCTAAGGCGGCAGCTGCCGGTCGACCGGCACGCCGCACGATTATAGGCGGAGCCCGCGGCCCGGTCCGAATCAGCCGCTGAGCGCGCCCGTCGTCACCTGCTGGCCGAGAGCGGACCCGGCGACGTACTCCGACCAGGGCATGTTCCAGTCGACCATGCCCGGGTCGCCGCGCTGGACGAGGTCGCCAGGGCCGCGAGTCGAGTTCTGCACGGTGACGACGTCGCCGTAGCGCGCCGTGTCGTAGTAGGACCGCGCGTTCTGCTCGCTCAGGTTCACGCAGCCGTGTGAGACGTTCTCCGAGCCTTGGGCCCTCTCCGACCAGGGAGCGGAGTGTACGAACGCGCCGCTCCAGGTCAGCCGGACGTTCCAGTCGACCTCGAGGTCGTAGTACTCGGGATCGCTCTCGTCGCAGGTGATCTCGGCGCTGCACGACGTCATCTGGTGCTTGTCGTCCTTCTCCAGCACGATGTAGGTGCCGTTGCGGGTCGCGAACTCCGGCCGGCCGAGACTGGCGTCCCAGGTCCCGACGGATGCGCCGTCGACCGTCACCCTCATCGTGTGAGCTTCAGCGTCGACGGTCGCGACCTGGGCCTCACCGATGGTGAACGCGTAGGTGTACGCACGGCCGCCCCACACGTCGGCACCGGCCTGCACGCCGTTGAGATCGAGGTTCACGCCGACCTGGGTGCCGGCCGGCCAGTACTCCTGCGGCCGGAAGTGTGCCTCCGTCGAGCTGATCCAGTGCCAGCTGCCGACGACCTGCGGCGACGACGCGACGCGCAACGCCCGCTCGACGATTGCCTGCTCGGTGACCTCCTGGTCGAAGCGCACGACGATGGGCGCGCCCACGCCGACGACGTCGCCGTCACCGGGCTGCAGCGTCAGCGTGAGCCGCCGTTCGTCGGGCACCGCGGCCACCGTGAACGCACCGGTCAGCGTGCGCGGAGCGCCCACCTCGTCGGCCACCTCGGCCTGCACCTGGTACGTCGCACCCGGCAGGGGCAAGCCGGTGCTCACCCAGCTTGCGCCGTCGGCTCCGACGCCACCCGCGAGGGGCGTGCCGCCACCGTCGGGTGACAATGTCGCGGACTCGATCGTCCCGTGCTGGACCTCCAGCGTGACCGGCTCGTCGAAGGCAACCTCGCCGGTGGGGACCGCCAACTGCGGTTCGGCCGTGGCAGCCGGCTCAGGGGCCGCGGCACCACCACCGCCCGACCCGCAGGCCGCCAGCAGAGTCAGCGCGGCAACGGCCAGCGCGACGCGGTCCCGAACTCTCATCACGCCCGACGGTACCCCTCAGCCCCGATCTCCCATGATCGACCGGCGGTGCCGTCGCCGGCGGGTCAGCCGCTAGGAGCAGCGGGTGCCTTCCTCGGGCGCCTCACCCTCCAGCAGGTACGCATCGACGGCCTCGTCAATGCAGTCGCTGCCGCTCAGGTAGGCGGTGTGTCCCGTTCCCTCGAACGTCAGCAGCACACCGGACTCGAGCTGCGACGCCAGCGACTCCGCCCACTCGTAGGGCGTCGCCGGGTCGCCCGTCGTCCCCACCACCAGGATCGGTTCGGCTCCGGCTGCGGTGACAGCCACGAGCTCGGCCGTGGCGGGCGCCGGCCAGTCAGCACAGGCCAACCCGCCCCATCCCAGGAACGATCCGAAGATCGGCGAAGTCTCCTGGAACACCGGAAGGCCCGCTTCGACCTCTGCCACGGACGCGACGTCGGGCTTGTCGACGCAGTTGACCGCGTAGATCGCCTCGTTCTGGTTGCCGTCGTAGCTGCCGTCCGCATTACGGAACAGATAGATGTCGGCCAACGTGAGCAGCGCCGTCCCGTCGCCCGCGAGCGCCTGTTCCAGCGACAGGCTCAACACCGGATAGCCCTGATCCGGCGTCAGGTAGAGGGGTAGGACGATCCCGAGAATCGCGAGCGCCTGGGTGAGCGGCCGCGACTCGTCGTCGGTCGCCAACGGACCTGCGTCAATGACGTCGAGCAAGTTCTCCAACGTCGCCCGCGCCTCGCGTTCGGACTCGCCGAGCGGGCACCCGTCGTCGCTCTCGAGGCAGAACGCGAGGTAGGCGCTCAGCGTGCGTTCGAAGCCCTCCGCCTGACCCAGGGCCACCTCGTCGCCGGGCAACGTCGGGTCGATCGCCCCGTCGAGCACCAGCCGCCCGACCCGGTCCGGGAACTGTTCGGCGTAGAGCGCGCCGATGTAGGTGCCGTACGACTTGCCGAGGTAATAGAGCTCGTCGTCGCCGAGCACCGCACGCATGACGTCGAGATCGCGGGCGACATCAGCGGTACCGATGTGCGGCAGGAGGTCGCCGGAGTTGGTCGTGCATCCTTCTGCCAGCGCGGCCGCCTGTTCCTGCAGCTCGACGACCTCCGCGTCGTCGTCGGGCGATCCGTCGACCGCCACGAACTCGTCGAGGGCCCCGTCGTCGAGGCAGTCGATCGGCGTCGACTCACCGACCCCGCGGGGATCGAAGCCGACGATGTCGAACCGTTCGCGTACGTCGCCGCTGACGACGTCCGACTGCGCGTAGTCGATGCCCGAGCCACCCGGACCGCCCGGGTTGACGAACAGCGAGCCGATCCGGTCGTCCCCGCTCGCCGGCGCACGCAGCAGGGCCAGCTCGATCGTCTCGCCGGAAGGCGCGTCGTAGTCGAGTGGCACCTCGATCGTGGCGCACTCGTAGTCCTGCTCGCATGTCTCCCACCCCACCCGCTGACCGTAGAAGGGGACCAGTGCCTGGTCGACCCCGGCCGTCGCGGACGCGGCAGGCGCCGACGTCGGCCCTTCGCCGGCCTCCGGTTCGTCGGAGGTGCAAGCCGCCGCGAGCGTCGCGACGGCCAGCAGCACGAGCGGCGCGCGACGGATCACACACCCTCCCCGTCGGGGCTTGAACGCATTCCCCCGGCGACGGCGCCTTCATAGGCCTGCCGGGACCCGCAGACGCTTGCCTTCGGACAGGCGACCTTCCTTCCTGTCTCGCGGTCGCGCACGTATACGGTCTGCGCCGGGACGTTGTATCCGACGACGGTGCCCTCCACCCCGTCGTCGGTGCTCACGCCACAACCCAGGGCCGGCACGCTGACCTTGAAGTCCTGGTAGAGCGGGTGCTCATACTTCAGGCAGCACATCAGCCGGCCGCACGCACCGGAGATCTTCATCGGGTTCAGCGGGAGGTCCTGGTCCTTGGCCATCCGGACGCTGACCGGCTCGAAGTCGGTCAGGAACGTCGAGCAGCACGTGTCGCGCCCGCACGGGCCGATGCCACCTTGCACCCGCGCCCCGTCGCGCGCGCCGAGCTGGCGCAGGTCGATGCGGGCACGCAACGTCCGGGCGAGATCGCGGACCAGGTCGCGGAAGTCGACGCGATGAGGAGCGCTGAAGTAGATGGTGATGAGTTGGTCGACGTCGTCGCGGGTATCGACGTAGTCGACCGCGACAACCTTCATCGGCAGCTTGTTCTGACGGACGAGCCGGCGCGCAACGACCTTCGCCTCCGCGCGGCGACGGCGGTTGGCCTCGTCGCGCGCCAGGTGGGACTCGTCGGCCGCGCCCGCGCACACAGGCAGGCCGCCGATGTCTTCGCTCACCCATTGCGGCGCCCAGACGCACTCGGCGACCTCGGGACCGTCGTCGGTCGGCACGAGCACCTTGTCGCCGACCCGAGGCGTGAACTCACCCGGGTCGAGGTAGTACAGCCGCCCGAACCGGGTGAACGCGACGGCCATGACCATGCCCACGTCGCCACACTACGACCCCCGGGCGGCTGCCAGGGGGTGCGACAGCTCGCATGACCCGGGGGGTCAGCCCTCGCGAAGAGTGAGCGCCATCGCCTCGAGTGCGAGCAGGGGTGCCGCGTTGGCCTCCAGGGCCTCGCGGGCGGCGACGACGGCCTCCATGCGCTTGAGCGTCGACTCCGGGGTCGACACCCGGGCCAGCCGGTCGACCGACGACCGCGTCTGCTCGTTGACCAGCTCGGCTCCCGCGCCCAACTGCAGGACCAGGACGTCGCGGTAGAGCGCCAGGACGTCGACGAGCGCCCGGTCGATGGAGTCGCGCTGGACGCGGGTGCGCCGCAGCTTCTGCTCCCGGTCGAGCTCCTTGAGCGCGGCGTCGACAGTGCGCGGCCGGCGCCCGGTAGCACCAAACCCGAGAGCCTGCTTGAGCTCGTCGACCTCGCGGGTGTCGAGCTCGTCACAGTGCCGCTCCGCGTCGGCCTTGGCGGCATCGACGAGGGCGGCCGCCGCGTCCAGGCAGGTCCGGAGGTCGGCCAGGGCGAACGGAAGCCGCAGAACGTCGCGGTGCCGGTCGCGCGCCTCGTCGTCGGTGGCGAGCGCGCGAGCCCGGCCGATGTGACCCTGCGCCGCGCGGGCTGCGAAGGCGGCCAGCTCCGGGTCGGCCCCCGTGGTGCGGACCAGGTGGTCCGCGACGTCGTCGTACGGCGGAGTGCGCAGGGTGACCACCCGGCAGCGCGAGCGGAGGGTGGCGACGATGTCCTCGGGCGTCGGCGCGCACAGCATCCACACCGTGCGCGGGGGCGGCTCCTCCACGGAGAGCAGGATGGCGTCGGCCGCGTCCTCGCCGAGCCGGTCGGCATCCTCCACGACCACGATCTGCCACCGGCCGCGTGAGGGCTTCAGCGCGGCGCGCGGAACGAGCTCGCGGATCTGCTTGATCTTGATCGACAAGCCGTCGGTGACGACGTTGGCCACGTCGGGATGCGTGCGGTTGCGCACGTCGCGGCACTCGGCGCACTCACCACAGCCGCCGTCCGGGCACTCCAAGGCAGCCGCGAACGCCCGTGCGACGACCGACCGGCCCGATCCCGGCGGACCGGTGAAGAGCCACGCGTGGGTCATCGCCGCTCCGGCCTCGGCGTCGCCATCGAGCAACGCCTGGGCATCGGCGACGGTCCGGCGCAGTTCCGGCACGACGGTCTGGCCGACGACGGTGTCCCAGACGGTCACGGCAGCCCCAGCCTCTTGACCCGGTCAAGCACAGCGGCGTCGACGAGCTCAGCGGGAAGCGTGCCGTCAACGACGAGATAGCGTTCGGGTGCCGCCGCCGCGCAATCGAGGAAGGCCTGCCGGACCCGCTCGTGGAACTCGTCCGGCTCGCGCTCGAGCCGGTCCTCGGGGCCGTCGAGCCGGCTCCTGCCCACCTCAGCCGGGACGTCGAGAACGATCGTCAGATCGGGCACGAGACCGCCGGTGGCGAATCTCGACAGCGCCGCAACGGTTTCGGCGCCCAGGCCGCGAGCCACGCCCTGGTAGGCGACGGACGAGTCGACGTAGCGGTCGGTGACGACGACGGCGCCGCGCTCGAGGGCGGGCCGGATGACGTCGGCGACGTGCTCGGCTCGGTCCGCCGCGTAGAGCAGCGCCTCGGACCTCGCGTCGAGGGTCCCGGTGGCCACGCCCAGGACGATCCGCCGGACCTGCGGGCCGATCCGCGTGTCACCAGGCTCGTGGGTGAGCACGACATCGCGACCGACGGCGCGCAGGTGCTCGGCGAGGACGCCGGCACGGCTGGACTTACCGGCGCCGTCGCCGCCCTCGAAGGCGATGAACACGCCAGGCGACCCGGTCACCGGCCCAGCGTAGTGAGAGCCGCGGGCGGGCGGCCCCCAGGGGTTCACCCTGGTCGCACCCTGGATTCATGCCGACGCCGTTGTAAAGCTGGCCGGTGCGCCTGCACGCTCGATGGCATGGACCTCGTCGCCCTCGTCGCAACGCCCATGCTGGCGTACCTGGCCATTGTCGGTCTGGTCGCGCTGGACGCAGCCTTCCCGGCGGTGCCGTCGGACGCGATCGTGGTGTCGGCCGGCGCCCTGGCGCATCCGGTCACCTGAACCTCTGGTGGGCCGGCGCCGCGGTGATCGCAGGTGCGATGGGGGGCGACCACCTCGTGTACGCACTCGCCCAGCACAAGCTGCCAGGCTTCCTGGAGCGTTCGAGGCTCGGGCGCCGCATGCAGCGCAACGCCGCGCGGGCGTATGCGGCAATCGACGGCGTCAGCATCGTCACGCTCGCGATGGCCCGCTTCATACCGTTCGGCCGCACGGCAGCGGCCGGGACTGCGGGGCTCGTGGGCATCCCGCCGCGCCGCTACCTGTGGATCAGCCTGCTCGGCGCGTCGACCTGGGCTGCCTGGATGGTCGGTCTGGGCTACTTCGCCGGCCACGCGACGCACGAGCCGATGTGGCTACAGATCCTCGTCGCGGTGATCGTCGGCTTCGTCGTCGCCGCCGCGCTGGCGGCGCTGCAGCGCGTGGTCGTCCGGCGCCGCATGCGCAGGCGGGAGGGCGGGCCGGTTCGTCGCCGGGAACTGCCGAGTCCGAGCGGCACGCCGAACTGACACTGCTTCACTAGGCGAACAGGTGCTTCACGAGGTTCCGGTGCCTGGTGAAGCACCCGCCAGGGTGGTGAACGTGATCAACGGGAACGTCAGGAGGAGCGGGGGCGGGCGCCGCTTCCACGCTTGCGAGGCGCCGGGCCCTTGGCCCGCTTGTCCGCCATCAGCTCGGCAGCCCGCTCCAGGATCAGCCCCTCGACCGGCGTGCCGCGTGGCACGGTCACGTTCGTCTCGCCGTCGGTGATGTAGGGCCCGTACCGGCCGTCCTTGACGACCAGGGGCCTCCCGTTGGCCGGATCGGTGCCGAGCTCCCGAATCGGCGGGGTCGCGGTGGCGCGACCCCGTCGACCCTTGGGCCCAGCGAACAACTTCTCCGCCTCGTCGAGGGTCACCGTGAAGATCGACTCCTCGTCCGGCAGCGACCGGAAGTCCGAGCCCTTCTTCACGTACGGCCCGTAACGACCGTTGGCCGCGACGATCTCGGCCCCGTCCGGGTCGACCCCTACCACTCGCGGGAGCGAGAGCAGCCGCAGGGCGTCGTCCATCGTCACCGTCTCCGGCGACATCGACCTCAGCAGCGACGACGTCGTCGGCTTGGCGCCCTTGGGCGCGTTGTCCGGGAGGACCTCCGTGACGTACGGCCCGTAGCGTCCCGCCTTGGCCACGACCGTCCGGCCGGTGGCGGGGTTGACACCCAACTCGCGGTCGCCGTTGCCCGCGACAAGCAGCTCACGGGCACGTTCGACGGTCAGCTCGTCCGGCGGCAAGTCCTCCGGGATGCTGCCCCGGTACCCCTCGCCGTCCTCGACGTACGGCCCGTAGCGGCCCACGCGCACGACGACACCGTCGACGAGGGGAAACGACGAGATGCTGCGTGCGTCGATGTCGCCGAGATTGTCGACGAGGTGCTTGAGTCCCTCGAGCCCGTCGCCACCGCTCCAGAACCGCTCCAACTCGGCGGCCCGCTCCGCCCGGCCGTTGGCGATCTCGTCGAGGCGGTCGTTCATCCGGGCGGTGAAGTCGTAGTCGACCAGCCAGCCGAAGTGCTCCTCCAGCAACCGGACCACCGCGAAGGCCAGCCAGGACGGCACGAGCGCCGTGCCCTTCTTGAACACATAGCCGCGGTCGAGGATGGTCCGGATGATCGACGCATACGTCGCCGGACGGCCGATCCCGCGGTCCTCGAGTTCCTTGACCAGCGTGGCCTCGGTGTAGCGGGCCGGCGGCTTGGTGGAGTGGCCTTCCGCCTCGACGGCCGCCGCAGTCAATGCCTGCCCCTCGGCCAGTACCGGCAGCCGGCGCTCGCGGTCGTCGAGTTCGGCCTCCGGGTCGTCGGCGCCTTCGACGTACGCCTTCATGAAGCCGAAGAAGGTGATCGTCTTGCCCGACGCACCGAACTCGACGGCCTCGCCCGACGCCGCCGTCGCGCCGACCCGGACGGTGAGCGTCTGCCCGACGGCGTCGCGCATCTGGGAGGCGACGGTGCGCATCCAGATCAGCTCGTAGAGCCGGAAGTCGTCGCCGGACAGGCCCGTCTCGGCGGGCGTGCGGAACGCCTCACCGGCGGGCCGGATCGCCTCGTGCGCCTCCTGCGCGCTCTTGACCTTGCTGGTGTAGCGACGCGGCACGGCGGGCAGGTAGTCGGCTCCGTACAGCTCGGCAACCTGCGCACGTGCGGCGGCGATCGCGGAGTCGGACAGCGTGATCGAGTCGGTCCTCATATAGGTGATGAGGCCGCTCTCGTAGAGCCGCTGGGCCACTTGCATGGTCCGGGCTGCTCCGAACCCGAGCTTGCGCGACGCCTCCTGCTGCATCGTGGTCGTCCGGAACGGCGCGTACGGCTTGCGCGTGTACGGCTTCGCCTCGACCGAACGCACCTCGTAGGAGACGTCGCCCAACGCCGACGCGAGCGCCAGGGCCCGGCTCTCGTCGAGCACGACGGCTGACGAGCGGTCCCGCAGCTGTCCCACCGAGTCGAAGTCGCGCCCCTGGGCGACCCGCGAGCCGTCTACGGAGACCAACCGTGCCTCGAACGCGCTCGGGTCGTCGGCCGTGCCGGTGTCGAGCGTCGCCATCAAGTCCCAGTAGCCCGCCGCCCGGAAGGCCATCCGGTCGCGCTCGCGCTCGACGACCAGACGGGTAGCGACGCTCTGGACGCGCCCGGCGGACAGGCCCTGCATGACCTTGCGCCACAGCACCGGCGAGACCTCGTAGCCGTACAGGCGGTCGACGATGCGCCGCGTCTCCTGGGCGTCGACGAGGTCCTCGTCGATCTCACGCATGCTCTCGACAGCACCGAGGATGGCGTCAGGCGTGATCTCGTGGAACACCATCCGGCGGACGGGCACCTTGGGCCGCAGCTCCTCGCGCAGGTGCCAGGCGATCGCCTCCCCTTCGCGGTCCTCGTCGGTCGCGAGGACGAGCTCGTCGACACCCTTCAGCGCGGCCTTGAGCTTGCGGACCTGTTCCTTGGCGCGCCCGGCCGGTACGACGTACAGCGGCTCGAAGCCGCCATCGACGTCGACACCCACCGGGTCGCCGAATCGCTCGCGTTGGGCGGGCGGTATCTCGGTCTTCTTCGACGGCAGGTCGCGGATGTGCCCGAATGACGACTCCACGACGTAGCCACGACCGAGAACGCCGGCGAGGGTCTTCGCCTTGGCGGGCGACTCGACGATGACCAGGCGGCGCGTGGCGTCGTCGTTCGTACGGGCCAACGGGGGTGCTCCTTCTAGGGACGGTCGAGGGTGAGTGTGCGACCACTGCGGTCGCTGCTGTCAACTCGACCGACAACGCACGCTATACGACGTCTCTTCCAATCCGTGATCGCCACGATCGCAAAACGAGCTTTGCAAAATCGCCTTTGCGATCTAGCCTGGCCGGCATGGCCTACGAGTCCACGCCCATCGGCGACCTGGAGACGTTGCGGGCGTTCCTCCACCCGCTGCGCATCCGGTTGCTCCGCGCGCTGCGTGTCGACGGTCCGGCCACGGCGACTGAGCTGGCCCGCCGGCTCGGCGAGTCAAGCGGCGCGACCTCCTACCACCTCAGGCAACTGGCCCGGTTCAGCTTCGTCGTCGAGGACGAGGACCAGCCGTCACGCCGCGAACGGCGTTGGCGCGCCACGCAGCAGATCACGTCCTTCCTTGCGAAGGACTTCCTTGACGACCCGGCCGCCCGGTCCGCGCTGCGGGTGCTCGACCGGGAACGGCTGCGGTTCGTCATGGGCAACCTGCAGCAGTGGCATGCCGGGCGTACGGAATGGCCGGCCCGGTGGGTGGCGGCAGCCGAGGAGTCCGACATGTACCTGCGCCTGCGACCCGGCGACCTGACCGCGATGATCGAGGCGATGTGGGACGCCGCGGCCCCGTACGTCGAGAACCAGCGGCCGGCCGACGACGACACCGCCGAGCACGTCGTGCTGCACCTCTACGCGATGCCGACCAAGGACCCGGTGTCGCCATGACGACGGTCGAGACGATCCGGCGCCGGTTCCTGGTGCTGCTCGCGCTGCGCTGGTTCCAGACCGGCCTGCAGGTCCCGGTGCTGATCCTGCTGCTGCAGGCCCGCGGGCTCGACCTGACGACGATCAGTGTCGTCTTCGCGACCTACAGCCTGACGACCGCGGCATTCGAGCTGCCGACCGGCGGGCTGGCCGACGTCGTGGGCAGGCGGCCGGTCCTGATCGCAGCCGCCCTGCTGTTCGTCGTGGAGAGCGTGGGGTTCGGGCTCGGTCAGGACGTCGTGGTGCTCGTGGCGGCCGCGGCACTGGGCGGGCTGGGCCGCGCGCTGGACTCCGGACCGCTGGAGGCCTGGTTCGTCGACACGATTCACGCCGCCACGCCGCAGGCCGACCTCAAGGCTGACCTGTCCCGCGGCAAGGCGATCGAGGCGGCCGCGCTGGGCCTCGGCGCGCTGGCCGGCGGCGGCTTGGTCGCGGTCGTCCCGGTGGCCGACGGCGGCTCGGCGCTCCTCGACCTGTCGGTGCCGTTCCTGGTCAGCGCCGCCCTGTGCGTCGTCATGGCCGCGGCCATCATCGGCTGGGTGCGCGAGCCGTGGCGCGGGCCGCGCCGGCCGGTCCGGGGCGTGGTCCGCGGCGTGCCGGCGACGATCGGCACCGGGCTGCGGCTCGCGGGGCGGGCCGGAGCGCTGCGCCGCGTCACGATCCTGATGGTCGGCATGGGCGTGGCGCTGGCCGCCGTGGAGGTGCTGGCGCCGGTCGCGTTCGCCGACCTGCTCGGCGGTGAGGCGCGGGCGGCCGGGCCCTACGCCGTCCTGCTCACGCTGGGATTCTTCGGGTCTGCGGCCGGGTCGTTCCTGGCGCCCATGGCCGCCCGGCTGCTGCGGTCCGCGCCCCGGGGGATCCTGGCGGCCCGGCTGCTTGCCGCCGCTGCGGTTCTTGCCCTCGCGGCGTCGTCGTTCACTCTGGTGGCCGTGGCCCTGGTGGCGTTCTACGCGCTGAACGGGATCGCCCGGCCGCTGATCAGCGACATTCTGCACCGGAGCGTGTCCTCGGCCCAGCGGGCGACCATCCTGTCGGTGCAGTCGCTGACCATCCAGCTGTGCGGCGTGGTCGCGGTGCTCGCGATCGGACCCCTTGCCCAGCACGTCTCGCTGCTCGCTGCCTTCGCCCTGGCGGCCGGCGTCCTCGCCCTGGGAGCGGCCGCCTGTGTCCGGATGCCGGAGCCAGTGCGGACCCCGCTGACGGAGCACTGAGCCTTCCGGCCGGACGCCTTCGACGAGTGGAGGGTTTTCCGCCCTTCGCGCGTTCGGAAAGCCGAGAAACCCTCCACTCGTGCCCAGGACCGGCTGCGAGACCGAGCGCGCAGCAGCGCCATGACATAGTCGGCCGATGGCCCGAATCCTGCTCAGCGGCGGCCAGGTGTTCGACGCCACGGGCGACACCCCCGAGCCGCCCAGGCCCGCCGACGTCCTCATCGAGGACGGACGTATCGTCGACATCGGCACCGGTCTCGACGGCGACGAGAGCTTCGACTACTCGGGGAAGACGCTGATACCCGGACTGTTCGACTGCCACACCCACGTCATGATCAAGCAGTTCGACCTGTGGCAGATGATGCAGACACCGTTCTCGCTGCAGTTCTTCGACGCCCGCGACAACCTGGAGGCGACACTCGCCGCCGGGATCACCACGATCCGCGACGCCGGCGGTGCCGATCTCGGCGTGAAGACGGCCGTCGAACAGGGCCTGGTGAACGGCCCCCGCATGCAGATCGCGATCGCCATGCTGAGCCAGACCGGTGGGCACGGCGACAAGTGGATGGTGTGCGGCGGTGACATGCCCACGCCGTTCGGGGCCAGCCATCCGGGCAAGCCCAGCGCGCTGGTCGACGGTCCGGACGAGATGCGCACCAAAGTCCGCGAGATGATCCGCGCCGGCGCCGACGTGATCAAGGTCGCGACGTCCGGTGGTGTCCTGTCTCCTCGCGACGATCCGCGGCACGGCCACTTCCGCGACGACGAGCTCTCCGTGCTGGTGGCCGAGGCGACGGCCGCAGGCCGGTTCGTGATGGCTCATGCGCAGGCGACCGACGGGATCAAGGCGTCCATCCGAGCCGGGATCCGCTCGATCGAGCACGGGATCTACCTCGACGACGAGGCGATCGGCATGATGCTCGACCGCGGCACGTACCTGGTGCCGACGCTGATGGCACCGCGGGGGGTGCTCGACGCGGCAGCCGCCGGTGCCCAGATCCCCGAGGCGAGCCTGCGCAAGGCCGAGATGGTGATCGACACGCACGACGCGTCCGTGAGTGCCGCGATCGCCGCCGGTGTGCGGATCGCGATGGGCACCGACTCCGGCGTGAGCCCGCACGGGCAGAACCTGCGCGAGCTGGCCCTCATGGTCGAACGCGGCATGACGCCGGTCGGCGCCTTGGTGGCGACGACGCGCACCGCGGCCGAGCTGCTCGGCGTGGCCGACGAGCTGGGCACCCTCGAGCCGGGCAAGACCGCCGACGTCGTGATCGTGGACGGCGACCCGCTGGAGGTCGACAAGCTGCGCGACCGCATCGAGGCGGTGTGGAAGGACGGCCGGCTGGCCGTCGCGCGGTAGTACTGATGCGCTGGAAGCCGCCCGAGCGGCCGTGCGTCGAATGCGGCTACTCGTGGTCGGTCACGCCGGCGGAGGCGATCGCGCTCGTCGCAGCCCTTCCGGACGGGTGCGCAGCAGCCTTGTCGTCCGGCGATCCGACGCGTGCGCCTGCACCGGGTGTCTGGTCGCCCGGCGAGTACGTGTGGCACCTGGTCGACGTCATGCGCATCGGGACCGAGCGGCTGTGGACGCTCACGGATGATGCCCGGGCCGGCGTTCCCTGCTGGGACGAGAATGCGCTCGCGTCGGTCCGGCAGTACTCCAAGCTGTCGGTGCCGGTCGGCCTGCGAGGGTTGCGATCAGCCGTCCGGGAGTGGCTGGACGCGGCAGCCGAGGTTCCCGCAGGCGCCGCCGTCGAGCATCCCCTGTACGGCCTGCTGACCGCCACCGACGTCATCCGGCGCCATGCGCACGAGGCACAGCACCACTTGCTCGACATCACCAGGGGCCTGGAGGAGCCGTGACCACTCCCGGGCTCGCGCTGTCGTGAGGCCCGACGTCGTCGATCGTTTGCTCCACCTACGATGCGACGATGACCTGGATCCGCACCGTTGTCCCAGACGAGGCCCAGGGACAGCTGCGGGTGATGTACGACCGTATCCGCGGGCCCTCGGGTGGTGTCGACAACATCCTGATCGCGCACAGCCTGCGGCCGCACACGCTCGCCGGACACCTGGGGCTGTACAAGAGCACGCTCCATCACTCCGGCAACCGTTTGCCGGCCAGCTTCCTCGAGATCATCGGCGTGCACGTCAGCCACCTCAACGGGTGCCACTACTGCGTCCGGCATCACGCCGCGGGGCTGGAAAGGTTGCTGGACGACCGGGTCCGTTGCGCGGCCGTGCTGGAAGCGCTCCAGTCAGGCCGATTGGACGGCGTGTTCGACGAGCGAGAGATCGCGGCGCTGGGCTACGCGAGGCGACTCACCTTGCAGCCGTGGGAGGTGAGCGAGGCGGACATCGACCGGCTTCGCGCGGCCGGATACGACGACGGCGAGATCCTGGAGGTCAACCAGGTGGTCAGCTACTTCGCCTACGCGAACAGGACAGTGCTCGGACTCGGCGTGACGACCGCCGGCGATGTCTTGGGCAACGCTCCCAGCGACAGCGCTGACGCCGACGACTGGCGCCATCGCTGACGTCAGGCTGTCCGCGACGTGCCGGCCGGGCTCGCAGTCCAACACCCGCTGTGCGGCTCGTTGAAAGCCGTCGACCTGATGCGCCGCGGCGCATACCAGTCGCCGGTCACAGGCCGCGCAGCCAGGTCCAGACCGTGGCGCCGACGCGGCTGAGCTGCACGGAGTCGACCACCCCGGGCAGGTCGTCCGCGCTGTGGTAGCCCGCGTACGGCACGCTGCCCAGCCGGGCGCACGGGATGTCCGCCTTCTCGAACGACCAGTGGTCGCTCGCCCGGTTGTCCTGCGACGTCAACGGCATGATGCCCTGGCTGGTGGCGGCGGCGGCCAGCGCGTCCATGACCTCGATCGTGCCGGTGCCGCCGGTCGCGATCGGCACGCCACCGGTCCGCACGCCCACCCGGTCGATGGACACCATGGCCACGATCGCGGCCCGCTGCGGCGCCGACAGACCGGCGACGTAGTCCTGGGAGCCGAAGTGGTGCATCGAGTCGCCGCGACCACGTGGCTCCTCGGCGCCGAAGGCGACGAACCGTACCGGTATGTTCAGCGGCTCCTCGACCGCCATCCGGGCCAGGTCGAGCATGACGCCGATCCCCGACGCGTTGTCCTCCGCCCCAGGTGCCACCGCCACGGTGTCCAGGTGCGCGCCGATGACGACGTGCGGCGCCGCCGGGTCGAACCCAGCCGGGTCGGCGATGACGTTGGCCGACGTGCCCGCCTGCACGGACACGCCCCAGGAGTCGCCGGCAGGGACCGGCACCGGCTGCTGCGTCACGGCATAGCCGAGCGCCGCGAACTGCGCCTGTACGTAAGCCGCTGCCTCGTCGAACGCCGCCGAGGCCGCCTCGCGCGGGCCGATCTGCGTCGCCAGGTGCTCCACGGTCGCGAAGGCCGCTGCCGGGTCGAAGGCAGCCGGCGTGGGCGTGGGGGTCGGGGTGCGCGTTGGTGTGGGCGACGAAGTCGTCCTGCGCGGCGTCGGAGCCGGCGACGCGGTGGGCGACGGGGCCGCGCTCGGCTCGTCGTCGCTGCACCCGCCGACGAGCAGGGATCCGGTCGCGGCGGCGAGAAGGTCGAGCACCCGCCGGCGACCGATCAGCCCGTTCTGCGGCCCCGGCTCCTCCATCGACACCTCCCCAGCTGTTCTCGCAGGGTTCAGTTCAACACGCGGAGCTCCCGACCGCCGCCGGCGGACCACGTCGCGCGCCGGCAACAGGCGCAGCGAGCGGGCCGGCGCAGGTCGCGCACGGCCTCGACGGCGTACCCGGCCAGGGCCAGCGCCTGCCGGAGCTTGCCGATCCGCGACGTCAGACTCGGCGCATGGACATGCCCTTGTCGTACATCGCTCACGTGGGTAGCTCCGGCAACCTCGACGGTGCCTGCGTTGTCTATCGACGGTGCCTGCATTGTCTATCAGGGTGTGACGGGAGAACGGGCGGATCGGTTCGATGCGTGAACGCGACGACCACGATGTGCACGCCTTCGTCGTCGCGTCGTGGGCTTCGCTCTTTCGCACCGCCGTTCTGCTGGTGGGCAACCGTGCCGATGCCGAAGACCTGGTGCAGAGCACGCTCGTCCGGGTGGTCGACGCATGGCCGCGAATCCGCCGGCGCGACGCCCCCGAGGTCTACGCGCGCCGCGTTCTGATCAACTTGGCGACGAACCGGTGGCGTCGGCTGCTCAGGCATGCCGACGTGATGCGTCGTCATGGGCGCGTCGACGACGCGCCTGACCTCGCTGGCGACGTTGCCGTCCGGGACGCCGTCTGGAAGGCGGTCATGAGCCTTCCGGTCGGCATGCGGGCGGTGCTGGTGCTTCGGTACTTCGAGGACTACCCCGAGGCCGACACGGCCCGGGTGCTGAAGTGCTCACCCGGCACGGTCAAGAGCCAGACCAGTAAGGCGCTGGCCCGGCCGCGGGAGCGCTTGGACCGGTACGACCTCGATCTGCGGTCATGGCGGCCTTCACCCCACCGACCGGCGCGCCGACCTCAGGGGCCGGGGACCCGTCCGTTGCCGATGACCACCGACACGACGAGAGGGACATCATGAGCACGGCCGGACTCGAGCAGCAGGTGCGTGCAGCCCTGATCGGGCGGGCACCTGAGGACCTCTTGCCTCCGCTTGACACGTGGGCCACCGTCCAGCGGGGAGTCCGCCGACACAGGCGGTACCGGCGCGTACTCGCAGCCGCGGTCACGACGAGCACGGTCGGGGTCGCGCTGGCTTGGCTGCCGATCGGTAACGGTGGCGATGGTGGCAACTCGCCAGTCGCCGTTCCCCCGGTCGGGCAACCTGCTGTCGTCGTCGATGAGCGTGTCGTCGCAGCGGCCAGGGCCGGCGAGCGAGGAACAGAGCCCGCTCCGGATGGAACCGTCGAGAAGGCCTTGACCGAGCTGCTGGCCCGCCCCCCTGGTCACCGACAAGACCGCCCAGCCCAGGGTCCTCTACTCCGACGCTGGGCCCCCGCCTGAGCTGAGGGCGAGTGAAGGGCCGCTCGCCCTGGTGGCCGTGCCGCAACCCGATGACGCCTGGGTCCTGGGCTTCTGGCACGAGCGAACGCCATTCGGCCGGACACTGGCCGGGCTGACGTGGACGGGAACCATCACCACGAGCGACATCGACGCTGAGCTGATCACCTTCACGATCGACCCGGAGGCGTATACGAACATCCGGGATGCACTTCGTGTTCCTCGCCCCGGCGTCGACCACCCGGGTCGAGATGCAGCAGGGCGAGGACGTGATCGACACCGCTGAGGTGTTCGGCAACCTGATCGTCCATGGGGACCGCCCGCCGGTTGTCCGGGCCATCGGCGATGGGGGAACGGTCATCGCCGAAGCGATCATCAGGCCGGCATCGCCATGATGCCGCGCTAGGCGGCGATCTGGGTCGCGGGTTCGGTGTCGCCGGAGCCGCCGGCGTCGAGTGCGACGCTGCGCCGCTTGGACACCCACACGGCGCCGACGATGATCAGTGCCGCGCCGATCGCGATCGCCATCCGGAGGCCGTCGTTCGCGTCCGCACCCACCGACATCGTCACGATGGCGGGCGCGACCAGCACGGACACCAGGTTCATCACCTTGATCAGCGGGTTGATCGCAGGGCCCGCGGTGTCCTTGAACGGATCGCCGACCGTGTCGCCGATGATCGTCGCCTCGTGCGCCGGCGAGCCCTTGCCGCCGTGGTGGCCGTCCTCGACCAGCTTCTTCGCGTTGTCCCACGCGCCGCCCGAGTTCGCGAGGAACACCGCCATCAGCGTGCCGGTCGCGATCGCACCGCCGAGATAGCCGGCCAGCGGGCCCACGCCGAGCCCGAAGCCCACCGCGATCGGTGCCAGCGCTGCGAGCAGGCCGGGCGTGGCCAGCTCGCGCAGCGAGTCGCGGGTGACGATGTCGACGACCTTGCCGTACTCCGGCCTGGTGGTGCCCTCCATGATGCCGGGGATCTCGCGGAACTGGCGGCGCACCTCGAACACGACGGCACCGGCCGCGCGCCCGACCGCGTTGATCGCGAGCCCCGAGAACAGGAACACCACCGCGGCGCCGATCAGCACCCCGACCAGGATGTTGGGCGCATCGACCGTGCGCAGGAAGGAGTCGCCGGCGTCGGCGAGCGTCGTGCCGGCCTCCGCAAGGGCGACGTTGACGGCGTCGTTGTACGCACCGAACAACGCCGTCGCGGCGAGGACCGCGGTCGCGATCGCGATGCCCTTGGTGATCGCCTTGGTGGTGTTGCCGACGGCGTCGAGCTCGGTCAGGATCTGCGCACCTTCGCCGTGGACGTCGCCGGACATCTCCGCAATACCCTGCGCGTTGTCGCTGATCGGGCCGAACGTGTCCATCGCGACGATGACGCCGACCGTCGTCAGCAGTCCGGTGCCGGCCAGCGCGATCAGGAACAGCGACAGCACGATCGAGCCGCCCCCGAGCAGGAATACCCCGTACACGGCCGCGCCGACGGTGAGCGCCGCGTATACGGCCGACTCCAGCCCGACGGCGACACCTGACAGGATCACGGTCGCCGGACCGGTCAGAGAGGTGCGGCCGACGTCGCGGACCGGGCGCTTGTCGGTACCGGTGAAGTAGCCGGTGAGCCACAGGATGATGCCCGCCAGCACGACACCGACGATCACGGCCAGCGCGGCCAGCGCCCGCGGATCACCGTCGTGGTCGATGCCGCCGTCGAGCTCGAAGAACGACCCGGGCAGGTAGGCGTACGCCGCCGCCGAACAGAGAGCGGCCGAGACGAGGGCCGAGATGTAGAAGCTGCGGTTGATCGTGGTCAGGCCGTTCTCACCCGGCCGCGGCCTGGTGAGGTAGATGCCCATCACGGCGGTCAGCGCGCCGATGGCGGGCACCACCAGCGGGAACACCAGGCCCTCGGCACCGAACGCCGCCTTGCCCAGGATCAGCGCCGCGACCAGCATGACTGCGTACGACTCGAACAGGTCGGCTGCCATGCCGGCGCAGTCGCCGACGTTGTCTCCGACGTTGTCGGCGATCACGGCGGCGTTGCGCGGGTCGTCCTCGGGGATGTTCTGCTCGATCTTGCCGACCAGGTCGGCACCGACGTCGGCGGCCTTGGTGAAGATGCCGCCGCCGACCCGCATGAACATCGCCAGCAGGGCCGCCCCGAAACCGAACCCCTCCAGCACGGTCGGCGCGTCGCTCTTGTAGATGAGCACGACGATGGACGCGCCGAGCAGTCCGAGCCCGACGGTCGCCATGCCGACGACGCCACCGGTGCGAAACGCGATCCGCATGGCCGGGTCGCGCCCGCCGTCGCGGGCGGCGGCGGCGACCCGGACGTTGGCGCGCACGGCGAGCGACATGCCGAAGTAGCCGATGGTGGCCGACGCCAGCGCTCCCAGCACGAAGAACAGCGACCTGCCGAACCGCACGTCACCGTCACCGGGGAGCAGGAACAGCAGGGCGAACACCAGCACGACGAAGCCGGCCAGCGTCTTGAACTGCCGGTTGAGGTACGCGGCCGCGCCTTCCTGGATGGCCAGCGCGATGGTCTTCATCTTCTCGGTGCCCTCGCCGGTGGCGAGCACCTCACGACGGAACAGTCCGGCCATGACGAGCGCCGCCACCGCGACCAACGCGACGACGACAACGTACGAGATGTTGCTGCCCGACAGCGAGATCGCTGCGCCGTCCTGAGCCCGGATGAGCCCGGTCATGCGTCCTCCTTGACGTGGCCCGAGTTCTGGGCCGGCTCCCGTATATGACCCGTGCCCGCCGGGCGGCACGCGCGGCGGGTGCGGGACCAAGGTTGTCGATCCTGGGCCGAGCGAGTGCCCGGCCCGACTGGTGCCGGAGTCTACGCAGTGCCGGACGGGGTCACGTCACCGCCACCGGTGGCCACCCCAACGCCAGCACGACGCCGTCTGCCGATGTGGTCACGTCGAACGTGCCCGCGAACGCAGCCAACAAGGCCATGACGGCTCCAGTAGGCAGCTCCTGGCCTTCCACTCCGATGGCGTCGGCCAGTACGTCCAAGGCGTGCTCGCCGGTGGCCGTTGCCAGCGGCACCGAGGCACAGACGTCGACGGCAAGCCCGCCGCGGTCGTCGAAGACGAGAGTCACCGGCTCGTCGGGACGCGCGAGCCGCTGCAAGGAGACCGCGAGCCCGCAGGCCTCGCCCACGGCCAGCCGGATCTCGTCGAGTGCGTCGTCTGGCACCTGCGCCCGACGGGCCAGCGCGACGGCGACCTGCCGGGCGGTCCGCACGTGGGCCGCGTTCGGAGCAAAGCTCAGCTCGATCTTGGCCACGGGGCGCTTCAGTCGCTCGCCGCAACCGCCGCGGCGACAGAGCCGTGGATCGGGAACACCTTGGTCAGTCCGGTGATCCGGAAGATCTTCAGGATCCGTTCCTGCGTGCACACCAGGTGCATCGATCCGTCGTGCTGCCGGATCCGCTTGAGCCCACCGACGAGCACACCCAGGCCGGTGGAGTCGAGGAACTCGACGCGCTGCATGTCGACGACGATGTCGTGCCGACCGGAGTCGACCAGTTCGGCAATCTGCTCACGCAGCTTCGGCGCGGTGTAGACGTCGATCTCGCCAGCCACCTCGACGACGGTCCGCCCGCTCTCGGCGCGAGTCGACAAGGACAAGTCCACGCTGGGCCTCCAGAGTGTCGGCTCGTGGCATTCAACCACGCTTCGCCGGGTGACCTCCGCCCCGCTGGCCGGCACTCCGGTGCGAGACTTTCGACGTGCCCTCGGCCGGCGACCTGCTCGCGACCCTGACCGCGTCCCGCGGGCGAGCTGGTCGGGTCACCCACGTCGAGGTCGTCCCGGCGCGCGCGGCCCGGACGGTGGACTGGCCGGGCTGGGTCGACCCGGTGGTCTGCGCCCGGTTGGAATCGGCTGGCATGTCCAGGCCCTGGCCGCACCAGGCGGAGGCCGCATCGCTGGCCTGGTCCGGCCGATCGGTCGTCGTCGCCACCGGCACCGCGTCGGGCAAGTCTCTGGCCTACCTCTTGCCCGCCTTGACGGCTGCCCGTCGGCACCGTTCCCGCACCCTGTACCTCTCGCCCACGAAGGCGCTGGCCGCCGACCAGCTGCGCGCGCTCGATGCCCTGGAAGTGCCGGGTGTCGTCGCGGCGACGTACGACGGCGACACCCCGATCGAGGCCCGCGACGCCGCCCGCGCGCACGCAGCTTATCTGTTGACGAACCCCGACATGCTGCACCACTCCGTGCTTCCCCGGCACCATCGCTGGGCCGGGTTCCTGCGGGCGCTGCGGTTCGTCGTCGTCGACGAGTGTCACGGCTACCGCGGCGTGTTCGGCTCGCATGTCGCGCAGGTCCTGCGCAGGCTTCGCCGGATCTGCGCTCTGTACGGCGCCCAGCCGGTCTTCGTGCTGGCATCGGCGACGACGGCGACGCCCGAGGCGAGCGCCAGCCGGCTGGTCGGGGCCCCCGTCATCGGCGTCACCGACGACGGCTCGCCACGGGGAGAGACGGCCTTTGCCCTGTGGGAACCGCCCCTGCTGTACGGCCGACCGTCCGCGACTGGAGGGTTTTCCGCCCTTCCCGGCCCATCGAGACCCGGAGAAGCCTCCAGTGAACAAGGCCCCGTCGACGAGGTGGCCAACGAGATGGTGGCCGACGAGGGGCGGGTTGACCACGGTGCCGGCGAGCACGGAGCGCCTCTACGCCGTAGCACGCTGGCCGAGACTGCCGACCTGCTGTGCGACCTGGTGGTCGCCGGCGCCCGGACGGTGGCCTTCGTCCGGTCGCGTCGGGCTGCGGAAACCGTCGCGACGTTGACGCGTGCCGCGTTGGCGCCGGTGGACGCGACGCTGGCGGACCACGTCGCCGCCTACCGCGCCGGCTACCTTCCGTACGAGCGACGCGCGCTGGAGGCGAGGCTTCAGGAAGGTTCGCTTCGCGGCGTCGCGGCTACGAACGCGCTCGAGCTCGGGGTGGACGTCGCCGGGCTGGACGCCGTACTCATCGCGGGCTGGCCCGGGACCCGGGCATCGCTGTGGCAGCAGGCGGGCCGGGCCGGCCGGGCCGGCCAGGGCGCGCTCGCCGTCTTCGTCGCCCGCGACGACCCGCTGGACACCTACCTGGTCAACAACCCGCAGGCCGTGTTCGGCCGCCCCGTCGAGGCCACCGTCCTGGACCCCGACAACCCCTACGTGCTGGCCCCGCATCTGTGCGCAGCAGCGGCAGAGACCCCGCTGACCGACGACGACGTCGCGATGTTCGGACCGGCGGCGACGGAGGTCATGACGGCCCTGGAACGTCGTCGTCTGCTGCGGCGCCGCGCCTCGGGTTGGTACTGGACCAGCCGCGACTGGGCGTCCGACCTGGCGGATCTTCGAGGGACGGGTGGTCCGCCGGTACGGCTGGTCGAGACCGGGACCGGCCGCCTGCTCGGAACCGTCGACGCCGGCCGGGCGCACGCGACGGTGCACGCCGGCGCGATCTACGTCCATCAGGGCGAGACGTACCTGGTCGAGACACTCGATCTCGAGGACGGCGTCGCAGTCGTGCGGCCGGAATCGGCCGACTACACGACGACGGCTCGGGACATCACCGAGCTTCGCGTCATCGACGAGGACCGGTCGGTGACGTGGGGGGAGGCGCGGCTGGTCTTCGGCCGTGTCGAGGTGTCCAGCCAGGTCGTCTCCTATCTCAAGCGGCGGTTCGGCAGCGGGGAGATGCTGGGCGAGCAGCCGCTGGACCTGCCGCGTCGCCACCTGCGCACCCGCGCGGTGTGGTGGACGCTTCCCGACGACCGGGTCCTCGCGGCGGGGCTGTCAGGGGCGGCCGCGCCGGGCGCGGCGCACGCTGCCGAACACGCAGCCATCGGCATGCTCCCACTCGTCGCGACCTGCGACCGCTGGGACGTCGGTGGGATGTCGACGGCACGCCACCCGGACACCGAACTGCTGACGGTGTTCGTCCACGACGGACACCCGGGCGGTGCGGGCTTCGCCGAGCGAGGCTACGAGGCCGCAGCTTCCTGGCTGCGCGCGACGCGCGACGCGATCGCGGCCTGTCCGTGCCCCTCGGGGTGCCCATCGTGCGTACAGTCACCGAAGTGCGGGAACGGTAACGAACCACTGGACAAGGCCGGAGCGGTCCGGCTTCTCGGCGCAGTGCTCGCCGAGGCGCCGCCCGAGCGGGCCCCCTGACACGTGCGCGGAGGAGACCGCCATGACCGTCATCGCCCTGATACTTCTCGCCGTCGTGATCTTCCTCGTCGTCGCCGCCGTGACCGAGCAGGACAACACGGTGACCGTCGACGCCTTCGACATCAGCGTCGACACCACGGTTGCCGAGATCTTCATCGCCGGCGTGGTCTCCGGCCTGCTCGCCTTGGGTGCCCTGGCGCTGTTGCGGGTGGGGCTGCGACGCTCCCGGCAACGCCGCCAGGAGGTCCGAGATCTGCGCCGGCAGGCACTAACGACCCCGGCCCGCGGCGACACCACGGCCGAGGAACACCTCACGGCCGGCCGGCCCCCGACGTCCGATGCGGAGACCATGCCGCCACCTTCTGGCCCACGCGGGCGGGACGTCGCGGACGAGTGAGGGCATGAGCGATGCGCCGAGGGAACCGAACGCGGACGTTCGGGTCTTGACGCCTGGCTACTACGGGCGCGAGGTAGCGAGCACGGTCGGCTTGATACGCGACGGCGACGTGGTCGTCGTCGTCGACCCGGGCATGGTCCGCGACCGGGCGCTGATCCTCGACCCGCTGAGGGCGTTGGGCGTAGATCCCGACGAGGTCACCGACGTCGTCTTCAGCCACCACCATCCCGACCACACCATCAACGCCGCCCTCTTTCTCAATGCGCGTTGCCACGACCACTGGGCGCACTACCGGAACGACGTGTGGACCAGCCGGGACGCCGAAGGGTTCGAGCTCTCACGGTCGATCAAGCTGATCCGCACGCCGGGCCACTCGCCTGAGGACATCACGACGCTGGCCCACACTGCCGACGGCGTCGCCGCCTTCACCCACGTCTGGTGGAACGGCGAAGGCCCGACCGAGGACCCGTACGCCGACATGACTCAGCTCCACGCCAGCCGAGCCCGCGTCCTCGCCGTCGCCGACCTCGCGATCCCCGGCCACGGACCGGCCTTCACGCCGTCGGAGGCAACTCCCCGCTGACGCTGCGGGAGCCCGACGGTCGGAGCCGCTCGTAGCCTGTGGCGGTGACCCGGCTCGAGGCGATCCCGCCGCCTAGCCTGGTCCTGCTCGGAATCGTGTCCGTCCAGGTCGGCGCCGGCTTTGCCAAGAACCTGTTCACCGAGCTGCCCCCGAGCGCGGTCGTGATGCTGCGGCTGGCCACGTCGGCCGTCGTCCTGCTGCTCATCACCCGACGGCTGCTGCGCCGTACGGCTAGTCGCTGGACTCGAGCGGACCTCCGGGTGGCCGCGGCGTTCGGGCTCTGCCTGGCCGTCATGAACCTCGCGATCTACGAGTCGTTCTCTCGCATCCCGCTCGGCATCGCCGTCACGATCGAGTTCCTCGGACCGCTCGGCATCGCCGTCGCCTTCTCCCGCCGCCGGCTCGACCTGGTCTGGGTGGCCCTGGCGGCGGCCGGTGTGCTGCTTCTGATGCGGGGTGACCCGGGCCGGGTCAACGGCGTCGGAGTCGCCTTCGCGCTTCTCGCGGCCGCGATGTGGGCTGCCTACATCCTGCTCAGCACTGCCACCGGACGGCGGTTCCCTGGATCCTCGGGGCTGGCCCTGGCCAGCGGTCTCGGCACGCTCCTGGTGCTGCCTGTCGGCGTGACGACCGGCGGCAGCGACCTTCTCCGCCCGGAACTGCTCCTGCTCGGCGCCGGCATCGGGTTGTTGTCCTCTGTGATCCCGTACACGCTCGAGCTCGAGGCGCTGCGCCGGATGCCGGCGAAGCTGTTCGGCATCCTGATGAGCCTGGAGCCCGCCGTGGCCGCCGTTGTCGGCCTGATCAACCTCGGCGAGGTTCTCCACCTGCGGGAGTGGGCCGCGATCGGTTGCGTCGTCGTCGCCTGTCTCGGCGCGACCAGGTCGCAGGCGGCCGCAGCGCCCGAGGCGTGAGGCGGCCGTCATGGCGGGATGCCCAGGAAGGTGGCCGGATCGCGTGGCACGCCACCGACCCGCAGCTCGAAGTGCAGGTGTGGACCGGTGGAGTTGCCGGTAGAGCCGACCGTACCCAACTGCTCACCCGGCCCCACGATGTCGCCTGCCGCCGCGAGGCTGCGCTGCAGGTGCGCGTAGTAGCTGACGACGCCACCGTGGTCGATCGTGACCAGATTGCCGTATCGCCCGGCCGGTCCTGACTCGACGACCCTGCCCCCCGCGGCCGCCACCACGGGTGTGCCCGCCGGAGCAGCGAAGTCGAGCCCGGTGTGCCGCCCGCCCGACCAGGCGTCGCCAGAGTCGCCGAACCGCGCCGTGATCCGGTAGCCGCCGGCGACGGGCAGCGTCCATCCTGCGTCGGGCACCGTACGGTCGGGCGAACCGCCGCCGCTGCCCAGCTCGCCGGCCGTCGGGCCGGCCCGGGCCCGGCGCACGGGGTCCGCGAGCCAGGCCGTCGGACCGCTGACGTCTACCGCGACGGTGACCTCGACGTCCCACCCCTTGACCGTGCACGAACGCAGCACGCCGCCGTTGGACTCCGCAACGGCGCTCGCCTCGTCGCACGGTGGCATGGCACCGCCTGCTCGCAGCTGGTCGGCTGCGGCGAGTGCGGCGAAGTCAGCGGCCGCCGCGGCCCGGTGCCTGGCCACGTAGCCTCCGCCGAGCGTCGCGACGGCAAGCAGTGCCATCAGCACGACCATGACACCGCACAGGACGAGCACCGACCCGGCGCCACGCTCAGTGCCCGCAATCCGCCTGCCCCTCACGAGCCCTCCCGGACCGCCGCAGCGCTGGCCCGCACCGTCGGCGCGGGGACGCTCTCGCCGAACGGGACCGGCACCGGCACACGGGCGGACACCTCGACCGTCACGAGCTCGCCCTCGACCCGAACCCGTACGATGGCACCGTCGGGCGCGACTGCCTCCGCGAGCTGCGTGACCTCTGCCTGGGACTCGCCCCTGGCGGCGGCACGGGCAGCCTCGCGGGCCGCGTCGGCACATCGCAGCTGGGCGAGCGCAATCGAGACCACCCACACCGCGGCCACGACCACGAGGACGAGCGCGGGCAACGCAGCCG
>JBOGDS010000047.1:0-28939 GCA_050743075.1 Jiangellaceae bacterium | reverse complement strand
CGCCGCGATCCAGACCTACATCGACGGCTGGAACAAACGCGCCCACCCCTTCACCTGGACCAAGACCGCCGACCAGATCCTGGCCAAGGCCACACCCCGTAAGAAGACTTCAAACACGCGACACTAGATGACGAGCTTGAGTGGCTGAAAGACGGCGGCGGCGAACGCCGAGCGTCGACGCCCGTGCCCTTGCAGTAGTCGCAAGACCGGCAGCAAGAATGTGGAGGTCTCCCCATGAGTCAATCGGCGAAGCAGACAACTCGAAGGTGGACGCGGCCTGGGAGTCGCCTAATCGAGCAAGCAGTCAAGCAATTGGATCGCATTGGTGAAGACTCAAACACCGTGCAGCTGTACAAGAAGTATTGCTGCTATCTCGCACTGCCGCATAATTCGGGCTGCGCGAGTGCGTGTCGAAATGGCGATTTTCACCCCGACGCGTGGATCTACTACTGGTGGTGCTGCTACGGCGGTACGAGAGTCGCGTGCCAGGAGTGCACGACCGGCAACAGCTGCTACCAAGGCACCTTCTATTGCTCGCAGGCCTCTGGCGGAGGCCCGTTGTGCTAGAGGCACTACTGGTGGGCCTCGCTGCGGCCGTCGGTGGCATGGCTCAATTTGGAAGCCCTTGAGGCCTATCGATGCTCGGGCAGGCCCGAGTCCCGCTGGTCAGCGGCTCTGTTGACGTTCGCACGCGTCGAGACTTCACGTGGCTATCGGTCCTGTCAGTCGGCATGCTCTTGGGGTCAGCGGCGGCCTCGGCGCTGTTCGCGGTGATTGGGGAAGTCTCGGGCGCTTCTGCGATCAGCCTCGATCTTCGGCGGCTCATCGTGGTGTTCGCGCTAGTGCTGGTCGTCGGCTTCGACATCGTCGCGCTGAGACGGGGCGGTCTCGTGTGGTTGGGTCTCCGGCGGCAGGCCCCTCAGCGGTTGAGGTTCTCGGCAAATCGGCGAATGGTTGGCTTCGTTTGGGGATTCGATATCGGCACGGGTGTAAGTACGTTCCGCGTCACGACAGCTATTTGGGTAGTCTCGGTGGCGGTGCTTCTCCATGTCGTGCCGTGGTACGTCGGCGGCTTCTACGGGTTAGGCCTGGCCGTGACGTTGGGGCTGCTAATGATGAGAAGCGTCGGTGGCTTTATTGACGATGACACCATCGACCGGTTTATGCGTGCGCGTCGGAAGATGCAAGGACTCTATGTCGGGATTGTGCTGTTGACGGGCTGGGCGATTCTGAATGCAGTGCAATAGCTCCTGGCTTCTGGCGCAACGGTGTTAGGTCTGAAGTCCCTGGGTGTGCTGGGGGGGCAAAAGGGGGCTGAACACGCCTGCCTGTTCGCATGCTTGGACTTGAGCCCGACTACCGCGGCGGCCTGCCCCGGTAGCTGGCCGCCCGGGTACGCCAAGCACCCCACCGGGGGCCCGTGAGGGCACGCCGGCGAGGGATCCACCATGCTGTCGACGTTTGTTCCTTGCGCGGAGCCGGCGCGATACAGTATTGGGGGTGAAGACGCGCTTGCTGGCACTCCTGCTCCTTGCTGTCGTCGTCGGGTCCTGTTCTGAAAAGTCTGACGGTTCCAGCATTGGTCCGGCCCCCAGGGGAGCGAAATGACTCAAGGTCCGTTGTCGGTCCGGTCACCCGAGGTTTCCTGCGGGCAGAGCATCGGCGGCCATGAGCCCGAGCAGGGCAGGTACGTGCTGAGTGACAATGTAGTCGCACTACCAGCAATAGCACTTCAGGCAGTTCCGCTTGCGTGGTTTGACGAGGCGGCGCCGAGTGAGCCGAGCGATCCGACTGTTGATCGGAGTTGGTACTGGGCTAAGGAAGGGCTGGTGGTGCGAGGTGGCCACCGTGCGGAAATAAGAGTACCGGCCGATTATGAAGCAGCAATGCGAATTGGATGGGCTGGCCAGGAGCCAGGAACCGTCGCAATTGTCGACTGTCCTGGGGAGGGCGGCTGGTTCGCATTCGCCGGAGGCTACTGGGTGCAGGAGCCGGGGTGTTATCCTGTAGAGGTCTCCGTCGACGGGGGTCCGGCGCTCGTGCATCAGATCGGTATAGGTTCTCCGTGCCCCGGTCAGGACCCGCCGCCAGTGCTGCCGAGCCCTGATGGTTAGTAGCCAAGGATTGTGTGCTAGTTCGCCCGAGTTCTGGAAAGATTGGCCATTTGCGCGTATCGTTGGAAGATCGGGCGGAATTGTTCATTCTGAGCCAAGGCGACTCCGGGGATGCCTCGAGCTCTACGGCGGCGAGCGGCAAACATTCAGGCATACGATAGCGCAATTCGAGAGGTCGATTTGCCGCTCGGGGAGGCGTATCCGGTCTGATGACCGACCGGCGCGGTCTTCAAAACCGTAGAGACTCGAATCATCGGGTCTGGCGGGTTCGATTCCCGTCCGCCTCCGCCTCCGCCATGGCCATCGTCGAGAATAGAGCTGTCTGAATGACAAATTGCGCAGGGTCGGCCAGGGTTACAACACGCTGACCGCGATAGCGCACGTGGGCACCCTGTCGGTACCCGCCCTTTCCGAGCACCTTGACGGAATGGTGCGTACGGGTCTGGTGCGCCGGCGCACGAATCGAAAGGACCGGCGTAGCCGCCGACGTCCTAACCGGCATGATCGACGACATCTTCGACCTCATCGACCCCGAATCCGAGACCGAGCGACACCGGCAGCGCACCGGCCAGCTCCACCCCGAGATCAACCTGGACCGCAACGAAGAAGCCCTGCCCACCGATAGAAGACGAACCAGGCCGCACTCGACAACGCCGCGACGATACCGGCCACGCGCCGGCCGGTGGCCGCGACGCCGACCACTACGAGCACCAGCCCGAGCGCGGCGCTTGTATTCGCCACACTGTCGCGGAACAACGCGAGTACGGAGCACGCCACCAGCGGCGCCAACACAGCCACAGCTATGATGCCGAGCGACCGGTTCGGCGAAACGTCCACAACACATCAACTGCATGCCCGCGGCGCGGCGTCAAGGATCTTCGCGGGGCCTGACGGCGTCTGTCGAGGCCCGGGGCTGGCCAACTCCGCGGGCTCATGTCCAGAATCGCCTGCCGGCTCCGACTACGGGGCGAAGCCAGCCCAACGTGGGTGGCGACTCCCTGAAGGAGAGGTCCGATGAAATACATGATCATGATGTTCGGTGGCGTGGGCGCCAGCCTGCGGGACCGATCGCCCGAGTGGATTGGCGGCATAAATGCGCTCCTGCTGAGCCTCGACGCGGAGCTTCGTCAGTCCGGTGAACTCGTGGACGGGCAGAAGTTGGTGGACCCTACCGCCGCGAACACGGTCCGCATCGTCGACTCGAAGGCCCTGCCGACCGACGGCCCGTTCGCAGAGGTGAAGGAGTCCCTCGCCGGCTACTGGATCGTCGAGGCGACCGAGGAGCGAGCCCTCGAGATCGCGGCCAGCGTCGTTCAGTACATCGAGTTCCCGATGGAGGTTCGACAGATCATGGACCAGCCACCGGCGATGTGACCGCAGCACACCCTGCACGAGCATTCAGCCATGTGGAACGCCGACGGACCGGTCGAGGACCTGCTGCGGGAACTCGCGCCGCAGGTCCTCGCCACGCTCGCTCGGCAGTACGGCCAGTTCGACGCCTGCGAAGACGCCACCCAGGAAGCGCTCCTCGCCGCTCTCACCCAATGGCCGAACCGGGGCATTCCGACCCAGCCTCGTGCCTGGCTCTTGACCGTCGCCCGCCGGTCCCTCGTCGACCAGTGGCGCAGCGACAGCGCGCGCCGGCAGCGCGAGGAGCGTGCCGCCGACACCCTGGCCGGCCAGCTCGTGATCCCGGATGCGGACGAGCAACCGCCGGACGCGGACGACACGCTCACCATGCTGTTCATGTGTTGCCACCCGACGCTCCCGCCGACGGCTCAGATCGCCCTAACGCTCCGCGCCGTTGGAGGCCTCACCACCAGGGAGATCGCCGGAGCCTTCCTCGTCCCCGAGGCCACCATGGCGAAGCGCATCACCCGAGCCAAGCAGGGCATCGCCCATTCGGATGAGGGGTTCGAGCCTCCATCCGCCCAGGACCTCGCCGCACACCTTCGGGCCGTCCTCAGTGTCCTCTACCTGATCTTCAATGAGGGGTACACGGCAAGCTCTGGACCCAGCCTGCACCGCGTTGACCTCTCCACCGAGGCCATCCGTCTCACCCGACTGCTGCGTCGACTCATGCCCGCGGATGCAGAGGTGGCCGGGCTGCTCGCCCTCATGCTCCTCACCGACGCCCGCCGGCCGGCCAGGACCAGCTCCGACGGGTCGCTGGTCCCCTTGGAGTACCAAGACCGCTCCCTCTGGGACTCCGCCGCGATCCAGGAGGGCCTCACTCTGCTGTCCCAGACCCTCGGGCGGTCTCCGGTGGGTCAGTACCAGCTCCAGGCCGCCATCGCCGCGGTCCACGACGAGGCCCCCACGGCCGACGCGACGGACTGGCCCCAGGTACTGGCTCTCTACGACACCTTGGAGCACGTCGCGCCCGGCCCGATGGTCACGCTCAGCCGTGCCGTCGCCCTCGCGAACGTTCACGGTCCACGAGCGGGTCTGGCCCTGCTCGGCACCTTCGGCGAGAACGACACGGCCACGCGCTCTCACCGTTTCGACGCGGTCCGCGCCCACCTCCTCGAGCTGGCAGGCGAAAACCAGCTAGCCCGCGACTCCTACCTGCAGGCCGCCAGGTCGACCGCCAGCCTTACCGAACAGCGGTACCTCCAGCTTCGGGCCTCGATGCTCACCCGCGTCGTTGTTCCTTGCGAGAGCACCACCGTCACCGGCCCTGAAGATGGGGACCCATGTCCCTAGCTCCCGGTCCCGAGCTCCGTCATTCCCGCTGGGACCACGGGTCGGGACCAACGCAGAGCGGATCCCACGCTGGTCCTGCCGATCTCCGGCGACCTGCGCCTCCACGGCCGCTTCCAGCTGGAAGGCAAGGCGAGCGGGACGGTCGAGCGCTGCGCCGACCAGTTCGGCACAGGCGCGGCAGGTGTCGACTGGACATGGGACTGGGCCCGGCCATCCACCCGGCCATCCACCCGGCCTCCGGGTGAATGGGGGGTGAACCCTGACGGCCTCGGGGGCGTGAGCCTAGTGTGGACCCCGTGAGCTCGCCTGGCCGTGGAGGTAGCCGCGTGGCACGCGGCTTGGCCCTCTCCGTCGCGTGCTTGCTTCTCCCTGCGGCTGCCCATGTCGTCGCCGGTGGCCGCGAACCGGCCCTCGGGCCGTTCATGTTGGCCGCCGCGCTGCTGTCGGCTGCCTGTGTCGCCCTTGCCGACCGGCGCCTGGGGGTCGGTCAGATCGCCGCACTGGTCTTCCTGTCCCAGCCGCTATTGCACACGTTGCTCACGATGTCCGCCCATCACCACCCGCCCGCCGCCGTCGCGCCCGGCATGGTCGTGGCGCACGCCGCGGCCGCGCTGGCGCTGACCGTCCTGCTCGCCAGCAGCGAGTCGGTGCTCTGGTCGATGGCGGCTCTGTCGTCGACATTGCTGCTGCGACGGACAGGTGACCTCCACGCGTGGGCCGAAGACCTCCCACGGGCCGTCCCTCCGCGCCCACGGCATGCTCCCATCGTCGGCCACACGTACGTCCTGAACGTCGCGCGCACCGCTCCCCGGCGAGGTCCGCCGATGCTCACGAGCATCTGACGCCGACCTCATCCGGGCGCCGTCGCGCCCATGATCGACAGGACCACAGATGACAACGCACTCGCGGGCGCGTACGCGCGCCGCCCTGGCGGCACTGGGCACCGTCGGCCTTCTCATTGCCGTGCCGACGATCGCCGCAGCCCACGTGACCGTCCGGCCCGACGTCGACACGTCCGGCTCGTTCTCCAAGCTCACGTTCCGCGTTCCCAACGAGTCCGATACCGCTGGCACCGTCGCGTTGCGGGTCGAGCTGCCAGCTGACACCCCGTTCCCGTCCGTATCGGTCCAGCCGCATGTCGGTTGGACGGCGGAGCTCACCAGGGAGCCTCTCCCCGAGCCCATCGACGTCGGCGAGTTCACTCTCGAGGAGGCCGTGACGGCCGTCACCTGGACCGCCAACGATGGTGTCCGGATCGGCCCCGGCGAGTTCGACGAGTTCGCCATCTCGGTCGGACCCCTTCCCGAGCCCGGCGAGTACGCGTTGCCTGCCGAGCAGACCTACGACGACGGCGAGGTCGTGGCGTGGGCCGACGCGCCCGACGCCGAACACCCGGCGCCGGCGCTGATCGTCGCCCCTGTCGGAGGCGGAGGTGGCGACGGAGATGATGATCGCCAAGCCGCCCGGGAGGACGGGGACCGCGAGCGCCCCACGGCCGAGGAGAGAGCAGCCATCCGGGCCGAGCGGAGGGGTGAAGACGCATCCGGGGGAGACTCGGGCGGTGGGGACTCGTCGGACGGCGTCGCTCGCGGGCTGGCGGTCGCCGGCCTCGCGGTGGGCGCCGTCGGGCTCGGTGTCGGCGCATGGTCACTGAGGCGATCCCGTGCGTGACATCGCCCGGTTCGGCATCGCGCTCGCCGGCACCGCCGCAGTCCTCGCGTTGAACGCGGGGACGGCGGCGGCGCACAACGAGCTCATCGGCAGCACCCCGGAGGACGGCGCGACGGTGACCGAAGCCCCGATCACCGTCGAGCTCGAGTTCGACCAACCGGTCCAGCGCGACTTCAACCAGGTCGCTGTGCTCGACGCGGGTGGCGGCCACCACGAGGAGGGTGACCCCCAGGTCGTCGGCGCCCGCGTCAGCCAGGCCGTCGCCGACCTGGCATCGGGCGAGTACGAGGTGACGTACCGCATCGTGTCCGCGGACGGGCACCCGATCACCGGATCGGTGACCTTCACGGTGACCGGGCCGACGGGATCGGCGACCCCGTCGGTTCCACCGGCCGGGGAGACAGCCAGGCCGCCCGCCGACCTCGATGAGCACGCGGGCCACGACGCCGCCGCCGATACGAATGTCGCAGCCCCGGCCGACGACGATGCCGGTTCGGGGGGTCTGTTGGCGGTCGTCGGCGGAATTGCCGCTGCCGTTGCAGTCGGTGGGGCCGTGTACTTCACGATGGGTGGCCGTCGCCCCCGTGCGCGGCCTCACGATGCGGGGGCGGAGTCCGGGGCGTGATGTCGATGGCCGCCCGCCAGCCCGCCGCCACGTACGTCCCCACGGTCCGGCGGTGGGGTACTACGGCGGCCGGGACGGCGCTGGTGGTCCTTCTCGGCGCCCTCCTGCTGGGAGGCGGCGGTACCGAGGTCGCAGTCCCCGGGTTGCCCGACCCGGGCCCGCTCACCCGGTGGGTGCTGCCGGTCTCCCAGGCCGTCCTCGACGGCTCGGCCGCGGTCACGGTCGGGTTTCTCGCTCTGGCCGCGATGTTGCCCGCCCGCGGCGGCGAGTTGAGCGGCGAGGCGTTACGCGCTCTGCGCGCCGCGGCGATGTCGGCGATCGTGTGGGCGGCAGCCGCCGCCGTCGTCCACCTGCTGACCTTCTCCGACCTGATCGGCCAGCCCTTGTGGGCGGCCCTGGACAGCAACGCCTTGGCCAGCTACACCGGAAGCGTCACCCAGGGCCGGGCGTACGCGTCAGTCTTCGTCCTGGTGCTGGCGCTGGTGCCGGCCGCGCGGCTGACCCTGAGCCGCGGCGGCGCCATCGCGGTGCTCTGCCTCGGCATCGGCGCACTCGTCCCTCCCGCATGGACCGGGCACTCGGCCACGGGCGACTACCACCACGCGGCGATCACGTCTCTGCTCGTGCACCTCGCCGGGATGGCACTGTGGGTCGGCGGGCTGGTCGCCGTTTCGTGGTACGCGGCGAACCGCGGCAGCCAGGTCGCCCGCGTCGCGCGGGCGTACTCGGCGCTGGCCCTGGGCTGTTTCGTCGCGGTGGGCGCCAGTGGCGTCCTCAACGCCTGGATCCGGCTCAGTTCGTTCGCCGACCTGGTGACGACCGCGTACGGCCTGCTCGTCCTCGCCAAGGTCTCCGCCCTGGTGGCCCTCGGCTTCTTCGGTGCGGCCCACCGGCGGCGGACGCTGGACCAGCTCGACGCGGGCCGCGCCGGCGCATTCCGCCGGTTGGCGGCGGGAGAGGTCGTCATCATGGGCGTCGCTCTGGCTCTCGGCGTGGCGCTCAGCCGGACCCCGCCGCCGGCCCCGTCCGACCTGGTACCGATGACGGCCGTGCGGGAGCTGCTCGGCTATCCGGTCCCGCCCGAGCCCACACCGCTGCGGCTGGTCACCCAGATCTACCCCGACGCGGTCTTCGCGCTCGGGTGCCTGGCGGCAGTCCTGCTCTACCTCGGAGGCGTATGGCGTCTGCGTCGACGAGGCGACGCGTGGCCGGCGGGCCGCACCGTGGCGTGGCTGTCCGGAGTCGGCTCGATCGCCGTCGTGCAGCTCACCGGTCTGATGACCTACGGCATCACGATGCTGTCGGTACACATGAGCCAGCACATGGTTCTGATGCTGGTGACTCCGGTACTGCTGGTGCTCGGCGGTCCGGTGACACTGGCACTGCGGACGCTCCGGCCTGCGCGGCGCGGTGAGACCGGGCCGCGGGAGTGGCTGGTCGCAGCCACGCAGAGCCGGGCGGTGCGGTTCCTGACCCATCCCCTGGTCGCGCTGGCGATTTTCGTGTCCGGGCCGTTCGTCACGTACTTCACCGTGTTGTTCGAGTACGCGATGCGCAACCACACGGCGCACACGTTGCTCAGCCTGCACTTCCTGCTCGCCGGCTACCTGTTCTACGAGGTGCTGATCGGCATCGACCCGCTGCCGAAGCGCCCGCCGTTCGTGGCCCGCGTCGTGCTGCAGTTCGCGGCCGTGGCGATTCACGCCTTCTTCGGCGTCGCGCTGCTCGAGTCGGCCAGGCTGATCGCGGGTGACTACTACCGCCAGCTCGCGACCGAGATTCCTTGGCTGCCCGAACCGTTGGCGGACCAGGAGCTGGCCGGCCAGCTGACCTGGGGATTCGGAGAGCTGCCCGGGCTATTCGTCATCGGCGTCCTGTTCGTGCAGTGGTACCGGTCGGACGCGCGCGAAGCCCGTCGCTTCGACCGCAAGGAGGGCGACGCCGAGGCCGAGCGGGTGGCGTACAACGCCTACCTGGCCAGCCTCGACGCCCGCTCCCGCAGCCGCCAGTCGGACTGACGAGCGTCAGCCGGTGCCGACGGCGTCCTCGACCCGGTCGGGCACGGCCACGGCTGGCCGGCGGCTGTTGTGCTCGTGGACGACGAGAGCTGTAACTGCCACCAGGACGACGACAAAGCCGACCCACTGCGATGCGGCCAAGCTCGCCTCGAGCACGACCACCCCGACGGCGGCAGCGGTCAACGGGAACGCCAGCTCAGCCAGCGTCGCCCGCGTCGCGGGGGTGCCCCGAAGGCCGCGGTAGTAGATGCTCAACGCGAGCAGCCCGGGAAGCAGTGCGAGCAGCACCAGCAGCGGAACACTGTCCCACGGCACGAGGTAGGGGTCTCCCTTGACGCCGACGACGACCACCATGGCAACCAGTCCGAAGAAGAACCGCAGGACCGTGACGTGCGTGGCGCCCAGCTCCGATCCGACGAGCCGGCCCAGCACCGTCCCGGCCGCCCACAGGCTCGCCGCACCCACAGCCAGCAGCGCCGCCTGTGCGCTGCCGATCGAGACGTCGATGGGCTGCGCGAAGGCGAGCAGCCAGGCGCCGCCGATCGCGGGCACCGCGAACAGCCAGTAGCTCGCCCGCATCCGCTCGCCCAGCAGCAGCGCGGCGAGCAGGATGGCGAAGACCGGCTGAAGCTTCTGCAGCGCCTGCGGCGTGATCGGGTCGCCGAGCGCGAAGGCGGCCGTGAACATCGTGGTCGCCAACGCTGACGATCCCACCCCGATGACGACGACAGCCGCTTTCGTCCGCGGCGTCGCCCGTCGGAACGACCGCACGGCACCGGCCAGCCACGGTGACAGGCACAACACCAGGACCACATGCTCCACGAAGACGATGGTGGACGGGGCGAGGCCCATGTCCCGGGTGAGCGGCTCGCGCATCAGCGCCGACGTGCCCCAGAACGAGGCCGCCAGGGCAACCATCCAGGTCCGGTCCGACCGCCGGAGGCTTACCGTCCTCGGGTCCTGTCCCGTCGTTTCCACGCTGCCTCCGCCGTGAGTCGCACCGCCCGTCCGCGCGAAGCCTGACACACCGCGACCACCGCGCCCTCACGTGCCCTGGCCGGCCGGTCGTCCCGTCGATCGGTACCGGCGTGTTCGGTTAGACTTCTTGGGCTCGTACCGAGGACAGGTAGCTCAGTTGGGAGAGCGTCCGCCTGAAAAGCGGAAGGTCGGCGGATCGAACCCGCCCCTGTCCACCACCTGCGGAAACGCGAGTCATGCGCTGACGATGGCGTGCGGACAACGCATAATCAACACCGTGACTGACCCTTTCGGCGGCCTGCTGGCCAGCTTTCAACTCGCGATCGACGCCGAGGGCAAGTCGCCGAGGACGCTGGACAACTACTCCCGAGCTGTGGTCCAGTTCGCCGACTGGCTCGCAGCGAACGGCCAGGCCGACGACGTGACCACCGTCACCGCCGACGACATCCGCGGCTGGCTGGTCGGCCTGCGCGGCCACGTCGCCGCCGAAGGTGCCCGAGCCGCACACCGAGATACTAACCAAGACCCAGATGAAGGCGCTGCTCGCCGCCTGTGCTGGCAGGGACTTCTCCGACCGGCGGGACGCCGCCGTGATACTGCTGCTGGCCGACACCGGCATGCGCCGCTCGGAATTGGCCGGCCTAACCACCGAGGACCTCGACCTGCGCGCCCGGCTGGTCTACGTGGAGGGCAAGGGCGACGCGACCCATCGCAAGCGGCACCGCACGGTCCCCTTCGGCGCCCGCACGGCCCAGGCGGTCGACCGGTACCTGCGATCCCGTCGCATGCACGGCCGGGCCGACTCCCCAGACCTGTGGCTCTCACAGAAGGGCAGATTGACCTCGGACGGCATCCGGCAGATGTTGGAGCGCCGGGGCCGCGAGATCGGCGTTCGGCTCTACGCGCACATGTTCCGGCACGGGTTCGCCGACGCGTGGCTGCGCTCCGGCGGCGCCGAGGGCGACCTTCAGGAGCTTGCCGGGTGGAAGTCGCGAGTCATGCTGCGCCGCTACGCTGCCGCGAACCGGGCCGAGCGCGCCCGTGAGGCGTACCGGCGGCTCTCACCGATAGACGCGCTATGACGGGTCGCGGTAGGCCTTGCTGCGGTGCCCCACCCAGGCGACGGTCACCACCCTTACGTCGTCATCGACGACGCAAGTCACCCGGTAGTCGCCGACCCGGGCACGGACCGGCTTGTCCAGCGCGAGGAACTGTTAGCGGGCGCTCGGCACCAGCACGACCCTGTACGTCACCCCCCGGTCACAGTCCGGCTTCGGCCTTGACCTGCTCCCACGCCGTCGGTTCGCCGCCCTCGGCGAGCGCGGCCCGGGTCGCCCGGGCCAAGGCCACATCCTCCAGGTGGACGAGGGCAGCCTCGACCTGCGCGACGGCTCCGAACAGGTCGGCGTCGGCGGGCAGCGGGTCATACGCCGGGGCCGTGGTCACTCGTCTTCGTCTCAACCGGAACAGTTGGTGGTCTTCCCATGATCCAGATTCTCCTTCAGCACTGACTCAACAGCCCTGCCAAGAATCTTGACGCGCGACAGGCCGACCTCCGGTAAGACACAAGATGGCTCGGCCTACCCGCTACCTACGTCGGTGCGCCCCATCCCCGATTTCGTATCTTCATCCTCGCGCACCGCGCTGTTCCGTACTCCACTGGCGTCCGACTCCGCACGCGGCGGGGAGAGCCTGGATCAGGTCCGGGCTCGGCGAGGAAACGATCGCCCTGTCCCATCAAGTCATCGATCTGGCCATCAACGGTCCCGGGGGGCGGCGTCCGGCGCGGGAGCCAGAGATGCTCTGGTCACTGATCGGGAGGCCTTTCGACGCTGGGGACGCTACGCCATCGCGATCAGACGATGGGAGCTCGTTGTCGGACGGGCCGCTCCCACTCCAACTGTTGTGAACGAGAACGGCCAGTACCGGCCGGCCCCACGGTTCGCGGAATGGCCGATGGACTCGAACGCGGCTGGGTCACTGACTCGCACCACGGTCTGAGCCACGCGCAGCAGCTGACCGCCCTCGGCAACGGAGTCATGCCACGACAGGCCGCGAGGGCATTGTCGACCCTGCGCACGCCCCATCCGCGCAAGATCACAACACGGCCGTGACCGGACGCTAGCCGCACCTCCAAGCCAGGCGTGAGGCGACAGGTCACGGGTGCGATGTCGCTACAGCGAGGGGGCATGTGACGGCTCTCGGCCTGCCCGCACGCAGGACCTGACGGGGTACCCGTCCTATCGGACAACTTGCGGTATCAACTGTTAGCCGATAGGTTAGCACCGCAACTCGATCGAAGGAGGCCCTTATGGGAAGACCAACTGTTCTCGCGGTGCGCATCGTGCTGGCTATGGTGCTCGTCGGCTCGCTGTTCGTGCAGGTGGTGATGGTGCCTCTGATGGCCATCGACCTCAACGAGTTGGCCCCGGACTACGCCTACCTGCGCATCCCGCTCATCGTCATCGCCGTCCTTGCGGTCCTGACCGTCGAGGTCACCTTCGTGTGCGTATGGCGGCTGGTGACGATGGCCCGCCGGGGCACGGTGTTCTCCCACGCGGCCTTCCGATACGTGAACATCATCATCGGCGCAGAGGCAGCCGCGTCGCTGCTTACGTTCGTGCTGGGCGTCATCCTCACCCCGGGTGAGGCAGTCGCTCCCGGCATGGTTCTGCTGATCGGTGGAGCAGGTGTGCTGATCGCGGTCGTGGCCCTGATCGTCCTCGTCCTCCGAGCCCTTCTCGCGCAGGCAGTAGCCCGTGATGCTCAGGCGAACGAGTTCCAGGCCGAGTTGAACGAGGTGATCTGATGGCGATCGTTGTCGACATCGATGTGATGATGGCCCGACGCAAGATGGCCGTGGGGACACTCGCAGAGCGCGTGGGCATTACGCCCGCGAATCTGGCCGTGCTCAAGAACGGCCGGGCCAAGGCGGTTCGATTCACCACGCTCGCCTCTTTGTGCGAGGTGCTCGATTGCCAACCCGGCGACCTCCTCCGGTGGGAACCCGAGGAGTCGGCGCAGGCGGGGACATCGACCGGCAGCAACTCTGCGCCGCGCCCGCAACACACGGTTGAGCCCTGATCATGATCAGGGTCAAAGGACTCACCAAGACGTACCGCACCATTCGCGCCGTCGATGACCTGACCTTCGATGTCGCGCCGGGCAAGGTCACCTGCTTCCTCGGCCCCAACGGCGCGGGCAAATCGACCTGCGCATGATCATGGGCCTGGACCGTCCCACCGATGGCGTGGCGCTGGTGGGAGGCCGCCCCTATGTCGAAATCTCCGAACCGCTCCGCGAGGTAGGCGCGCTGCTGGACGCAAACGCGATGCATCCGGGGCGGACGGGGCGGAGTCACCTTCGCATCGGCGCACGCAGCAACGGTCTACCACTCAAGCGTGTCGATGAGCTGGTCGGCCAGGCCGGTCTTGAAGGGGCCGCGGACCGTCGCATCAAGGGCTACTCACTCGGTATGCGGCAACGGCTCGGAATCGCGTCAGCTTTGCTTTGCTAGGTGACCCCGCGATCCTCCTCTTCGATGAGCCCGTCAACGGCCTCGACCTCGACGGCGTGTCCTGGATAAGGGCTCTCCTGCGTCGCCTCGCGGATGACGGCCGCACAGTGTTCGTATCCAGCCACCTGATGAGTGAGCTTCAACTGATCGCCCTCGGCTCGCTCGGAGGGCAGCGAGTACGAGTGCGGACCACCGCCCCGGACGAGCTTGTCTCCGCTCTCACTGGTTGCAACGTACTGGCCGCACGGACGAAAGCCGAAGAGGTCGAAATCGAGGGTCTGTCGGCAGCGGAGATCAGCACCCTCGCCCACAACCTCGGCATACCGGTCCGCGACCTCGCGGAGGTAGAACAGTCCCTCGAACACGCCTACCGCCGGCTGACTGAGAACAGCGTCGAGTACCGCGGCGAAAGCAGCAATCCTGCTCTGGACGCCAGGGACGGAGCAGACCGATGATCACCACCGTCACCCTCGCCCGGAACGTCTCAGCCGAGTGGAACCGCCTATGGACCGTGCGATCCACCTGGGTGTTCACACTCGTGACAAGCGTCGGAATGCTGGGAATCGCCGCACTCGCTGGCGTCTCATCCGGTGCGAACGCTGAACCGGGCGGATCACCCTGGAGACTCGCGGGGATCTTCGGCGAGTTCGGCATGTTCGGAATCCTCGTCCTCGCGACGCTCGCCGCGACCGCGGACCACGCCACACGCGGAAGCGTCGGTAGCATCACGTTGCGTTGAGTTTCTGCAGGCTGAAGGGGATGGTGTTCGGCTGGCGGGTGGCGCGCTTGATTCTCCTTGCAGGCGGGGTGGTGCAGGGCGCGGGCGGTCAGGACGGTGAGCAGGTCGCGTAGGCCGGGGACCGACCAGCGGGAGCCGCCAATGTCGGTGCGGGCGTTCAGTTCGCGCATCAGGCGTTCCAGGACGCCGGTACCTAGTTCGGGTCCGCCCAGGTGGGCCAGGGTGCGGCGTAGCGATGGGTCCAGGCAGGTGAAGGCGTGCGGGCGGGCAGCGGCCAGGTAGGCGTGTGCACTGGTCAGCGACGCCGGGATGGCGGCGGTGAAGGCGTCCCAGACGGCCAGTGCCTCGGTGGTGGTGTGTTCGTGGCGGATCTGCTCACGCAACAGCTCCCCGAGTTCGGTGGCGCAGTTGCGGGCCCAGTGGGGGTTGACGTGGCGGTTGGCGGCGTCGTCGGCGTAGAAGGCCTTGCGCAGGCCGTGCGCCAGGTGCCACCAGCAGCGTTGGATCGGCGCATCGGGCCACAGCCGCTGCGCCAGTGCGGTGATCGCGGTCTCGCCGTCGAGGACGACCAGCTCCGGGGCGGGCAGGTGCTGCAGCTGCGGGCCAAGCATCGACCAGTCCTCACCCACGCTGAGCCCGAGTAGGTGCGAGCGGGCTCGGCGCCGACCCGCAGGACCACAGCGCCCGGTCAGCCCGATCGCCAGGTTCGCCCCGGTGCCGTTCTTGGCCTTCCCGGCGCGCACCCCGGTGCCATCGAGCAGCACCACCGGCGGGCCGGGATGCTCGGACTCGAGCGTGCCGTCGGCTGCGGACAGCAGCGCAGCGATGTCGGCCAGCGCGCCGTGGGCCTGCCCCGGCGTGGCACCGGTGCCCGCCAGGTCGGCGCTGATGCCAGCGGCGCGGGCGTAGTGGAGGCACGCCATAGGACATCTGCACCCCCAGCTCGGCCAGATCGACGGTGAGCCGGTCGGTGCGCCGCTTACCCCACAGCCCGAGCAGCAGCAGCAGCGGCGCGAACACCTTCTCGCAGCAGCGGCAGCGCACGTTCGCCAACCTCAACTCCACCGTCCCGACCGCGGTACGCAAGTTGCGCAGCCGTGGCCGCACCCCGTACCGGGCGAAGTCCGCCCCGGCCCCGCACCGCGGGCAGGCGAACGGTGCCGGCAAGTGTCGCACCGGTCTCCACGCCGGACCGCAGCACTGATCCAACAGCCGGGCCTGAGCATCGTCCAGCGCCCTGGCCAGCGCCGCCGCCGGCACCTCACCGCCCATCTGCACCGCCAACGACTCCAAGGCGTTCCAGGACGAGAACCCACCCAGCTCGGGCGTCTCGATGGTCAGGGCGAGCGTAGTTGCACTCATCAGGCCGGCGTCTCCTCGACACTCGAAGGATCGCCCGCACTCCTACATGATCAGGAGCGAAACCCAACGGAACGACACACTACCGAATCGTCCCCAGCCCGCAGTGGATGCGACGGCGCCCCATCCTCCTCGCCACCCGTGTGGGAGTGATCGTCGTGACGACCACCCTCCTCGGGCTCGCACTCGTGGCGGGCGCGAGCCTGGTCATCTGGCTCTTTGCGCCCCAGCTTCAGTTCTTCTCAGCAGACGCAGTGACAACGCTCGCTCACGTGGCATTCGTCTACGCCACAGCCGCGCTCTTGTCAGTCGGCCTTGGCTTGGCGACGCGTAGCACTGCGGCGGCACTTTCGAGTGCGTTCGCCCTGATGTTCGTATTGCCGCTTGTACTCCAGGTCGTTCCCTACGACTGGGCCGTGCGGCTCATCGAACTTCTACCCGGTTCCGGCGCTTCCTTCTTCCTGCTTGGAGAAGGCCCTGGAGATGCCCAAATGACGGCCACCTCATCATCGATCTCGCTCATCGCCTGGTCACTGTCGGCGCTGATAGTCGGCGCGTGGTGCCTGCTGCGCGCAGACGCAGACAAGTCGTAGAAGGCCCGGATCGTGGCGGCCGAAAATGCAGCGAACATCACGAGAAGTCATGCATCGCAACGTGTGTCGATGGTGGAAGTCATCAGTCATTTCACTTCGGCCAGGAGCATGACTGACTCAGACATTGAGAGCAGTGCGGCTGAGACCCCGCGCAGAGCTGTGGTGGACGTTGCACCGGCTTCTACGCCAGGGGAACAAGCCGCCCTTCCAGGCGTGGGCGCGGCCGCTGATCGTGGACGGGATCATCGTCGTCTCCACCGTCGCGGTCGTCGCCCTGGCCGGTCAACGGTCGGCCTGGTATCCGTGGCTGCTGCTGATGGCCGGTGCGCTCGTCTCCGTGACCGCGAACGCCCTTCATGCGGTCGTCGCTGCCGATGCCGACGTGCCCGGTGTGCTGGCGGCCTGTGTGGCGGCGGTGCCGCCGCTGGTGTTGCTGGCGATCACGCACCTCACTGTCGTGCTCACTCGACCTCTTGCCCCAGCGTCGCCCGAGAGGGCCGGCGACCCTGCGGCCGAGTCCGCGCCCGGCCCTGGTCGCCGTGAGGTGGCGGTGCTGTTGCGGCACGAGGGGTGGTCGAACAAGGCGATCGCACGGCATGTCGGCGTGCACCCCTCCACCGTGGGCCGCTGGTTCGCCACCCGGCCCGCGCTGACCGGACCCGATGAGGAGGAGACCGCATGAACCCCGACCAGAACCGCCGCGTGGACCGCGAACCCGCGGAGAACGCGCACTCCGATGATGCCATTGCCGGTGCAGAGCCGAATGTGCTGGCACGGCACGCGACCCCTCCCTCACCCAACAGCCCACCCAGCAGCGCGCGAAGAAGCCTGAACGCGGGGTGGCGTGGGTGCGTCCGTCCGAGCTGATGACGCATGCCGGCGGCCGGGTGGCGAGGCGGGGCATCGACTTCCACGCCGAGCTGGCCCGGCGTGCCCGGCACCTGCCCGGCCAGACGGTCGCGGCGACCCGGCGGGCGATGAGCGAGCGAGCACGACGGCTGCCGCCGGTGACCGCGTTCGGGGTGCACTCCCGGTCGCACCCGGCACCTGCCCGGTCGGGGATCGGGCTGAGGTGAGCTGACCATGCGCGCCCCCAGCACCACGGCGACGAGAGTTGCTGGGAGCGGCGTGCGCACATCGACCAACGGCTCTCCGCCTACCGGGCGGGCCGGGTGGACGCCAAGCTCCGCCTGCGCGCCTACCTGCACCTGGCGACCAACGCGCACGCCTTCTACCTTGCCTGCGACGACGCCCGCAAGCGGCTGTGCATCCAGGCGTTCTTCACCAAGATCACGCTCACCGAGAACCTGGACGTGCGTTCGGAGTTCACCGGCGTCTACGAGACCGTGCTGAATCCCACCAACCGGCTGCACGCCGAGTTCTGGCAGCGCACCGGCCAGCTCCACCCCGACATCCACCTGAACCCGGAACGAAGAAACTCTGCCCACCGATCACGGGGGCAGGGTTGGAACTTCGACCAAATGGTGGAGCTGAGGGGACTCGAACCCCTGACCCCCTCCATGCCATGGAGGTGCGCTACCAGCTGCGCCACAGCCCCGTACCTGACGGGCCCAGCAAGGGTAACGGACGCTCGTGCTCGGCTCATAATCGTCCGCCTCAGCCGACGAGCTCGACGTCACATGGCAGGGCCGGCGCGCCCGCGAGCCGTCGATCCACCGTGACGAGCGGGACTCCCAGCGCGGCAGCCAGTGCGACATAGAGGGCGTCGTAGAACGTCAGGTTGTCCCGCATGCCCCACGCCACCTGGGCGAGCGAGCCGTACTGTTCGTGGCGATGGTCGGCCAGGACGGGCGCGTGGCGAAAGACGACCCCTGCGACCGCCGCCGGCAGCTCACCTCTGTGCACCCGGCGGCGGAGCGCGTTGCCGAACTCAGCATCGACGAGATGCGGCGCATGACAGATCTCGCTCACCAAACGCTCACGAAGGCGCCGCCCGGGCCTGTCCAGGCCGATTCCCGCGTATACCAGCGCGGACGCGTCGACGACCAGCGTCACCTGCGGTCGGCCTCGACGTCAGCCACGATCGACGCGAGGTCAGGCGTCGGCTGATCGACCAGCGCCGCCTCGATGGCGACGACAGCCTCCCCCCTTGGTGGGCCGCGACGCCAGCTCGACGACCCGGTCGCGCATATAGGCCTGGATCGACTGGCCAGCGGCCCGGGCCCGCCTTCGGATGACCTCATAGGCACTCTCGGGAACCTCACGGATCTGAATCGTCGCCATAGCGCTACGCCAGCGCTCTAGCGCTACGCCAGCGATCCCGCGTTGCGGGTCAGCCCTCCTCGATGGCGACCGGCGACGGGAGCGTGCCGGCGTTGTGCTCGACCAGCACCCAGCCCTGGTCGGTGTCGCGCAGCATCGACCAGGAGCCGTTCGACAGCCCGCCGATGTTCGTGAACCGCTCCAGCGGCATCCCGATCAGCGCCGCGATGCCGAGCCGGGCGGCGCCGCCGTGCGTCGTCAGCACGGCGAGCCCGTCGTCGGACAGCTTGGCCGCCACGTCGCGCACCGCGGCAGACATCCGCTCGGCCACGTCCTGGCGGGTTTCGCCGCCGCCGACCCGCAGCAGGGGGTCGCCAGCGCGCCAGGCTCTGTACTCGTCCGGCCACTGCGCAGCGATCTCGGCGCCCGTGCAGCCCTGCCAGATTCCGGCATACGTCTCACGCAGCCGCGGGTCCAGCTGGACCGACGTGCCGGTCAGGGCGGCCAGCGCCGCCATCGTGTCGCGGGTGCGCTGCAGGTCCGACGACACCAGCAGCTCCGGATCGAGCGCGGCCAGCCGGCGGGCGGCTTCGACCGCCTGCTCGCGGCCGACGGCGTCGAGCGCGATGTCCGTCTGTCCCTGGAAGCGCCCGCTCGCGTTCCACTCCGTACGGCCGTGGCGCCACAGGACGATCCGGCGGCTCACCCGCCCGCCCCGGGCGACCCCCTCCGACGCCCGTCGCGCCCGACGAGAGCGGCCTCGGGCAACGGAATCGTCGGGCAGTCCTTCCAGAGCCGCTCGAGTGAGTAGAACTGACGGTCGTCGGCGTGCTGGACGTGGACCACGATGTCGCCGTAGTCGAGCAGGACCCAGCGGCCTTCGCGCTCACCCTCGCGGCGGATCGGTTTGGCATCGAGATAGCGCAGCCGCTCCTCGATGCCGTCGACGATCGCCTTGACCTGGCGGTCGTTGGGAGCCGAACACAGGACAAAGGCATCGGTGATGACGAGCTGGTCGGAAACGTCGATGGCGACGATGTCGTCGGCAAGCTTCTCGGCGGCCGCTTCGGTGGCGGCCACGGCGAGCGCAACGGCTCGGTAGGAGGCGGGCAAGCGCAGGGCCTTTCGTGGACTACTCGGTCGTCGTCCAGGATCTCACGTCGCGCCGACGGCGTAGAGCCGACGCTTGGTGATGTACTGGACGATTCCATCGGGGACGAGGTACCAGATCGGTTCACCGTCGCGGACCCGCTGGCGGCACTCGGTCGACGAGATGGCCAGCGCCGGCACCTCCACCAGGCTGACCCGCCCCTCCGGCAGGCCAGCGTTGGACAGCGTGTGGCCGGGCCGCGTGCAGCCGACGAAGTGCGCCAGCTCGAACAGCTCGTCATGGTCGCGCCAGGACAGGATCTGCTCCAGCGCGTCGGCTCCGGTGATGAAGAACAGCTCCCACTCCGGCCCGCGCAGCGACCGCAGGTCGCGCAACGTGTCGACGGTGTAGGTCTGGCCGGAACGGTCGATGTCGACCCGGCTCACCGAGAAGCGTGGGTTCGACGCCGTCGCAATGACGGTCATCAGATAGCGGTCCTCAGCCGCCGAGACCTCCCGCTCGGACTTCTGCCACGGCTGGCCGGTGGGGACGAAGACGACCTCGTCCAGGCGGAACCAGGACTGCACTTCGCTGGCAGCGACGAGGTGGCCATGGTGGATCGGGTCGAAGGTCCCACCCATGACGCCCAGCCGCTTGTGCTCGCTCACGGACGCCAACGTAGCTGCGGTGCTGCGCTCAGGCGTGCGGACGGCCCTTGCCGAACACGAGTGTGCCCAACAGCAGGGTGAGCAGGATCCCCAGCGCGCCCAGGCCCCACACCAGCGATGGCACTCCCTCGGCGGCCCCGGCCTGCTCCGCGAGCCGCACCGCCGCATTCATGGCCGTCGTCATGGCTCCGCAGCCTAGCGGTCGGACCGGTCACTCGCGGACGTGACCGTCACCAGTGACGACATAGGTTGTGGTCGTCAGTTCCGGCAGTCCCATCGGCCCGCGGGCGTGCAGCTTCTGGGTCGAGATACCGATCTCGGCGCCGAAGCCGAGCTGCTCGCCGTCGGTGAACCGGGTCGACGCGTTGACCATGACGGCGGCGGAGTCAAGGGTGGCGACGAACCGCCGTGCGCTGGCCAGGGATCTCGTGACGATGGCTTCCGTGTGCCCGCTCCCCCACCGTCGGATGTGGGCGACCGCATCGTCGAGGGAGTCGACGACCCCCGCCGCGATGTCCAGTGACAGGTACTCGGCGGCCCAGTCCCCGTCCGTGGCCGGGACGACGGCATCGTCGTAGGAACGCACGCGCTCGTCTCCGTGTACCGTCACGCCGGCGTCGCGTAGGGCCGAGAGCGCACTCGGGAGGAACCCGTCGGCAACGGCGGCGTGGACGAGCAGCGTCTCGGCGGCGTTGCAGACACTGGGCCGCTGTGTCTTGGCGTTGAGCAGGATGGCCAGCGCCTGGCCGAGGTCGGCGTCGGCGTCGACGTAGACGGCGCAGTTGCCCACCCCGGTCTCGATCACAGGCACGGTCGACTCCTCGACGACGCTTCGGATGAGCCCTGCGCCGCCGCGAGGGATCAGCACGTCGACCAGTCCGCGGGCGCGCATCAGGTGCTTGGCGGACTCGTGGCCCGCGCCTGCTACCAGCTGGACGGCATCGGCCGGCAGACCCGACGTGTCGAGCGCCGCACGCAGCACGGCGACGATGGCGGCGTTCGACTCCGCGGCGCTGGACGAGCCGCGCAACAGGACGGCGTTGCCGCTCTTGAGACACAGTCCGGCTGCGTCGGCCGTGACGTTGGGCCGCGCTTCGTAGATGACGCCGACGACGCCGAACGGGACCCGCCGCTGGCTGACCTCGAGCCCGTTCGGCAACGTGTAGCCGCGGACGACCTCGCCCACCGGGTCGGGTAGCCCGGCCACCTGGCGCAGGCCATCGGCCATGCCGGCGATCCGCTCCCCGGTGAGGTGCAGGCGGTCGACGGTCGCCGCGGCGGTGCCGGCCGCCTCCGCTCGCCGCACGTCCCGCGCGTTGGCCGCGAGAACGTCAGCAGTGCTCACCTGCAGGGCGTCGGCCATGGCGAGCAGGGCGGCATCCTTCTCGGCCCGCGAACGCACGGCCAGGTCAGCCGCCGCGACCTTGGCCCGTCGGGCGGCGTCGTGGACCAGCTCAACATTGTCGGACGTATCCATGCAGGTCAGCGTACGGCGCATCTCCTGCGCGCGAGTCTGTCCGTCCACAGCCCGGACGGCCGAGTGCCCGGCGTCCACAGGCTGCGCCATCCCCGTCGTCATGGTCTGCTGGGCTGGCTGGCGTCGTATCATCGAGTCCACGGAAGGGACGGACCGTGAACGACGCGCAGACCTGGACGCTGATCGGCGGTTTCCTGGCGATCACCGCCGGCATGGCGAGCATGCTGCTTCGTGTGGTCGACAGCCGGCTCGAATCCGTATACGGGCGGTTCGGGATCGTCGACGCCCGCTTCGACGCGGTCGACGCCAAGTTCGACGCCTTGGAGTCGAAGATGAACCTCCGCTTCGACACGCTCGATCGTGACGTGCAGGCGCTCACGGATCGCGTGTTCCGTTCTGACCGCGGTCACTGACGTCGACCCCGGCACGGGCGAGGTCGAACGCCGACAACACGGTGCCACTGATGCTGAGGATGCCCGCGGCGAAGGCCAGCAGGATCGCCCACGTGAGATCCTCCCTGGTCGGATGGAGCCCTCCGAGCGCCCACGGCGTGACGACGAGTGCCACGACCAGCATCGAGGTCACGACCTCCATCGCCAGCAGGGTGGTTGACCCGGTGACGGTCGCGACGCCCCGGACGCGACGCGCACTGTCGACGTTCGCTGCGACGAGCAGAAGGCTCAGCACGGCGAAGACCACCCGGGCGTAGGAGAGCTCCATTGCCACCAGGGCGAGCGAGAGACCGACGGGGATCGAGAAGACGATCAGAGTGATCCGGGTGCCGGATCGCAGGTAGCGCACGAAGATCTCGCGCGACGTGTCTCCCCGGCGAGGACCCGTCTCGATGTAGAAGAACACACCCACCAGGAAGAGCCCGATCAACGTCGCAGAAACTTCGGCCATTGTCAGGAGGAATGCGTCCGAGACCTGCCGCATGGTCCCGAAGGCTACCGCCGGCCGGCGTCCAGCCGCTCCAGGAGCAGCACAGAGGCTTCGGGGTCGGCCTCGAGGAGACGCACGGCGCCGCGGCCGTCCCACACCGTCAGCGCCCGGTGCTCGTCGCGGGCTTCGGGATGCGGCCAGCTGAGCTTGAGCACGGCAGCAGTGCCGTCGCTGGTCATGACCGGCACGACCATGGCGCAGAACCCGTGCATCGGGTCGCCGTCGACGCGCAGCGTCCAACGCTCGAGGAAGTCCGCCGCGAGACGTGGCAGCCGCTCCAGCCACGAACCGGTCGTGGGGTCGTTCAACTTGCCGAGTCTGGCCCGCAGGCCGTCGGGAACATCCAGCGTCATTCAGGCGCGTCCAAGCACCACGAGGTCGTCGCGGTGCACGACTTCACGCTCGTATGCGGGCCCGAGTTCGCGAGCCAACTCGTGAGTCGAGCGGCCGAGCAGAGCGGGCAGCTCGGCGGAGTCGAAGTTCACCAGCCCGCGGGCGACCGCGCGGCCGGCCTCGTCGAGCAGGTCGACCGGGTCACCGGCCGAGAACGTGCCGGATACGGCCGTGATGCCCGCCGGCAGCAGGGACAGCCGCCGCTCGACGACGGCACGCACGGCTCCCGCGTCGAGGTGCAGGTTTCCACGCCCGTCGGTCGCGTGCTCGAGCCAGAGCAGCCGCGTCGAACGCCGGCGCGCCCGGGGTCGGAACCAGGTCCCGACCGGCTCGCCCGACAGCACCGGAGCCGCCTCCGGCGCGGACGCGAGTACCACGTCGATGCCCGAGCCGGTGGCGATCCGGGCTGCCTCGACCTTGGTCTGCATGCCGCCGCTGCCCAGGCCCGAGGGCCCGGTCCGGCCGATCGCCAGCCCGTCCAGGTCGCCCAGGTCGCGGATCTCAGCAACCCGTCGCGCGCCCGGCCGCCGCGGGTCGCCGTCGTACAGGCCGTCGACGTCGGAGAGCAACACCAGCGCATCGGCATGCACGAGTTGCGCAACCAAGGCGGCCAGCCGGTCGTTGTCGCCGAATCGGATCTCGTGCGTTGCGACGGTGTCGTTCTCGTTGACCACGGGGACGACCCCCAGCGCGAGCAGTCTGTGCAGCGTCCGGTACGCGTTGCGGTAGTGGGACCGGCGGGTCAGGTCGTCGACGGTGAGCAGCACCTGCCCGACCTGCAGCGAGTGCCGCGCGAATGCGTCGGCATAGCGCGCGACGAGCAACCCCTGGCCGACGCTCGCCGCGGCCTGCTGGGTCGCGAGGTCGCGCGGCCGTCGGGCCAGGCCCAGCGGCGCCAGCCCGGCCGCGATCGCGCCGGACGAGACGAGTACGACGTCGCGTCCGCTCGCCCGGGTCGCGGCCAGCGTGTCGACGAGTGCCACGAGCCCCTCGCCGTCCAGCCCGCCCGACGCGGTCGTCAACGACGACGAGCCGACCTTGACGACGACTCGGTGAGCGCCGGCCACAGCCTCACGTGTCACACCCTCGCCTCCCGCTCGTCGTCTCCCGGCCTGAGCTTGATCAGACGTCACGGTCGTCCTGGAGGCGGAGGTCGGAGCCCCGGGGCCCGTACAGGAGCTCGGCACCGGCCTGGATCGTTGGCTCCCAGTCGAACACGACCGCGTCGTCGCCACCGATGACGACCTCGGCGCCCGGCGTGGCACCCGCCTTCAGCAAGGCGTCCTCGACGCCGAGCCGGGCGAGCCGGTCGCCCAGGTAGCCGACGGCCTCGTCGTTGGCGAAGTCGGTCTGCCGCACCCAGCGCTCTGGCTTGGCGCCGCGAACCCGGAACCGCTCCCCCTCCCGCGTGACGGTGAAGCCTGCGTCGTCGACGGCCGCCGGGCGCAGCACGATCCTGGTCCGCTCCGGGGGCGGTGCGGCCGCCCGGGCCGCAGCCACCACGTCGGCCATGGCGAACGTCAGCACCCGCAGGCCTTCGTGGGTCGCAGCCGAGACGGCGACGACCGGCCAGCCGTTGGCCTCCAGGTCGGGCCGCACCAGGTCGGCGAGGTCTCGCGCCTCGGGCACGTCGATCTTGTTGAGCGCCACCAGGCGCGGACGGTCGGCGAGGCCGCCGTACGAGGCCAGCTCGCGCTCGATGACGTCGATGTCGGTGACCGGGTCGCGGCCCGGCTCCATCGTGGCGCAGTCGACGACGTGGACCAGCGCACTGCACCGCTCGACGTGGCGCAGGAACTCGTGCCCCAGGCCCCGGCCGTCGCTGGCGCCCTCGATCAAGCCCGGGACGTCGGCGACGGTGAACCGGACCTCGCCGGCCTCGACCACCCCGAGATTGGGTACCAGCGTCGTGAACGGATAGTCCGCGATCTTCGGGCGGGCCGCCGAGATGGCTGCGACGAGCGACGACTTGCCCGCGCTCGGGAATCCCACCAGGCCCACATCGGCGACGCTCTTCAGCTCCAGCACGACGTCTCGCTCCTGGCCGGCCTCGCCGAGCAGCGCGAAGCCTGGCGCGCGACGCTTCGTGCTGGCCAGTGCGGCGTTGCCCAGGCCTCCCCGGCCGCCGCCGGCAACGACGTAGTGCGTGCCCCGCCCGACCAGATCGACGAGGACCTCGCCGCCGGGCGTGCTCACCACGGTGCCGTCGGGCACCGGCAGGACGATGTCGGCACCGTGGGCGCCGTCGCGGTCGTCACCCCGGCCGGCGGCGGCGTTGCGGGCCCGGCGGTGCGGCGAGCGATGGTAGTCGAGCAGGGTGGTCGTGTTCGGGTCGACCACGAGGACGACGTCCCCGCCATTGCCGCCGTTGCCGCCGTCCGGGCCTCCGAGGGGCTTGAACTTCTCCCGCCGGACGGAGACACATCCATGCCCGCCGTTGCCGGCGGCGACGTGCAGCACGACGCGGTCGACGAACGACGGGATCGCCATCGCTGCACCTCCGATGCGACGAGGGCGGGCTGGTCAGCCGACCAGCCCGCCCTCGCGAACAATGTCTGGAGCGGGGGTCACTCCCCCGCCGGGACGATGTTGACGACCCTTCGGCCGCGCTTGACGCCGAACTGGACTGCGCCGGCGACCGTCGCGAACAGCGTGTCGTCGCCGCCGCGGCCGACACCCGCACCGGCGTGGAAGTGGGTGCCGCGCTGGCGCACGATGATCTCGCCGGCTTCGACGACCTGGCCGCCGAAGCGCTTGACACCCAGCCGCTGGGAGTTGGAGTCGCGCCCGTTCCGCGTGGACGAGGCGCCCTTCTTGTGTGCCATGACCGGTTCCTACTTCTTCGTCTCGATGCCGGTGACCTTGACCTGGGTGTACTTCTGGCGGTGCCCCTGGCGGCGGCGGTAGCCGGTCTTGCTCTTGAATCGCAGGATCTCGATCTTCGGGCCCTTGGTGGCCCCGACGATCTCGGCCGTGACGGTCACCTTCGCCAACTTCTTGGCGTCGGAGGTCACCTTCTCGCCGTCGACGAGCAGGACCGTGGGAAGCGACACGGTCGCACCGACCTCGCCGTCGCGCCGGTCGACGTCGATGACGTCGCCGACGGCGACCTTCTGCTGGCTGCCGCCGCTGCGGACGATGGCGTACACCGCGGACTCACTCTCACTCGTCAGGTACGGGCGCGCACTACCGCCCAGAAGCGGGCGCACGGGTAGCCGGCGCGAGTCGCGCCAGCTCACCAGGGTACGGATCCGTCTGTCCCCGGGTCAAACCGGCGGGACCGCGGCGGTCAGACCGGAGCGGTCTCCGGGCTCCGTCCTGACTTCGGGCTCGCCGGCCGGCCGCTGCGCCCGCCGCCGGGACCGTCGTTGGGCGGGCTGGCCGTCAGCCGCACCGGGAGCCGGTGCGGCGGCTGCAGGAGCGCCGTCGACTGCCTCCGGCTCCCCCACCACCTGGACCGACGGGGCCTCTGCCGTGTCGAGCTGCTCGGCGGAGGTCTCGGCGGAGGTCTCGGCCGCGGGCTGGTCGCCCCGCCGACGCCGACCCCGCCGGCTGCCGCCGCCGTCCGAGCCGGCGTCCGCAGCTTGCGCGGACGCGTCGACCGGCTCGTGATGCACGATCAGCCCACGCCCGTTGCAGTGCTCGCAGGTCTCGCTGAACGCCTCGAGCAGGTCGGTGCCGATCCGCTTGCGGGTCATCTGGACCAGGCCGAGCGACGTCACCTCGGCAACCTGGTGCTTGGTCCGGTCACGGCCCAGGCACTCCACGAGCCGGCGCAGGACGAGGTCGCGGTTCGCCTCAAGCACCATGTCGATGAAGTCGATCACGATGATGCCGCCGATGTCGCGCAGCCTGAGTTGGCGCACGGTCTCCTCGGCGGCCTCCAGGTTGTTCTTGGTGACCGTCTCCTCGAGGTTTCCCCCCGAGCCGGTGAACTTGCCGGTGTTGACGTCGACGACGGTCATCGCCTCGGTCCGGTCGATCACCAGCGATCCGCCGCTGGGCAGCCACACCTTGCGGTCCAACGCCTTGGCGATCTGCTCGTCGATGCGGTAGGCGGTGAACACGTCGCCCGACCCGGTCCACCGTTCGACCCGGTTCTTCAGCGAGGAGGCGACGTAGGACACGTACGACTCGATGGTGTCCCAGGCGTCGTCGCCGGAGACGACCAGCTTGGAGAAGTCCTCGTTGAACAGATCCCGGACGACCTTGATCGCCAGGTCCGGCTCGCCGTAGAGCAGCGCGGGGGCGTTGCCCGAGGTCTTCTTCGCGATGTCGTCCCACTGCGCGCGCAGGCGCGACACGTCGTGGGTGAGCTCCTCCTCCGAGGCGCCCTCGGCGGCGGTGCGGACGATGACGCCGGAGTCCTCGGGGACGACCTCCTTGAGAATCTTCTTCAGCCGGGTCCGCTCGGTGTCCGGCAGCTTGCGGCTGATCCCGCTCATGGAGCCGCCCGGTACGTAGACGACGTAGCGGCCAGGCAGGCTGACCTGGCCGGTGAGCCGTGCCCCCTTCTGGCCGATCGGGTCCTTGGTGACCTGCACCAGCACGGACTGGCCGGACTTGAGGACGTCCTCGATCCGGCGCGGACCGTCCTGCTTGCCCAGGCCGGCCCAGTCGACCTCGCCGGCGTAGAGGATGGCATTTCGTCCGCGGCCGACGTCGACGAACGCCGCCTCCATCGCCGGCAGCACGTTCTGCACCCGGCCGAGGTAGACGTTGCCGACCATGGACTGCTGAGACGACCGGCTGACGTAGTGCTCGACCAGCACGCCGTCCTCGAGAACGCCGATCTGGATCCGGTCGCCCGACTGCCGGACCACCATGATCCGGTCGACGGCCTCGCGGCGGGCCAGGAACTCCGCCTCGCTGATGACCGGTGGGCGTCGCCGGCCGGCCTCGCGGCCCTCCCGGCGACGCTGCTTCTTCGCCTCGAGCCGGGTCGATCCCTTCAGGGAGGTCACTTCGTCATCGGCGTCGCCGGCGGGCCGCGGCTTACGGACCCGCACGACGGTGTCGGGCGGGTCGTCGGACAGCAGCTCGTCGGCGTCGGTCTCGCCCTTCCGGCGGCGTCGGCGCCGCCGGCGCCGGGTGGCGGCACCGTCACTGTCCTCGCCAGTTGCCTCGTCGTCGGCCGGCACCTGCGTCTCGGCGGACGTCGCCGCTGTCTCGTCGGTGGCGTCGACGTCGTCGCCGGCCTCGGCGCCGGTCTTCTTGCGCCGGCCGCGACCACCGCGACGGCGACGACGGCGGGCGGCGCCCTCGTCCGCCGTGGATTCGTCGTCCCCGTCGGCCGACGTGTCCTCGACCTCGTCCTTCTCGTCAGCGGCCACAGGAGCCTCGGCCGTCCTGCGGCGTCGCGGATCGGCGCCGGCGAATTCCGGCGCCTTGAACAGCGGCGAGGTGGCTGTGGCGATGCCCGGCGTGGTCTCGGGCGAGATCACGGCCGCCTCGACCGGAGTCACAGGCGGTGCATCCGACGGAGCAGCGGCGGACTCCTCGCCGGTCGGCGAGTCGTCCCGCCCCGAGGTCCGGCTGCTCGCGGTCTTGCGTGGGCGGCGCGTGCGCTTGGCGGGGGCAGCGGCCGTACCGGTGCCGTCCGGCGGACCGGTGGCTGCCGCGCCGTCCTCGGCTGGTGCCGGCTCCACCTCGGCCGGTACCTCGACAGCCTGGGCCGATGCCTTTGCGCGCGCTTGCCTGGCGCTGGTCTTCGCCGGCGCCTTGGCTGGGGATGTGGCCGCAGCCTTGCGCGGGCGGCGGGTTCGTGCGGCCGGCGAGGTGGGCTCGTCCGACGCTGCCGGTTCCGCGCTGGCACGCCCTGCGGAG
>JBOGDS010000046.1:0-29152 GCA_050743075.1 Jiangellaceae bacterium | reverse complement strand
GGTGAAGAACGTCGGTAAGCCGTGTGCGGGAGAACCGCATGCACGGTTTGACGGGCGGGGGCTGGAAACGGACCCACCGGGCACCGCGCCAGTCCCCGACCCTCCTAGATCGTGATCTTGTTGGCGTGGCGGTCCGCGGATGAGGCACGGCCACCGCAGATGATCTTGGTTGTGACGACTCAAGACGATCTTGCGGTGGCCGCGTGCCACAGCGTAGACGCTGATCGGTGGCGGCGTGGGCTGGACGAGCTGATGGGCCGGGTCGCCGGCCGGTTCGGCCGGGTTGAGCCGCGAGGTCGGGTGCGCAAGCTGGTGCTCGGCCTACTCGCGGGGTTGCCGCGGTCGAACTGCTGGACGATCGCCGAGCACGCCGGGGACAACACCCCCGATGGCATGCAGCACCTGCTGTCCCGCGGGTCGTGGGATCACGACGGGGTCCGCGACGACCTGCGCGACTACGTGGTCGAGCACCTGGGCGACCCGGGCGCGGTGCTGGTCGTTGATGAGACCGGGGATCTGAAGAAGGGCACCGACACAGTCGGGGTGCAGCGCCAGTACACCGGCACCGCCGGCCGCATCGAGAATGCCCAGGTCGCCGTCTACCTCACCTACGCCACCGACCGCGGTCACGCGTTCATCGACCGCGCCCTCTATCTGCCCAGGTCGTGGACCGACGACCCGGACCGGTGTGCCGCCGCGGGCGTTCCCGACCGAACGTCGTTCGCGACCAAGCCGGCACTGGCCGCGCGGATGATCGGCCACGCGCTGGACGCCGGAACCCCCGCATCATGGGTGGCCGGGGACGAGGTGTACGGCAACGACCCGGCTCTGCGGGCCACGCTGCACCAGCGGGGTGTCGGTTACGTGCTGGCGGTCGCCCGCGACCACCGCGTCCGCACCCACGCCGGGACCCGCCGCGCGGTCGACCTCGCGGTGACGCTGCCCACGTCGGTGTGGCAGACCCACAGCGCCGGCCCAGGGTCGAAGGGCCACCGCTGGTACGCCTGGGCGCTGGTCCACCTCGACCAAGCCGACCTGCCCGGGCCGCACCGGCTGCTCATCCGTCGTAACCTGCGCACCGGCGTGCTGGCCTTCTACCGCGCCTGGTCGCCCATCCCCGTGCCGTTGGCCGCGTTCGTACGCGTGGCCGGTCTGCGGTGGCGGGTCGAAGAGAACTTCCAAGCCGGCAAGGGACTCGCGGCACTCGATGAGCACCAAGTGCGCCGGTGGACCTCCTGGCAGCGTTGGACCGTCCTCGCCATGCTCGCGCACGCCTTCCTCGCCGTCACCGCAGCCGGCGAACGCGCCCACACCACGATCACACACGAGCTGATCCCGTTGACCTGCAACGAGATCCGCCACCTGTTCATCAACCTGCCAAACCGCGCCAGACATGGCATCCATCACCTGCTGCACCGGTCACGATGGCCACGACGACACCAGGCCCGCGCCCGTGTCAGCCACCACCGCCGACGAGAAGCCATGCCGCCATGATCACGATCTAGGAGGGTCGGGGACTGGCGCGGTGCCCGGTGGGTCCGTTTCCAGCCCCCGCCCGTCAAACCGTGCATGCGGTTCTCCCGCACACGGCTTACCGACGTTCTTCACCGTCGGCGTTCGGCCCTCCAGTCCCGGAAGGGTCTGGGCGGGACGACGATTCCGTCGAGGCTGATCAGGCCCAGGTGATCGGGTGAGAGCAACACCTGGGTCATCCCCCATCCCCAGGCTCGTCGGCGCTTGCCTCGTTTGGACAGCCACAGCGCCAGCCGCCGGAGGGCGTAGTTCCTGATCTGGCCGAGAAGCAGGGCCGAGTTGCCGTAGCGGAAGTACCCGGCCCAGCCGCGCAGGAACAGGTTGAGTTCCCCCACGATCTCCCCGGCCGTCACCAGCAGCCGGGAGCGGGCGGTGATGGACCGGATCCGCTCCCGGGCATGGGTGACCGCCTTGCGTGAAGGCCAGCGGGCCAGGAAGGTCAGATGCCTCGACCGCGAGGTGTGACCCCGCACCAGCCGATTGTGGAAGCCGAGGAAGTCCAGCCCCCCTCGTTCCCCTCGGTCAGGTGCACGATGCGGGTCTTGGACGGCTTCGGCTCCAGGCCGAGTTCGCCCAGTAGCACCCGAAGCCGCGCAAGCGCCGCTTCGGCCTGCTCCCGTGTCCGGCACATCACCACCAGGTCGTCGGCATAGCGCACCAGCACCCCGTGCCGACGCCTGTCCCATGCCCGGTCCAACCGGTGCAGGTAGACGTTGGCCAGCAGCGGGGAAACCACCCCGCCCTGCGGGGTTCCGGTGACCGGCCGACGGACCGAGCCGTCCTGCATCACTCCGGCGCGCAACATCGCCCGCAGCAGCTTGAGCACGACCTGGTCGCAGACCCGTTCCTGAACCGCCTGCATCAACTTCTGGTGCGGAATCGCCTCGAAACAGCTGGCGATGTCCGTCTCCACCACCCACCGCCTGCCCCGCCAGGACTCATCGATGAGCACCTGCAGGGCGTCGTGCGCGGACCGTTTCGGGCGGAACCCGAACGAGCACGGCAGCATGTCGGCCTCGAAGATCGGCTCGAGCACGATCTTCACCGCGGCCTGCACGATCCGGTCACGGACCGTCGGGATCGACCACGGTCGCTGCTCGGCCGTGCCGGGCTTGGGGATGAACACCCGCCGCGCCGGCAGCGGCCGCCACCGCCCCTCCCTCAGGTCGCCGGCCAACTCGTCGAGCAGCCGGGGAACCCCGTACTCCTCGACCTCGGCCAAGGTGGTGGCGTCGATGCCCGGCGCGCCGTTGTTGCGGCGCACCGCGACCCACGCCCGCCACATGACGTCCCCGCGGCGGACCTTGTCATGCAGCGCGTGGAACCGACGTCCCGAGTCGGCCTTGGCCGCCCGGTACAGCGTGTGCTGCAGGCACGGACCGGATCCGAGGGAGAACGTCCCCCGACGGCGGGACTAGCCACACGGGCACTCACCGGGCCCCTCCTTCACATCATCACGCGCGAACGAAGCAGCGGCCCTTCCCATCACCGCGGGTTTGTGTTGTCCCGCGCGCTCGACCGGTACTACGACCGCCTCCGACTCCCTCCCGGCGCCGGGCCCACTTCCCGGCTCCACACCGGTTATAGGGCCCGGCCCGTCCACGCCACCGCAGGACGCTTCGGCCGGGGAGGGCCTCTCCAGTTCCCGCCGCCACCATCTCAACGTTCCGCGTCCCTTACGCCGGGGAGTCCCTCGCGGCTGTATCCAGGATCGACACCGCTTCCATGGCCTTCGCCGTGAACCGCGCGGCTCGGCTCTCCCTCATGTCTAACGACGCGGCAGACTTCGCATCACGCTACGGACCGCTGAGTTGCTCCCCCCAACGGGGCATTCGACGCTGGGCTTCGACCCGACCCGTTTCCAGACCGAGCCGCCAGCCTGCTACCGGGCTCCCTGGCGACTACCCGGACCGGACTCACACCGGCAGGCGACGACGAGCTTCAGACCAGGTCACAACCGCTGGACGATCACCCCCTGACCACTGGACGCACCAGCTGCAGTACTAGGTACTTCGACCTGAAAAGCCTCGCCGGTGGGGTGAGCGGCCGACCGGGGGTGGGGGTGAGTCCGGCCCGGGGGGTGTTGATCTTCACCGTGGTGGCTGGTTAGGCGGCTAGGGCGCTGATCTTGACCAGGTTGTGGGCCAGGACGCCGTGTCCGGTCCAGATCCGTGCGCCTTGGCTGCCGTCGATGCGGGTGCGGTCCCAGCCGTAGCCGCGTTTGAGGGTGCTGATCCGGCCTTCGCTTCCGGTTCGCCATTTGACAGTTCGCCGGAACGCTCGGCGGTGTTCGTGGGCTTGTCGGGTCTTGCCGGGTCTGCCTTTGCGGGGGATGACGACGGTGCGGACACCCATCTCGTGCAGGTCGTCCTCGACGCGTTTCTCGCCGTAGCCGCGGTCGGCGGTGACGGTGCGTGGCTTGCGGCCGGTGCGGGCGATGACCCGCTTCACGGCCGGGGCGAGCCGCGGGGCGTCGGGCGGGTTGCCCGGTTCGACGGTGTGGTCGAGCACGACACCGTCGTCGTTGTCCACGACCTGGGCCTTGTAGCCGAACTCGACCGGCCGGCCGAGCCGGCCCTTGGCGATCGGTCGGGCGTGCGGGTCGTGCAGGCTGACTCGCCGGGTCGACCCCGCGGGGGTGATTCCGGCGACTCGCTGACGGGTCTGCGCGGCGATCTGCCGGGTAGCGTCTAGCAGCCCGGTCAGGTCGTTCACCGCGCGTTGCAGGCGGCCGCGCCGCCGACCTGCCGCGGCGTCCGACACGCCGAGGGCTGCCAGCTTGGCGGCCTTGACCTGTGCGTGATGCAGCCCCCGGCGGGCGTTGGCCAGCAGCCGTTGCGCGTCCGCGGCGGCCCGTTCGGCCAAGTCGGCCAGCTCGCCGGTGATCCGCTGCACAGTGCGCTGCGCCTGATCCCGGCCGGCCGCGGTGCCTAGCCTCAGCTTTGACCCGATCTGGTGCGCCCGCTTCCCGGCCTATCGGGATCGCACCCGCACCCGGGTGCGGGTGGCACCTCCGGCGGCCTGGATCCGCCGCCCGGTCGCCGCGATCCGCCGCACCGCCCTGGCCAGCAACCCCGAGTCGGTCGGGTAGCACACGTTCGCCGGCACCACCGTGGTGTCCGCCCGTAACCGGGTGGTGCGCAGCAGCTTCGCCTCCGCCGCCCTCGCCAGCAGCGCCTCGTTCAGCCCGTCCACCGCGGCGGCACCGCAGCGGGTGGTCAGCTTCATCAACGTCGTCGGATGCGGCACGCTGCCCTCCAGCGGGATCCGGCAGAACCGCCGCCAGGTGATCGAATCGCTGACCTCCCGGCACAACGACTCACACCCCAGCCGATACCGGAACTTCAAGGAACATCAACCGCAGGTAGGTCTCCAACGGCGTCCACGGCCGACCGATCCGCGGGTCGAAGAACGGCACGAACGGAGCGAAAAACCTCGGGTCATCCAGCAACCCATCGACCCGGGCCAGCTCCCCAGCCAACACCAGCAGCTCATCCGGGGAGCATCGACTCCCACAACGACACCTGATCACCTACGGTACGAAACACGATGGCCTCGACCCCTTCCATCCCAAGGGTTCGAGCGGCTACGCCGCAATGTCCAAGAGGCCCGGTCCCACATCGACGACGCCTGGCAAGCCCTCGCATAGACGCCTGCACGGCCAGCACAGCCATCTTCCGAGCTCTCACAGGAGCTCGAGGTGCTGCGCATCACGCAGGAGGACGTCGCTGCCCTTCGTCGCGAGCCAGTTGTGCAGCGTCTGAAGGTTGCAGAAACGGATGCTGGCGCAATCTCGGAGCCAACTCCCCGCACCGAGCAGGCCGCTCTCAAGTGCGTCTACCTGGCGATTATGAGCCTCGACCCGCCCGGAGCTCGGCACAGGTCAGTTCAGCAGTCAAGGTCGACAACACGTTACGAACCTTGACAGTCGCGGGGATCACGGGTGGACGTGGCATGGTCAGCCTCCTTCAGGTCAGGCAACATCGACCCCTGCCAGGAATCTTGACGCGGAACAGCCCCACCCACCGGCCCAACCGCTGCGAAAGGCGAACTGCCGCTGCCACGCCGACCGTGTCATATGCCCCCAATCGACCAAAACGTGTTCCGCGCGGCGCCGACCGCGAGGCGATCGCCTGCAAGCACCACGAGGAGTCTTCAGGCGCGAGCATCGACAAGTTCAGCTATGAGCTCCCGTAGTTCGCCGACCATGTGCGGATCGGGTGACCCGACCGGACCTCGAACCGTGTCGTGGTCGATGACCCCGCGCTCGACGAAGAGTTGCTTGCGGATGGCCACTCCGCCTACGCCCAGCTGGGCCTCGTACCGGATCAGCGGCAGATTGTGGAAGAAGGTCGCGCGGGCGGCGGCCGTGTCCCGCGCGGCGTACTCGCGGCAGATCTGCGCCAGCACGTGAGGGAGTGCGAAACCCGTCATCACACCGACTGCCCCGCGGCCCAACTCCTCCGTCAGGTAGAGGCCGCCCAGACCGCCGAAGCATCGCGCGTCCGGATTGGCCTGAAGGATCTGACTGATCTTGGTTGGGCTGGGCACTTGCTCCACCTTGATCGCTACCGCGCGCTCGGCGGTCGCGATCCGGCCCAGCGTCGCGGCGGTCATGGTCACGCCGGTGGTCACGGGTTCGTCCTGGACGATGATCGGCAGCGCGCCGCGCTCGCTGAGGTCGCCGTAGTACTTCAGTTGCAGTCCGGGTGATCCCGCTACCGCTCGCGGTGGCGCCACCATGGCGGCGTCCGCACCGAGATCCGCGGCCCGTGACATCCGGGACAGGGCAGCAACTGTCGACTCGGCGGAGCACCCGGCGATCACCGGAATCCGGCCGGCGGCCTGCTCCACGACGATGCTGGTCACTTGGTCTCGTTCGTCGTCGGTCAGGCGGTGCGCCTCGCCCATGATGCCCAGCGGGATCACCGCATCGACCCCTGCAACAATGGCGAAGTCGGCGACTGACCGCAGCCCGGTCTCGTCGATTGCTTCGTCCGGGGTGAACGGTGTGATCATGATGTGGCCGACGCCGGTCAGCTCGTCCAGCGGTGCCATTGGAACTCCCTCCGGTGGTTCGGTGTTCAGGGACAGGGTGGATTGAACGGTGCGGAGAGGCAGTGCGGCAGCAAGGCACCTGCGGAACCGCCGGCGTCCCGGTGGGCGCGGAAGTCCAGGCTGCGGCGGAGAGCTGCCAGAGCGGCTTCCAGCGCGGCGGTCGGCAGCGCCAGCGACATCCTGATGTGTGAGTCCATGGGGTCTCCGAACGCCTGCCCGGGCATCACGGCCACCCCGGCGTCCTCTACGAGCCAGTCGCTGAATTCCGTGCCTGTGAGCCCGGTTCCGCTGACGTCCAGGTAGGCGTAGAACGTCCCCTGCGGCGGCATTAACGACACACCGGGGGCACCGGCGAGCGCGTCGATCAGCTGGCGGCGACGCGCCGCGTAAGTCGCGACCATCTCGGCTACCGGTTCGGTGGGTCCGGTCAGGGCCGCGACTCCGGCGTCCTGGATAAAGGTTGGCGCGCAGGAAACCATGTGCTGGTGCGCGGTCAGGGCCACGGCGACGATGTCCGCCGGACCGGTCAGCCAGCCGAGCCGCCATCCGGTCATGGCGTAGCCCTTGGAGGTACCGTCCACCACCACGGTGCGGTCGGGGGCGATCTCGGACGGGCTGAAGTGCCGGCCTCGGAACACAATGTGCCGGTATACCTCGTCGCTGATCACAGTCAGATCGGCCGCGGTGGCCACAGAGATGACTGCGGCGATCTCTGCCTCGGCGAGCACCCGCCCGGTGGGATTGGTCGGCGTGTTGACCAAGATCGCCTTCGTGCGAGACCCACAGGCGTGCTGCAGGTCGGCGGCGGTGATCTCGTAGTCGCGGGCGGGATTCAAATCCACCGGAACCGCCACCCCGCCGTGCAGCCGCACAAGGGGGACGTAGCTGACCCACGCAGGCGTGAGGACCAGCACCTCGTCGCCCGGGTCGAGGACGGCTTGCAGGGCCAGCGACAAGGCAAACTTCGCCGACGCCGTCACCAGCACGTCGGTCAGGGGGTCACGGTGCACCCCGGTGTCCCGCAGCTCCTCAGCGATCGCCTCCCGCAGGGAGGGGATACCCCGGCTAGGCCCGTAGTGGGTGCGGCCGGCGGCGAGCGCTCGCGTGGCAGCGTGCACGATGTGCGCAGGAGTGGCGAAGTCCGGGTCCCCGCCGGCCAGGTTCGTGATCCTCCGGCCGGCGGCCGTCGCTGCGGCCAGCCGGTCGGTGAGTTCGACGGTCGCCGATTCGGGGATCTTGGCCAGGCGACGGCTCGTTCGGTTCATCCTGCGGATCTCATCTCTGACGTGTTGATGGCACGGGTTCCACAGAGGTGGCTGGGAGGCGTGACGGCGCGCTGCCCAACCCGCCCGATCGATCGGTCACTGCTACTCCTTGGGCGGGTTGCACGCCACGGCCACCGTCATTCCGTCCGGGCCGATCACCAGGTCGTAATGGAAGTCCACGGGGAGGTAGATGGCGGCGCCGGCTGTCATCTGTTGCGGCGCTCCGCCTTTCCGGGTGACGGTGGCGGAGCCCTGGGTGCAGTACATGACCACCTCGTGAACGCCGTCACCGTCGACCGAGGCCTCGAAGCCCGCGGTATAGGTGGTGATGTGGAAGCTCAGGGCCTTTGATCCCTGCCGTTTGGTGGTGACGATGCGATGGCTGTACTCCTGGCCGGGGTTGATCCACAGGCGCTCCACGTCCTCGGAGCGGCTGATGGAAATAGGTTGTGACATAGGACTTCTCCTCATGGCGATCGTGGGTGGCAGGCGTGTAGGGGTTAGGGCAGCGACAGCACCAGGCCGCCGTCGACGGGCACGACCGCTCCGGTGATGTACTGCATGGCTTGGGAGGCGAGCAGCGTGACGACCAGCCGAGGTCCTCCGGAGTGCCGTACCTGCCGAGCGGGATCCTCGATGGCCCGCTGACGGACCACGTCCGCGGTGGTCCCGGCGGCAGCAGCAGCGCGGCGTGCGTCCATGTCGGCCACTCGACGCGGCCCGGCGCCTCTCCGTTGATGCGGATGGGGCGATCTCTGTGGTGAGCGACTTGATCAGCCCTCCCAGACCCGGGCGCAGCACGTTCGAGCCGCCCAGCCCGGCCAATGGCATGCGAAACCGAACTGGACAGGATGACGGTGATGGACGGGGAAGGACTCTTCCGCAGGTGGGGCAGCGCGGCCCAGATCAGTCGCAGCGAGGAGTTCAGGGTGATGTCGACGGCCCGCTTCCAGCCCTCGTCGTCAAGGGTCAGGAAGTCACCTGCGGGCGGGCCGCCGATGTTGACGACGAGGACGTCCAGTCCGGCAAGGGCGGCGAGGGTCTGTTCGACGGCCGCGGCGGGTCCGGCGACGGTGGACAGGTCGACGGCGATTGCCGTGTCGCCCACCGAGGCTGCCTGCAGCGTGAGCCGATGGCTGGGCCGAGCCGCTAGCGCGACTCGCGCACCCTCCGCGGCTAGCGTGGTGGCGCATCCCGCGCCGAGCCCGCTGCTGGCGCAACCCACCAGGGCACGGCTGCCGCTCAGATGGAGATCCATGGTGTCACATGTCCTTTCCTGGGGTGGGTTTCCGGCGAACAGATCCCCGGCTCGTTTGCTCTGGGGCCGGGGCTCGGCGCCGTGTGTCAGCGGTGATCTGGATGGCTGTCGCTCTCGATGCGGGCGATCCAGCCGGCGTAGTGGATCTTCTCGCTGTTCAGGACCTCGCGAAACGCGCCGCTGTCCCAGTCGGCGTCCTGCATGCCGGAGCGGGTGAGATACGTCTGCCACGGGCCGGTGGCGCGAGCGGCCGCGAGCAGCTGCTCCCAGCCGAGCACGTCGGGCGCGGACAAGCCGGGAGGAGCGACGACTCCGCGCCAGAGCGGGAACACAACGTCGATACCGTTCTCGGCCAGCGCGGGCTGGTCCGCGTTCGATCCGGGTTCGTCGAACGTCCCCAGGACTCGCAGCTCACCGGTTTTCACCGCGGGTGCGAAGTCAGAGCCGACGCCCGTGGTCCAATCCGCGGTGCCGGCGATGACGGCGTCATTGGCGGCCCTCGGCGTGGGCAGGCAGTCGATCCGCACGCCCGCCGCGAGATCGGCGATGAGCATCGCCTGGATGTGGGTGTTGCCGCCGTAGGGTGACGCCGCGGCCACCGTCGGCGCGGAGAACAGGGCGGCAAGAGACGGTCGGGGGTGGTCTGCCCGGACTGCGAGCAGGTAGGTATCGGTCACCAGTCCGGCGACCGCGGTGAAGTCGTCGATACAGTACGCCAGCGACTGCTTCGGCGGGGTGGTCAGGTACGTTGGCGTGCAGCTGCCGAGCACATCGGTTTCGCCGGCCCGGTCGCCAAGATGGCAGATGGCTTCAGCGCCTTCCCGCCCCGGCAGGTCGAACACCTCGACGGAGCGGTGCGGATCGGCTCGGCTGACCGCGGCGGCCAAGGCGTTCATCATCAGCGAGGGACCGCTGCCAGCTGGCCCGTGGGACACGAAGGTGAGGGCGGTGCCGAGGCCGCTCACAGGATCTTGTCCAGGAAGTCACGGACCCGGGGCTGGACGTCACCGATGAAGAACTGTTCCGGGTCGCCCTGCTCGACTATCAGTCCGGCATCCATGAACACCACTCGGTCGGCCGCCTGGCGCGCGAAGCCCATCTCGTGGGACGCAATCACCATGGTCATACCGCTGTCCGCCAACTCCTTCATCGTGTTCAGTACCTCGTGCACCGTCTCCGGGTCGAGGGCCGAGGTGGGTTCGTCGAAGAGCATGAGCTTGGGTTTCATCGCCAGCGCTCGAGCGATGGCGACCCGCTGCTGCTGGCCTCCGGACAGCTGGGCCGGATGGGTGTCCGCCTTGGCGGCGAGGCCGACCCGAGCCAGGAGCGCCCTGGCCTCCTGTTCGACCTCGGACTTGCGCCGTCCCAACACCTTCACTGGGGCGATCATCACATTCTCCAGCGCGGTGCGATGCGGAAACAGGTTGAAGCTCTGGAAGACCATGCCCACCTTCAGCCGATCCTTGACCAGCGCGCGTTCTGGCAGGACCTGGTACCCGCCCCTGACCTCCCGGTAGCCGTGCAGCCGTCCCTCGACGCGGACGAAGCCGGTGTCCAGCGGGGTCAAGAGGGCCAGTGCGCGGAGCATGGTCGTCTTGCCCGAACCGCTCGGCCCGATGACGACGGTGACCTCGCCTTTGGCCACGGACAGGTTCACGTCGTCGAGCACCCGAAGACCGTTGCCGAAGGCCTTCGAACCCACGATGTGGACGAATGCGTCAGTCATCTGGTTCTCCAGAAGGTGCGCATCACAGGTGCTGCCCGGGGACGGCGACCAGGTCGCGGAAAGACCGGCATCGCATCGTCGGGCGGTGCCCCGCTGTGGCCTTTCCGGCGGCGACCCGCTGCTCGACGAAGCGCTGCAAGACGCCCCACACGGTGGTGATGACCAGGTACAGGGTGGCGGTGGCGAGGTAAATGCCCAGCGGTGCGTTGGTGAATTGGGTGACCATCTGCGTGGCCCGCAGGAGCTCGACGATCCCAATGAAGGAGACCAGCGACGTCGTCTTGAACATGTAGTTGATCTGGTTGCCAAGCGGCATGATGATCAGCCGAGCCGCCTGTGGGAGTACCACCAACCGCGCCGTCCGGAACGGGCCCACACCGAGCACCTTGAGGCCCTCGGTCGTGGTCGACGACGGCTTCGGCGAAGCGCACAACGCGCGCCGCGTTGGGACGCATGGCATCCCGCAGGAGCACGTACACGACCCGTCCCTCGGCGACCGTGGCGGCCTGCCGGCGGTACGCCTCGCAGTGGATCGTGATCAGGTCCACCACCCGGTCGACGACCACTGTCTGGTCCGCCACCGGAGTGTCGGCGTCGAGGTCCAACGCGAAGGCCACGACCGTCACGAACGAAGCTGGGGCGATGGCGAGGGACGAACCCAGGACATCGGGGGGCGTGCGACGGCCGAGCACGGAGCGCAAGAGTTCGCCGCGTCGGCGCCGCTCGAGGTCTTCGCCGGCGCGGTGGCGCAGAAAGTGAAGCGCGACGATTCGGCCGGCATCGGCCAGCGCCGTCTCGGCTCCCTCGTTCAGGGGCCGGTCGCCCTCGACCACCCAGATCGACCCGAGGATCTCGACGTGGTGGTCTTGCCGGCCCCGTTGGGCCCGAGCAGCGCGAACACGTCGCCCGCATGGACCTGCAGATCGATGCCGTCGACCGCGTGCGTGTCGCCGTACGTCTTGCGCAGATCTGCGAGGCCTTAGAGCCGGGACACCGCCGCCCACGCCCGTCTAAGGCCCCCGCGGCGCCGAGATGCGGAGGTCGTCCGATGTGGCGCCGGGTGCCTCAGGGCGACGCTTGCAGACATCACCGAGAAGCGACATCCAAGGAGCGAAACGTCATGAGTCTGACCAATTACGACAATTTCTACCGCGACCACGCCGCCGAGCTGCAGCGGGACGCCGCCGCCTACCGTCTCGCCAAGAGCGTTCGGAAGCCCTCGAGGCTTCGAGGCCGATGGCCGTGGTGGCGTCGGCTCGTGGGCATCACGCACCCGGCCACAACGCACTCGGCGTGACTCGCGCACACCTGCGCGGTTGATGTCCGGTTTCTCCCGCCGTCAGCGAGGGGGACCGGACATCGCCGCGTAGAACTGGCTGGAGTCCGGGCGGTACAGCAGCCAGAGGATCACACCTGCCAGTGCGATCGTGACGACCTGGAAGATCGTGTTGACGCCACCGCCGCCGCTCAGGCTGAACAGCGTGAGCACGATATTCAGGCCGCCCAGAACGGTGGCAACGATGCGCGCCCAGCTCTTCCCTCGCCGATTGGTCTCGGCCATCCAGATCCACAGTCCGATGGCGATCAGACCGACGATGATGACGAACGCGTAGCCGAAGTTGACGGCCGCGTCGATGTCGTCAGCACTGAGGTCCTGGGTGTCCTCGACCTGTTCGCGAATCGAGTCACGGGAACCGAACGCGAAGATGAGCGCGACCGCCGAGAGCGCCGCGCCGGCGTACATCAGGAGCACGGCCCTGCGAAGGGGCTGCGGGGGCTGCGGGGCAGGTCCGGCGGCCGGCTCGAAGGGAATCGGCGGCGGGGGTACGGACGGGTAGGACGGCGGTTGCTGGCCGTAGGCGGGGTCGGACGGTGGCCGCTGTGGATCGGGCTCGCCGGGCCGGTCCGGGGGAGGCGTGCCGAAGGGGTCAGACGGGGGCGTGGTCATGGGACGAGCGTTCCCTTCCGTGTCAGGTGTCACACCATGGACACCGGCGTCACACGCTAGAGGAAGATCGGCGTTGGCGGAACGTTCCTGCGTCGCCGTCGCGCAGGTCCCGTAGCGTCGGCTCCATGACCGAGATCCACGAGCTCACCGGCCTGGAGCTGGCGGCGGCCATCCGGGCGCGAGAGGTCTCGCCGGCCGAGGTCGTCGACCACACACTCCGGCGTGCCGAGCGGCTCGGGTCGCAGGTTGGTGCGTTCGTCACCGTGACACCCGAGCAGGCTCGCCACCAGGCAGCGGCGGCGGAGACGGCCATTCTCCGAGGCGACGAGCCGCCCCCGCTGCTGGGAGTGCCGTGCCCGATCAAGGACCTGGCCATGGTGGCCGGCGTCCCGTTCGGCGCGGGCAGCGCCGCGTTCGCCGGCACGGTTGCGCCGCTCGACGACGGCGTCGTGACCCGGCTCCGTGCCGCGGGCACGCTGATGGTCGGCAAGACGACCACACCGGAGTTCGGCCTACCGTGCTACACGGAACCCGACGTCGCCGCGCCGGCGCGCAGCCCGTGGGACCTGACGCGGTCGGCAGGCGGGTCTAGCGGAGGAGCGGCCGCGGCGGTGGCTGCCGGCATCGTTCCGGTCGCCCACGGGTCCGACGGCGGCGGGTCGATCCGCATCCCGGCCAGCGCGTGCGGCGTGGTCGGGCTCAAGCCGACCCGGGGACGGGTCAGCTCCGGCCCGCACCGGGTCGACGGACCGGGGCTCGCCGTCGACGGGGCGCTGACCAGGGACGTTCGCGACACCGCGGCGATGCTCGACGTGCTGGCCACACCCTGGCCGGGCGACACGTTCGCGGTCGCTCCGCCGCGGACGAGCTTCCTGGACGCCTGCGACCGGGACCCTGGCGTACTCCGCGTCGGTGTGCTGACGACTCCCGTCATCGCGGAAGGCGCCGCCGTCGACGGCGCCTGCCTCGACGCGGTTCGCGGCACCGTCAGCCTGCTCGAGGACCTGGGCCACCGGGTGTCCGCCGCGCCGGTTCCCTTCCCAGCTGAGCGCTGGGGGTCGTTCGAGGCGATCTGGTCGGTGCTGTCACTGCAGGCGCCGGTGCCGCCGGACCGCGAACACCTGCTGGTCCCGCTCACGCGCTGGCTTCGCACAAGAGGCCGGCATGTCTCCGGTATCGAGTACGCCCAGGCATTGGCCGGCGTGCAGACGATCACGCGCGAGGCGGCGGTGGCGTGGGCGCCGTTCGACGTCATCCTGACCCCGACGCTGGCTCGGATGCCGGCTCATGTCGGGGAACTTCGCGACGACGCAGACCCCGCGGGTGACTTCGCCTCGCAGACCGCGTACACACCGTGGACGAGTGTCTGGAACCTGACCGGCCGGCCGGCGGTCAGCCTGCCCCTGCACCGCACGGTCCTCGGTGGTGTGACGCTTCCGGTGGGCGTGATGCTCGGCGGTCGGCACGGCGGCGAGGAGACGCTGCTCGCCGTCTCCGCCCAGCTGGAGGCGGCCCGGCCGTGGCGAGACGCCCATCCGACGGTGTGGTGACAGCGACGGGAACATCGGCCCGGCAGACGGGGTTGGCGCCGTCATGGCGGAGGCAGCGCGGGACCTGACGTTCGGCTACTTCCTGATCCCGAATGCCGCTGATCCGCTGCTGGAAACGGCTCGGGAGGTCGAACGGCTCGGCCTGGACTTCGTCGGCATCCAGGACCATCCCTACCAGCGGCGGTTTGTCGACACGTTCGCCCTGATGAGCGCCATCCTGGCCACCACGACCCGGTTGCGGGTCTTCCCAGACGTCACCAACCTGCCGCTGCGGCCGCCCGCGGTCCTGGCCAAGACCGCGGCGAGTCTCGACGTGCTCTCCGGCGGCCGGTTCGATCTCGGCCTCGGTGCCGGCAGCTTCTGGGACGCCGTCGAGGGCTACGGCGGCGCCCGACGTACGCCCGGCGAGTCGCTCGACCAGCTCGCCGAGGGCATCGAGGTGATCAGGCGGGTCTGGAGCGGCGAGCGCGGGCTGCGCTTCGAGGGCGACTACTACCACCTGCGCGGCGTTCACTCCGGGCCAGCGCCCGCACACGACATCGGCATCTGGGTCGGGGCGTACGAACCCCGGGCACTGCGCCTGACCGGGCGGCTGGCCGACGGCTGGGTGCCCTCGATCGGCGCGGACGTGCTGGCGAAGCTCCCGGAGATGAGCGCACGGGTCGACGAGGGTGCCGCCGAGGAGGGTCGCGACCCGTCCGCAGTCCGGCGCGTCTACAACGTCAGTGGGGTGATCACCGACGGCCCGTCCGCGGGCTTCTTGCGCGGGCCGGTGGACCAGTGGGCCGACGACCTGGCCGGACTTGCCGTCGATCACCGGGCCGACACGTTGGTCTTCTGGGGCGACGGCGCCGACCAGCTTCGCCGATTCGCCCAGGAGGTCGTCCCTGCGACCCGCGACAATCTCCCGTAACAAGCAGCTCAGCGTGGAGCGGCGGCCTCCCGGTCGCATTCCTGCGCCAGGAGCGCCCGGTCGAGGTCGGCGAGCCCCTCGACCACCAGCCGTCGGGGCGCTGGCGGCACCTCGGTCTCGGCAAGCCACGCCCGCACCGTGCCGGCGGTCTCCTGGTCGGTGAGCAGGCGGGGAAACAGCCGGACGAGGATCGTCTTGGCCGTGTCGGTCGTGCGCTGCGCCCAGATGGCAGGAACGGCCGCGAGGTAGCGATCCACGTACGGGCGAATCAGCTCACGCTGCTCGGGCTGGGCGAACCCGTCGGTCGTCGCGGCCAGCAGGGCGTTGGGAAGCTCGTCGGTGTCGACGGTCTGGGCCCAGGCGTCCTCCTTTGCCTCGGCCGTCGGCCGGGCCGCGAGCGCGTACGCGGCATGGCGCCGACCGGTCGCGGTGTCGTCGCGCTCCAGCTCGGCCTCGATGTCCGCCTCTCCGGCCTCGCCGAGGATGACGAGCCGGTGCAACAAGCTCCAGCGCAGGTCGGTGTCGACCTCGAGCCCGGGCAGAATGTCGCCGCCGTCAGTGGTCTCCAACAGCGTTCGCAACTCCGCGACGTGGTCCGGACTCGCGGCGACCGCTGCCCAGGCCCGGGCGAAGCTCAGCTGGGCGTCGCTGCCCGGTTCCGCGGAGCCGGCCATCCGCCGCAAGGCGCTGGACCCGCGGGCCAGCAGCATCAGTTGGTCGGGCGGGTCGGCGTACTGCGTGATCGCCGTACGCGCCGTGGCGAGGACGGTCTGCACGACGGAGACCTCGGTCTCGCGCTCCACCCCGCCCAGGACCAGCTCGACGTACTCGCGGGCCGGAAGCTCGGCGTCGCGCAGCATGTCGGTGGCCGCGGTCCAGCACAGCGCCCGCGGCAGCGGCTCGGTGAGCCGCCCGATGCCGCGGACCACCGTCTGCCGCGACCGCTCGTCGAGCCGGATCTTCGCGAACGTGAGGTCGTCGTCGTTGAGCAGTAAGAGGTCCGGTTGCCGCTCGCCCACGACGTCAGGCAGGTCGCTGGTCTCGCCGGTGACGTCGAGCTCGACCCGTCTGCGGCGTTCCAGTCCGTCGGGCGTGTCGTCGTAGAGGCCGACGGCGATCCGGTGGCCGCGCAGCGTCGGGTGCTCCTCGGCGGCACTCTGCACGACCGACACGGCCGTGTAGGCGCCGTCGTCGCCGACCGAGATGCGCGGTGTCAACGTATTCACGCCCGCCGTCTGCAGCCATTGCTGGTCCCAGGCGGACAGGTCGCGTCCGCTGGTCTTCTCCAGGTGCGCGGACAGGTCGCTGAGTTCGGTGTTGTCCCACGCGTGGTCGGCGAAGTACTGCTGGAGGCCGGCTAGGAACTCGTCGCGGCCCACCCACGCGACCAGCTGCTTGAGCACGCTTGCCCCCTTTGCATAGGTGATGCCGTCGAAGTTGACCTGGACGTCGTCGAGGTCGCCGATGTCCGCTGAGACCGGGTGGGTCGACGGCAACTGGTCCTGGCGGAGCGCCCACAGCTTCTCCGAGACCGCGAACGTCGTCCAGGCGTTGGTCCAGCGGGTCGCCTCGGTTTGCGCCAGGACGCTCGCCCAGGTCGCGAACGACTCGTTCAGCCACAGGTCGTCCCACCAGCGCATCGTGACCAGGTCGCCGAACCACATGTGCGCCATCTCGTGCAGGATCGTTCCTGCCCGCCGTTCGTGGGCGGCGTCGGTGACCCGGCTGCGGAAGACGTAATCCTCGTGGTGGGTCACGCACCCGGCGTTCTCCATGGCGCCGGCGTTGAAATCCGGGACGAACAGCTGGTCGTACTTGGCGAACGGGTACGCGAGCCCAAAGACCTCCTCGAAGAAGGCAAAGCCTCGGCGGGTCACGTCGAACAGCTCGTCGGCGTCGAGGTGCTCGCCCAGGGACTTGCGGCAGAACAGGCCGAGGGGGACCGCCTTGTCCGTGCCGACGTACTCATTGCGTACGACGTGGTATGGGCCGGCCACCAACGCGGTGATGTAGGTGGAGATCCGGGGCGTCGGCTCGAATGTCCACCGCCGGGCGTCGTCACCCGTATCGGACGGGTCGGGCGTCGGGGAGTTCGACTCGACCTCCCAGTGCGCGGGCGCGGTCACGGCGAAGGCGAACGCGGCCTTGAGGTCAGGCTGGTCGAAGCACGCGAAGACGCGGCGAGCATCGGCGACCTCGAACTGGCTGTAGAGGTAGACCTCGCCGTCGACGGGGTCGACGAACCGGTGCAGCCCCTCACCGGTGTGCATGTAGGCGGCCGTGGCGACAACGCGCACCTCGTTCTCTTCGGCGAGCCCGTCCAGGCGGATCCGGCTGCCGTCGTACACGGCGAGCGCGTCGAGTGCGGTTCCGTTGAGCACGACCTCTCCGACGTCGGGCGCGAACAGGTCGAGCCAGGTGCTCGCGCCCTTCTTGGCACAACGGAACCGGACGGTCGTGGTCGACGGGAACGTCTTGTCGCCGGCGGTCAGGTCGAGATCGATGTCGTATGACTCGACCTCGATCAGGGCGGCGCGTTCACGTGCCTCTTCGCGGGTCAGGTTGGTGCCAGGCATGCTCTCGATCCTGGCAGATGCGGCGCCGTGCCCGCACCGGCGGTCGCGGATGCCGTCGGCGGCACGGGGCGCGACCGCTGGCAGGATGGCGCCATGCGCGTCCACCTGGCCTGCGATCACGCCGCCTTCGAGGTCAAGATCCGGCTCGTGGAGGTACTGCGTGCCGCGGGTCACGAGGTGATCGACCACGGCGCGTTCGAGTACGACGAGTCCGACGACTACCCGGTGTACTGCCTGCGCGCAGCCGAGGCGGTCGGGCAGGACGAGAAGAGCCTCGGCGTGGTGCTCGGCGGTTCGGGAAACGGCGAGCAGATCTCGGCCAACAAGGTGCGGGGGGTTCGGGCGGCGCTGGCCTGGAACGACGACACCGCGCGGCTCGCGCGGGAGCACAACGACGCGCGGGTGATCGCCATCGGAGCCCGAATGCACGCGGTCGACGAGGTCGTCCGATTCGTCGGGACGTTCCTCACGACGCCGTTCTCAGCCGGAGAGCGCCATGCCCGCCGGATCTCCCTGCTCAGTGGGTACGAGGAGACGGGGGAGCTTCCTCCTCTTTCCGGCCCTCGCGCAGGGTGACGTCGGCGACCAGGGCGTGGTCCGGCCGGGAGACGTCCCGGGCACGCAGAGCTCCGGACACCCCCACCGCAGACCGCCGGTCGACATGGTCGATCCGGCGCGGCGCCTTGCCACGATCTGCCATGCCCCGACGCTACGTCGCCCACTCCCGGCTGGTCCACCCTTCCTGGTGCGGTGCGCTCTACCTTTCAGTGCCCACGCTGTGACCGCTACTGTCGCCGCGTGACGTGGAGATCCGAGGGGGTTCTCCGGCGTCGGCCTGCCTCGTACGGATGGTGGGCGCGGATTGGCCGGTGGCTGGCGCACGAACCCGTCGCGCTGGCTGTCCTCGCCCTCTCCATCGCCGTCATCTACGTGCTGCACGTCACACGTCCCGGAGCCGTTCCACTGGACCTGTTCGTCATTCCGGTACTGCTGGGCGGGTTCGCGTTGCCGGTGCCGTCGTTGCTCGTACTTGTCGTCATGACCGGTGGCGTCATGGTCGCGGAGGCTGCGACACGGGGGGTCAACGAGCGCTACCTGGCCGTCCTCCTGGTCATCACCGTGACGACGGTGGTGGCGCTGGGATCGGCGAGGTCACGGGCCCGGCTCGGCGTTCAGGGAAACGTGGGCGAGTCGATGCTGGTCGACCTGAAGGAGCGGTTGCTCGCGCAGGGTGAGGTGCCGGCCCTCCCGCGCGGGTGGGAGGTGGAGGTCGTGCACCGCTCGGCCGGCCGCTCGACGTTCTCCGGGGACTTTCTCGTCGCGGCCAGGTCGGCGAACGGGATGGTGCTCGAAGTGGCGCTGATCGACGTGTCGGGCAAAGGCCTCGGCGCCGGCACGCGCGCGCTGCTGCTGTCCGGAGCGTTCGGTGGCCTGCTCGGCTCTCTGCCACCGGAGGAGTTCCTGCCTGCCGCGAACGCCTATCTCCTACGGCAGGAGTGGGCCGAGGGTTTCGCGACGGCGGTCTATCTGGTGGTCGACCTCGGCACCGGGGAGTACCAGGTACGGTCTGCCGGTCATCCGCCTGCGATCCAGTTCCACGCCGGCTCCGGCCGGTGGCAGACGCTCGGCGCCTCCGGCGGTCTGCTCGGCGTGTTCGAGAAGGACGAGTACGTGCCGGCTGCGGGCCAGCTGCAGCCGGGCGACGCCTTGCTCCTGTACACCGACGGCCTCGTGGAGACCCCGCGTCGCGACCTGACCGACGGCATCGACAAGCTCCAGGGCGAGGCCGAGCGGCTCGTGGCCAAGGGGTTCCGGCACGGGGCACGCAAGCTCATCGACGCGGTCGCAGCCTCCGACTCCGATGACCGCGCCCTCATCCTGCTCTGGCGCACCTGAGCGGACGTCCCACCCGGACACGCACCGCTGACGGGTCAGAACGGTGGTAGGTCGTAGTCCGGCTCGGGCTCAGGTTCGGGTGGGTCGCCGCGTGCGTCGGGAGATCTGGCGACGATGGGTCCGACGGGTTCGGGTTCGACCTCGTATCGATGGCCGGTAGGTGCGCGCCAGGTGAAGTGGCCCGGCTCGAGCTGTGCGAGGTGCCAGCCGGCGTGGGTCTTGCCGTTGTGACACCCGCTGTGCAGCATTTCCATCTTCGCCGCCGAGGTGGCCCAGCCGGGGGTGCCGGCCGGGGTGGTGTGATCGGCCTGGGACCGGCGTGCCGGCACGCTGCAGGTGGGGAAACGACACGTCCTGTCGCGGGCGATGAGGTGGTCGAGCATGTCCTGGGGCGGCGAGTACCGGGTCTGCCCATAGTCGAGCAGCGCACCCGACGCCGGGTCGGTGAGCATCCGCCGCCAGGTGCCGTCCGCGGCGATGCGTCGGGCAGTCTCGGCGGGAACCGGTCCGTAGCCGACGAGCTCGCCGGGCTGGTCGTCGATGCCGATCAGCGTGCTGTACGGCACGGTCACGTTGACGGCGGCGGAGCGTCCGTGCCGCCTCCCCAGCCGTGGCCCGTGTTCACACCCACCCAGATTTCCCGAATCGAGAGATGCCCAGGCCAGCTGGGCCAGCACATCGACCCGCAACTGGTCCACGGTGCGTCCGTCATCCGGACACGCGGCGTTGACCGCGTCGGCCGCGGCTTCGACCATGGTGTGGAGGGCGGTGACGTCCTCGGCTGGGCCGTAGATGTTCAACCACGCCATCCCGTCGCAGTCGGGGCGAAACTCGACGTGTCGGTCCTCGGCCGCCCGCACGTGCCGTTCCTCGAAGGTCTTGGGGGCCACCTGGGCCACGGCGCGGGCGATCGCGTCGCGGTGCTGCCGCAACGACCGCGAGCCAGCCTTCGGTAGTACCCGGTGTTCGACCTGGGCGACCAGCCCGCGGCGCAACCCGTCCGTAGTCACCTGCTCGCCGGTGACCGGATCCTGGCAGCCGTCGGGCGGATCCAGGGCGCGGACCCCGACCGCCAACGCCTGCGCCTTCGGATAGTCGATCTGCCCGCGGCGCAACGCCCCCACCGTGTCCGGCAGCTCATCCATCAGCTGCGTGGCAACGGCGACCCGGTCAGCTCCGGTGGACGGCGCCACCCCGACCCGCGCGGCGAGCAGCTGCCCGGCCGCCCGGGTCGCACTGAACCCGTTGCGGGCAGCCTCCGGGTGGTGGCACACCGGATGCCGCGACAACCACCCTGCCGCCTCGACTTCGATCGCGTCGGCCCACGACCTCAGCCGCCGGCACGCCGCCGCCACCTCGACCAGGTCGTACGCGTCGACCAGCTGCCCAGGGTCCACGGTGTCGAGCAGCGCGGCCAGCCCAGGGCCGGGCAGTATCCGTTCGAGCCCGGCCAGGTCGGGCGGGCCGGCCGCGTCACCGCGGCCACCCGGATCGATCCCAGCAGATTCGAACATAGGTTCGAGTGTAGTGGTGGGCACTGACAGCCGAACCGCCACAACCACCGCGCCGGGGCCCGTTCACCCGCGGCGAACGAGAAGGGCCGCCGGCATGCCTTCCCGGCCCCACCGAGGCCGGCCCAGGTGGTCATGGCGGCACCAGCCCGCGGGGCGTGCACGGTGCCGTCGGGCAACAGGTCGAGTTCGTAGCGCCAGCGATGGGCACCGAAGTGGCGCCATGCGATGAGCCGGTCCGGTTCGTACTTCACCATCCGGTTCGTGATGCGGTACGGGATGCCGAGCAATCTCGTCCGCATGCCCGACGATCGCGAAGATTGCGGACGGAGGCGCGTCGATGACGACGGTGCCGGACACCACCGTGCGGGCATGGCGAAGCGTGCTCCTTACGCCGGGATGCCCCAGTTGCTCTGTCTGATCGTCGCTGAGAGGATCTTGGGGCCGTGCCTACCTTCGCCGCGCATGACGGAACCAACCTTGCCTACCGTGTGTTCGGAGGCGGCCCTCCCGTGATCTGCCTGCCCGGGGGACCGCAGGACTCCGCCTACCTCGGCGACCTCGGCGGCCTTTCCGCGCACCGGCAGTTGATCATGCTGGATCTTCGGGGCACCGGCCAGTCAGCGGTGCCGGAGGACGCCGCCACCCATCGGTGCGACCGACTCGTCGATGACGTGGACGCCCTGCGCGAGCACCTTGGCCTCGACCGGATGGACCTGCTCGCGCATAGCGCCGGCGCGAATCTGGCCGCGCTGTATGTCGGCCGTCATCCGGAACATGTCAGCAAGCTCGCGCTGATCACGCCGAGTGTCAGGGCCGTCGACCTCACGATCACCGGAGACCTCCGGCGCGAGATTGCGCAGCTCCGCCGGGACGAGCCGTGGTTCCCGGCAGCATTCGCGGCCCTGGAAGAGATCGTGGCCGGCAGGGCCACCGACAACAGTTGGCAGGCCATCGCGCCGTTCTCTTACGGCCGCTGGGACGAGGCGGCCAGGATCCATCAGGCGGGTGAGGAGGAGCAGACGAACAGCGAGGTCGTAACTGCCTTCGGTGCCGAAGGCGCTTTCGACCCGGACGCCACCCGCGCCGCGCTCGCACGGTTCGAGGCGCCGGTGCTCCTGCTCGCCGGGGAGGTTGACCTTGGAGCCCCTCCTCGCGTGATGGCCGCGTTCAGCCGTCTCTTCCCGAACGCGGAGCTCGCCATTCAGCCCGGAGCCGGACACTTCCCGTGGCTCGACGACGCCGACCGTTTCGTGGCGACCACCGCGGAGTTCCTGGGATGAACCGTCCAGTCGGCTGGCCCGTTGTTGCGGGATGATCAGGCCGCCGCCCGAGCGAGGACGCCGTCACATTGGCATGCCGAGATCGATGGCGACGCCGCCGCGCGACCTGGACAGGGTCATGGACGGTGCGCGGTCAAGGTCATGGACACGGAGCGCCACGAGGCCGTCGTCCTGGTCGCCGAGCCGTCCGACGATGCGCTGCGTGAACTCACCGGGCTCGATCTCGCTCTGCACGCGAGGGGGTCCGTGCTCCGTTGGGATGCGGTGGCCAGGGCCTGGCTGACGCATCCTCGGTGACGACGGGCCTGCCGACGGGACTGGGTACTCCCGAAGCCGCCCAGCGCCATCCGGGCCTGTCGTGCCACGGGCCGGGTGGTCGCGCTGTCACGGCTGGACCTCTACGGGAGCTGATCGGCCTCGGCCGCCGCCCTGAGACGGGGGAGCGTGCGGTCGATTCCGCGCCGGTTGCGCTGCGGGAATCCCAGCAGCCTGAGCACGTGGACCCAGCCCCTGTACCGCGAGTAGTCGAATGTCTCGGTCACCAGCGTGGCGCCGTCGGGTCGTGGGTCGAGCTCGTAGCGCCAGCGGTGGGCGCCGAAGTGCCGCCACGCGATGAGCCGGTCCGGCTCGAACTCCACTACCCGGTTCGTGATGCCGTACGGGACGCCGAACAGCTTCATCCGCATGCCGAAGCGGGCGCCGCGGGTCAGCCGCACCGGCGCATTGATCGTGCCGCGCAGGCTGCCCGAGCCGTCGATACGCGGGTGTTTCCGGGGGTCGGCGACGATCGCGAAGATCACCGCCGCTGGCGCGTCGATGACCACGGTGCCGGACACCTTCCGGGACTCCACGTCGAGATCGTATGAGTGATGAGCCGCAGGGTCGGCTACCCGGTTCGATCTATGCTCGACGGAATGACCGACGAGGCAGCGGAGGTAACCCGTTCGGTCGTGCCGGACATCCCCTTCATCCGCGGCCGCGGCCGTGAGCAGCGGGCGACGTACTTCGAGCTGTTCTTCGACCTCGTATACGTCTTCGCGATCACCCAGCTCACCCATCACCTGCTCGAGCACCTGACCTGGGCGGGGGCTGCGCAGACCGCGTTCCTCCTGCTGGCCGTCTACTGGGCCTGGAACTACACGACGTGGATGACCAACTGGTTCGACCCGGAGACCGTGCCGGTCCGGCTGGTACTGGCCTTCGTGATGCTGGCGAGCCTGCTGATGGCGGTGGCGATCCCGGCCGCCTTCGAGGACGACGGCTTGCTCTTCGCCGCCAGCTACGTTGCGCTGCAGGTCGGGCGCAACGCCTTCGTTGTCGCCGTCACCCCGCGAGGCGAATTCAACCGGAACTTCTGGCAGATCCTCGCCTGGAGCGTCCTGTCGGTGCCGTTGTGGGTGGGCGGCGCGTTCGCCGCCGACGCGACCCGGTGGATCATCTGGCTCGTCGCACTCGCGCTCGACCTCGTGGCACCGATGGCCCGATTCTGGCTGCCGGGCAGGGGCGGCACGCCGATGAGCCAGTGGCAGATCGACGGCGGCCACTTCGCCGAGCGGTTCCAGCTGTTCATCATCATCGCCCTCGGCGAGAGCATCGTGCTGACCGGCGTGACGGCCTCCGGCACAGGGCTGACGCCGCCGGTTCTCATCGCGCTCGGGTTCGCCTTCGTCGGGTCCGCCGCGCTGTGGTGGCTCTATTTCGGGCACGTCGCGGACTCAGCCGTTCGCCGGATCAGCACGACGACGACCGACCGGGTCGGCCGGATCGGGCGCGACGCCTATACGTATCTGCACATCCCGATCATCGCCGGCATCATCCTGACCGCGGTCGGCGACGAGCTGGTCATCGCGCATCCGACCGAGCAGCTGCACGTGGCCGGCGCGCTGGTGGCGTTGGGCGGCCCGGCCCTGTACCTGATCGGTCTGATCGCCTTCGGCGCCTGCATCGGGGGCGCAAGGCGTTGGCCCCGGGCAGTCGGCGTGCTGGTGCTGCTGGCGGCGATCCCCTTTGCCGCCGACGCGAGGGGACTCCTGGTCGTCGGCCTGACGACAGCGCTGCTCACGGCACTCGTCGTCACCGAGCAGATCCGCCGGGAGTCGCGGTGATGGGTGCCGGCAGTGCAGCCGTCGTTATGCACACCAGCGTCCGATGGGAGATGGCATGACAAACCCGCAGGACGGCCGCGCCGACCGTGGGACCGCGGAGGGCGGCGGGATTGACGGCGTGACGGTACGGCTGCATCAGAGCGGCGGGACGGATGCCGTCGTCGCAGCCGTGACGGCTGCTGCACTGGTGCCATTCGTCCAGGCGCTCATGTCCAAGGCGGCCGGCAGTGCTTACGACTGGATCCGGCGTCGGCTCCGTTCCGGCCACGAGATCAGGATCGAAGATCGGGACCGGCACGTCGCCGTCGTCGTGGTCGAGGAACCCTCCGACGAAGCACTCAGGCGGCTGGCCGAGCTCGACTTCGGCGGGCTGCCCGAAGGGTCCGTGCTCCGGTGGGACGCGACCGCACGTGCATGGGTGACGCGACTTCGGTGAGTCAGCGGCGCCCGCCCTGCTCGCGGCACCGGCCGCGCGCGTCGACTGGCTGGCCACTGTTTGGCCGGGATTTGCGGTGGTTTCGTTCAGGCCTTGTACGTGCTGGCCGACGATGCGATACACAAGCTCCAACGGGTGGGGACCAGGGGAGGATCTGATGCAGCTAGCACAGGGACGGCGGCCTCGGGTGGCGGTTGCAGCTGCCGTTGCGCTGGTCGCATCGATGGCGGCGAGTCTGCCCAGCGAAGCCGGAGTGTCCACACAGGTCCAGCCGCTCGCGGCACAGGCCGACCAGGTCCTCCTTTTCGCGGCCGACGGCCTCCGCCAGGACATCGTGGAGCGATACGCCGCCGACCGCGGTGTTCCCGGCTTCGCCGACCTCCTGCGCCGCGGCGCCGCCGCAGAGGGTGGCGGCATGCTGACCCAGGCCCCACCCAACACCGGCGCCGGGTGGTACACGATGGCCACCGGCTCCTGGCCTGGGGTCCACGGCTCCACCAACAACACCTTCTTCAAGAACAGCCCGTCCGAGCCGTTCGCAAACCGCACGGCTGCGTTCGACCCCGGCGTGCTCTCGGCCGAGACGATCGCCCAGTCCGCGGAGCGCGGCGGCAAGAAGGTCATCCAGATGGAGTGGGCCGGTGGGCGTAACGGCACGATCGCCGGACCGACCGTCGACTTCAGAGTGTTCGCGTCGGGCCGGGGCGTCACCACAAACTACGTGTCGCCGTCGGACCGGCCCGCGCTGATCTCGGCGTTCGGGCTCCAGTACGACCAGGTAACGCTGGCTCCGGCGGCGGGATGGACCGACGCACCCGAGTCATTCAGCCCCGCGCTGGAGACACGCATGCGCGTCCTCGACTTCGGCATCGACAAGTACGGCCTCGATGCGTACGTGTACGACAGCACGGACGACGGTGCCACCACCTACGACCGGGTGCTGTTCGCGCGCGACAAGAACGGCGCCGATCCGGTGGCCGACCTCCCGAAGGGCGAGCTGGCCGACGTCAAGGTCACCGTCGACGGCGGTGCGCTCGACGGCCTCACGGCCGGCATGTTGGTCAAGGTTGAGGAGCTCACGGCCGACGCCTCGCAGGTGCGGCTTTTCCACACGTCGGTGACCCGGGCGAACGCCAGCTGGCCGGACTGGCCCGGTGAGCCGGGCTTCACCGGCGACTTCGCCGAGTTCGTCGCCCAGACGTTCCCGACCTCGACCGCCGGCGACTTCGCCGTGCTCGAGGCCGGAGTCGTCAGCGAGGAGACGTACGTCGAGCAGGGGCTGTACTGGGAGACGGGGCACCACCCGCTACTCGAGTACATGATCGAGACCTACCAGCCCGACCTCGCCCTCGTCGGGTACCCGGTGACCGACGAGTTCCAGCACCAGTTCCTCGGCCTGGTCTCGCCGACGGTGCCCGACGGGTCGCCGAACCCCGCCTACGACGACGTTCAGCTCGACGGCATCGTAGACGACCGCGTCGAGGTACGTGAGGGCTTCATCCGGCGGTCCTACGACGGCGCCGACGCCACGATGCGGCTTGCCCGGGAGTTGCTGGGCAACCCGCGGGACGTGGCGACCTTGGTCGGCTCCGACCACGGGTTCGCCCCGCAGTTCCTCGCCATCGACGCCAGCAAGGTGCTCGTCGACCTTGGCCTGCTGTCGACCCCACAGACGTCGAACTGCCGCCCTGGCACGGGCGAAACGATCGGCAAGGCCAAGGCCTGCTGGGCCGGGGGGACTGTGCAGATCTACCTCAACGTTGCCGGGCGCAACCCGGCCGGCGGTGGGCTGCAGCAGGTGGCGGCGGCCGACGTGCCGGCCACACTCGCCGCGATCGAGGCGGCCTTTGCGGGCCTCGTGGACCCGAACGACTGGACCGGTGACGGTCAGCCCGAGGGCTGGCAGGTCATCGACCGGGTCTTCACCCAGGCCGAGGCCCGGTACATCCCCAACGGACCGGACAGCACGACCGACATGGCGCACCCGACCCGCACCGGCGACCTGATCGCCTTCTCCTACCCGCCGTACCAGTACGACGCGGCGACGCCGGGCACGCTGGTCGCGAAGTCGGAGTTCTTCGGCCAGCACGGATACGTGCCCGACATCCAAGACCTCGACGACAACGTGAACATGCGGGCCACGTTCCTGGCCGGCGGTAAGGACATCGTCAAGGGCCGCTTCGACGTGCGCTCGATCGACATCGCGCCGACCATCGCCTACCTCATGCGGATCCCCGAGCCGCAGCATTCCCAGGGCAGGGTGATGAAGGAGGTCCTGCGTGGAACTGCCAAGGTGAAGCCGCTGACGATCATCGGTCTCAACGACTTCCATGGTCAGCTGGACCCGACCACCATGGTCATGGACGGCCTGAACGTCAGCGTCGGCGGAGCGTCGTTCCTCGGCACGATGTTCGACGAGGAGGCGGCCGCCCTGCCCGGTCCGGCACTGCTGCTCGCGGGCGGCGACAACGTCGGAGCCTCGCCGCCGAACTCCGGACTGCTTGAGGACATGCCGGCGATCGATGTCGAGAACGCGTGGGGGCTCGACGCGACCTCGTACGGCAACCACGAGTTCGATTACGGGATCGAGCGGCTGCTCGAGCACCAGGAGCGGGCCGACTTCCCGTTCCTCGCCACCAACATCGTCGAGGAGGACACCGGCGAGACGCCCGACTGGGTCACCCCGTCGGTCGTCTTCACGGTCAACGGCGTCAAGGTCGGCGTGATCGGCGCCGCCCTGGAGGACACGCCGGAGCTGGTCTCGGCCGGGGCCACCGAGGGCCTCACGTTCCTGCCGGCCGCTGAGCGGATCGCCGCGGAGTCGCGACGGCTGGCTCGGCGTGAAGGTGTCAGGGTGCAGATCGTCGTGATCCACGAGGGCACCGCGAACGGCTCCAACGCCGTCGACGGCAACGCCGCCGTCGCGTGGGACGGCCCGATTGTCGGCATCGCAGAGGCTCTGGCCGGCACCACGATCGACGCCGTCGTGGCCGGCCACACCCACCGGGTGTCCAACCTCATGGTCGGCGAGATCCTCGTCACCGAGGGCATCAACGCTGGAGCCAGCTACTCGGTCCTGCAGCTGATGGTCTCAGGCGGCGATGTCGACTGGGCCGGCGGCGCCACCCGGATCGCCAAGAACGTCGGCGTGGCTCCGCGCGACGACGTCCAGGCGATCGTCGATGACGCCAACGAGCAGACCGCCGAGCTGCGCAACCAGGTGGTCGGCGAGCAGACGGCCGACATCAGGCGCGACCCGACCCGGTTGAACGAGTCGCAGATGGGCGACCTCGTAGCTGATGCGATGCTCGACAAGTACCCGGGGATCGACGCTGCGTTGACCAACTCCGGTGGCCTGCGGGCCGACCTGGTCGTCTCGCCGCCGTCGGCCGGCGAGCAGCCGGGCGAGATCACCTGGGGCGAGGTGTTCGCCGTGCTGCCGTTCGGCAACCGGACGGTCATCCTCACCCTGACCGGTGCCCAGCTCGAACAGGCGTACCTCAACGGGTTCAGCCCGGCCTGTGACCCGCTCATCGCCACCGGGCGGTTCCCGCAGATCGCGGGCCTGACGGCGACGTTCACCTGCAACGGGACGACACCGGTCGTCACCGGCATGTGGAAGGCGCCGGACGGTCCGGAGGGGACGCTGACACCGATCGGCCCGGCCGACACGGTGCGGCTCGTCACGAACGACTTCATGTACACCGGTGGCGACGGCTACACGGCGTTCGCCGGCGGAACCGATGTCCTGCAGCCCGGCGACGCCCTGCTCGACGTCGTCGTCGACTACGTCCGTGCCAACACCCCGGTCAGCCCGCCCATCCCGGGAACCGGCGTCTGTGCGGCACCGACGGTATGCCGCATCGTGAAGGGATGAGAGATGCGCTGGGCTCACCGCGCGGTGAGCCCAGCGATCTTCGCACTCACGCGTTCCAACCCCGCGAATGGCCGGCCGGCGTGACCGCCATTCGCCGGTGCGAAACGCGTCACCGGCGTGGGCTGGCGTCGGGAGGCTCAGCCGGTGAGCTCGCGCTCGAGCGGCGTCCGGAAGCGCGGGGTAACCCGGACCGGGCCGATCCATGTCGCGAGCCGGG
>JBOGDS010000045.1:0-29476 GCA_050743075.1 Jiangellaceae bacterium | reverse complement strand
TGCCGATCGCACCCCGTCTTCCTCCCTGCGTTCCGAGTTCTGAAGAAGCCCGAAACGTAAGAAGGGAGCGGGGTGCACCCGCGGATGGTCCACTCAGCCGCCCACGGATCGGTCACAAGAGCCCGAAGTACAGCAGCGTGACGTCCATGGCGATCTCCGTTCAACGTGGGATACGAGACCTACGCTAGAGATTCCAGTGCACTGGAATGTCAAGACCGAGGGAGCGATCCCGCCGACTGCCGCGACTACTGCCGCATCCTCCAGGGCCAAGCCGACTGATCGCGCTGCCACATCAGACGGCGGTGGCAAGGAACTGGGTGGCGGCGAGCTCGGCGTAGAGCGCGTCGGAGACGACGAGCTCCGCGTGGGTGCCGACGGCGACGACACGTCCGGTGTCCATGACCACGATCCCGGTCGGCCATGGTGACCGTCGACAGGCGGTGCGCCACGACGAGCACGGTCGTGGTGGCGGCGGAATCCGCGATCGTGTCACGCAGCGCCGCTTCGTTGACCGCGTCGAGCTGGGAGGTGGCCTCGTCGAGGAGCAGCAGCCGCGGCCGCCGAAGCAGTGCCCTGGCGATTGCCACACGTTGCCGTTCTCCTCCGGAAAGCTTCATGCCGCGATGCCCGACCGTGGTGTCCAGGCCGTCAGGCAAGGACGCCACCAGCCGGTCGAGCCGCGCGGTCTTGACGACCCCATAAGCTCGTGGTCTCCGGCGTGCGGCGCCCCGAACAGCAGGTTCTCTCGCAGCGTGCCGGATGGCACGGGTGCGTCCTGCTCGACGTACCCGATCGCGGCGCGCAGCCCTGAAAGCGGCCAGTCGCGGCCGGAGCCGGGCTCGTAGAACCGTTCGATGAGGGAGAACACCGTGGTCTTGCCCGCCCCGGACGGTCCCACGAAGGCGGTCATGCCGCCTGCGGGCACGGCGAAGTCGACTCCGTGGTGCACCGCGGGCAGTTCCGGGCGGTAGCGAAAGTGCACATCCTCGAAAGTCACCGTCACCGGCCTGGCACCTGGCAGGGAGAGCTCGGCCGACTCCCCGAGCTCCTCGACCGGAAGGTCCTCGGCCTGCTGGATCCGGGTGATGGCGGCCGCGCCCACTTGGTACTGAGTGACCGCACCGACCAGCTGCTGCACTGGCGGCATCAGGTAGTACACGTACAGCAGAAGTGCGACCACGGTGCCGACATCGATGGCACCGGTCGCCGCACGCGCTCCGCCGACCGCGAGCACAGCGACAAAGGACGCCTGCACGGCCAAGCCCGCAGTGTTGCCGGCCACCGCGCCCCAGACGGCGGCGCGGACGCCCGCGTGCCATGCCTGCCCGGCCGCGTCACGGACCCGGTCGCCCTCGCGCTGCTCGGCCCCGGATGCCTTGACCGTGCGGAACGCGCCGAACATCCGCTCGAGCGCGGCACCCATCACGCCTACCGACTCCTGGGCGTGCCGGGCCGCTCGGTTGATCCGCGGCACCACCAGCCCGATCACCAGCCCGGCGAACACAAGCACAGTCAGGGTGATTCCGAGCAGCACGAGATCGAGCAAGCCCATCATGACGACGGTCGCGGTCAGGGTGAGCGCCCCGGTGATCGCCTGGACCAGCGAGTTGGTGGCGACCTCACGCAGCAGCGTCGTATCCGCGGTCACCCGGGACATCAGGTCCCCAGGCTCGGTGCTCTCCACCGCCGACAGCCGCAGCCGGATCAGCCGGGTCACAAGCCAGCGTCGGGCGGCCAACACCACGGGCTCGCCGGTGCGCTCCAGCACGACGCTGCCCACTGCTCCGATTGCGGCGTTCGCCACCACGAGCGCGGTCATCAGCAGCAGCCAACCGCCGACCGCCCGCCCGCCGCCCAGGCCGTCGATCAGCTCGCGGACCACGAGCGGCAGCGCCAGGCCGGTGGCCGCGGTCGCCAGGCTCAGCAGGCCACCGATGACGAGTGCCAGCCGGTATGGGCGGGCGTACGCGAGCATCACCTGCCAGGCCGAGGCGCCCGGCCTGACGGCGATCGTCGGCTGCCGCGGAGCGTCCACGACCGCACTGTACTTTTGCCCGAATAGCCCGCGGTCTGGGAGTCCCGGGCAGGAGGAGCTGATCCGATGTCCGAACGGCCGCGCACGCTCGGCAAGATCGCGGCGCTTGCCGCCGCGGGCGCAGCGCTGGCCGGCGGCTGTGTCGGCCTGGTGACCGGTGCCCTGGCACCCGACCTTGGGCTTGGCCGGCGGACCCGGCGGCTCGGCCCGCAGACCTTGGAGATCGACGCCCCGCGTGACCTGGTGTTCGAGCTCATCGGCGCGCCCTATCAGGAGCGGCAGCCACGGGCATTCGCCGACAAGGTCCGGGTGCTCGAGCGGGGCGCCGACATGGTGCTCGCCGCGCATCGCACCCCGGTGCGAGGGCGGCTGGTGGCCACCACGGTCGAGACGGTCCGGCTCAGCCGACCGGACCGGGTCGACTTCCGCCTCGTGCGCGGGCCGGTGCCGTACGTCGTGGAGCGGTTCACCCTTGACGCGGAGGGTGGCGCCACCACGGTGACGTACGACGGGGACCTTGGTACCGATCTGTGGGGCCTGGGCCAGAGGTGGGGTGACCTGGTGGCCGACCGCTGGGAGCAGGCCGTCGCGACCTCGCTGGCAGCAGTCAAGGTCGAGGCGGAACGTCGCGCCGCCCGCCCGGCACCCGACCGGGAAACGTGAGCGCGCACACGGTCCCGGGGGCACGGCCGACCTAGCGTCGGCGCCATGAGGGTGGAGCAGCCTGCAGCGACCAAGCGTGACCGCGACGAGGTGTTCATCGAGTACACCAAGTCGATCTGCCCTGTCTGCAAGGTCGTCGTCGACGCCCAGGTCAACATCCGTGACGGCAAGGTGTATCTGCGCAAGCGGTGTCGCGACCATGGTGAATTCGAGGCGCTGGTCTATGGCGATGCGCAGATGTACGTCGACGCCACGAGGTTCAACAAGCCTGGCACGATCCCGCTGACGTTCCAGACCGAGGTGCGACAGGGCTGCCCGATGGACTGCGGGCTGTGCCCCGAGCACAAGCAGCACGCCTGCCTGGGCATCGTCGAGGTCAACACCCACTGCAACCTCGACTGTCCGATCTGCTTCGCCGACTCGGGGCACCAGCCCAACGGCTCCTCGATCACCGTTGACCAGTGCGCCGCCATGCTCGACGCCTTCGTGGCCAGCGAGGGCGAAGCCGAGGTGGTGATGTTCTCCGGCGGCGAGCCCACCATCCACAAGGACATCCTCGCCTTCATCGACCTTGCCCAGCAGCGGCCGATCCGATCGGTCACGCTCAACACCAACGGCATCCGGCTCGCCTCCGACCCCGGGTTCGTCAATGCCTTGGCCGAGCGCAACCGACCCGGGCGAGCCTTGACCATCTACCTGCAGTTCGACGGGCTGGACGAGCGCACTCACCGCGAGATCCGCGGCCGTGACCTGCGCGACATCAAGCAACGCGCGCTGGACAACTGCGCGGCCGCCGAGCTTGCCGTGACACTCGTGGCCGCGGTGGAGCGAGGAGTCAACGAGCACGAGGTGGGCGCGATCATCAAGTACGGGCTGACGCATCCGGCCGTCCGCGGCGTGGCCTTCCAACCGGTTACGCACTCCGGGCGGCACGTCACATTCGACCCGCTGACCAGGTTGACCAACTCCGACGTCATCCACCTGCTCGCCGAGCAACGCCCCGAGTGGTTCCAGGCATCCGACTTCTTCCCCGTTCCCTGCTGCTTCCCGACCTGCCGCTCGGTGACGTACGTCCTCACCGACGGCTCCCCGGCCGACGAGGACTTCGGCGTCGTCCCCATCCCCCGACTCCTCGACGTGGAGGACTATCTCGACTACGTGTCCAACCGGGTGATCCCGGATTTCGCGATCCGTGAGGCGCTCGAGCGGCTGTGGAGCGCGTCGGCGTTCATGGGCAGCGACACGACGAGCACCCGGCTCGACATCGCCACCGAGCGGCTGGCGGCGGTGGCGGACGCCCTGGCCTGCGCAGACGCGTGCGGCGTGAACCTGCCGGAAGCGATCGCGAACCTGACCGAACGCGCATTCATGATCGTCATCCAGGACTTCCAGGATCCCTACACGCTCAACGTCAAGCAGCTGATGAAGTGCTGCATCGAGGAACTCACCCCGGACGGCCGGCTCATCCCGTTCTGCGCCTACAACTCGGTCGGCTACCGCGAGCAGGTGCGCGAGCAGCAGTCCGGAGTGCGGGTCGCCGACGTCGTACCCAACGCACTGCCACTCGTGGCGAGCCTGACCGACTCGCCGTACGGGTCGAAGATCGCGCGGCCGCCACACGTCGACGGACACGGGGCGGACCGGGCCGACACCGACCAGACCAACATCGGCGGGCGACTGCGATGACCACCCACGCCGCCGAGTGGGAGAAGGCGTGCTACGCCGACGCCTACGGCTCCGACGTCGTGGCGTTGCTCCTCGGTAACTCCTACCACCCCGGCGGGCTGGCCCTCACGCGGCACCTGGCGCAGCGCCTGGCCCTGCCACCGGGTGCCCGAGTGCTCGACGTCGCCAGCGGTCGCGGCGGCACGGCGATGCTGCTCGCCCGGGAGTTCGCGCTGCGCGTGGCCGGCGTCGACCTGTCGCGGGCCAACGTCGCCCTGGCCCGGGCAGCGGCCGACGCGGCCGGGCTGGCCGACCGTGTCGCCTTCTCGGTGGGCGACGCCGAGCGGCTCCCCCATCCTGACGCAACCTTCGACGCGGTCGTGGTCGAGTGTGCGCTGTGCACGTTCCCGGACAAGCCGACGGCGGTCGCCGAGATGCTCCGGGTCGTCGCCCCACGCGGCCGGATCGGCCTCACCGACATCGTGGCCGAGCCGGACCGGCTGCCGCAGGAGTTGCGTACGTGGGTCGCCCGGGTGGCCTGCATTGCCGGAGCAGTTCCGATGGACGGGTACGTCGATCTGCTGCATGAAGCAGGGTGGCGGGTGACCCGGACGGAGCGGCACGACGACGCGCTGGGCCGCATGATCGACCAGATCGAGGCCCGACTGGGCGTGGTCACGATGGCCGCTCCGCTGCGCCTGTCGGCACTCGGGATCGACGTCACCCGGGCCGGGCCTGCGGTGGGCGCCGCCCGAGCCGCCGCGGCCGACGGTGTGCTGGGCTACGGCCTGCTTGTCGCGGAGCTCGAATGATCAGACGTCGGCTGATTGTGGTGGTGGCCGCGGCCGCGACGGCCGGGCTGGTCGTGACGGCCCTCGCGACCACCGGCGGTGACGGCGACGCGGACCCCGACGCGGGCTCGGGCGGAGGTGCCGCCTCAGTCGAGCCCGTTGCGCTGCCCCAGGCCGAGGTCAGCGCGCGCGAGGCTGTGCCATCCGCGCTCCAGGACCTGCGCGATCCCGCGTTCCCCGACCCGCTGCTCGACCCCACCTTCGTCCTGTCCGGTGGCCCACCGCCGGACGGCATCCCGGCGATCGACGCACCGACGTTTCTGCGCGCACAGGATGTGGGCTTCCTGGCCGACACGGAGGCGATCCTCGCACTGACCGTCGGCGATGACACCCGGGGCTACCCGTTCCAGATCATGACCTGGCACGAGATCGTCAACGACACCGTCGGGGGCGTGCCGGTGGCCGTCACCTACTGCCCGTTGTGCAACTCCGGGGTGGCGTTCGACCGGCGCGTCGACGGGAAGGTGCTCGACTTCGGCACCTCCGGGATGCTCCACGCCTCCAACCTGATCATGTACGACCGGCAGACCGAGTCGCTGTGGCCGCAGCTGTCCGGTCAGGCGGCGATCGGTGTCATGACCGGTGCCACGATGGACGTGCTCCCGCTGTCGCCGGTCGGGTGGGCCGAGTTCCGTGCGGCGCACCCCGACGCGTGGGTGCTGTCGCGAAACACCGGGCATGTCCGGGACTACGGCCGCAACCCATACGTCGGCCTCGACCGCGACCCGGACCGGCCCCCGACCTTCGGCGCACCCAGCGACGATGACCGGCTGCCGCCCATGGAGCGGGTCATCGCGCTGCAGGGCAGCTCAGAAACCGTCACGGTCGTGCGCAGCGCGGTCGAAGAGGCACGTGTCGTCGACGAGACCCTCGACGACCGACCGCTCGTGCTGCTGCACGCTGTTGGGCAGGCGTCGGCGCTGGATGACGGGCTGATCTCCGGCGGGCGCGATATCGGCACGGTGGCCGTCTTCGACCCGGTCGTGGATGGCATGACCTTGTCGTTCGGTGTTGACGGAGCCGGCTTCGTCGACGAGCAGACCGGATCGACGTGGAACATCCTCGGCGAGGCAACCGCGGGCGAGCTCGCCGGCGAGCGCCTCACGCCGTACCCGTTCCTCGACACGTTCTGGCTGAGCTGGGTGGCGTTCGCACCCGACACCCGCATCGCGCGCGACTGACATGCGTACCGGATCTTGGCTTCGGCCGGCACGGTCCGCCGTGCAGCTCGCAGCGGTCGGGGTGCTCCTCGCGGCGTGCGGCTCCGCCGCGCCGACCGCTGCGGACGGGCGGTCGCCGGACGGCGTGGCTGCCGTGGACTCGTTCCGTCTCGTCGCCTACCAAGGTGAAGACCTGCTCGGCGGGCGCGAGGTTGACTTCGAGTCGCTGGTCGGCAACGGCCGACCCGTCGTGCTCAACTTCTGGGCCGCGCAGTGTCCGCCGTGTCTGCTGGAGATGCCGTGGTTCGACACGGTGTCACAGCAGTACGCCGACCGGGTGCTGATGCTCGGCGTGGAAATCGGGCCGTTCGTCGGGCTCGGAACCAACGAGCAGGGAGCGCAGCTGCTGCGCGACCTCGACATCACCTACCCGGCGGCGTACGCGGTCGACGACACCCCGGTGCGACAGTTCGAGGTGCTCAGCATGCCGACCACGGTCTTCTTCGACGCCGCCGGCGAGATGGTCGACAACCACGCCGGAATCCTCACCCAAGAGCAGATCGAGGACAGGTTCGCCGAGCTCGCCGCGGGATCGTCGACATGAACCCGACGTTGCTGCCGTTCATCCAGACCGACCCGGGACCATGGCGGACCCCACAGCGGGCGGCCGTCGCGGTCGTGGCAGTCCTCACCACGCTCGCGTTCGCCGTAGCCATGGCCGTCGGAACCGCCGATGGTGCGGGCGGGCTCAACCTCGCCGTGGAGCGCCTCTCCTCGCGGTCCAGCGGACTGCTCGGCGAGGTCGGCACGCTGCTGCCGCTCGGCTTCGCGTTCGCCGCGGGCATGGTGTCGTCAGTGAATCCGTGCGGCTTCCCGCTCCTTCCCGCGTACGTCGGGATCTTCCTCGGAGACTCCGGGCTCGCGCCGGCCGCGCCGCTGATCAGGCGGCTGGCGCGAGCGCTGCGGATCGGCACCGTCGTCACCGTCGGGTTCGTCGTGCTCTTCGCCGTGGTCGGCCTGCTCCTCAGCCTCGGCGCCCGCCTGATCCTGGCCTGGCTGCTGGGTCGCGGCGTCGCTCGGGGTCATCCTGGTGGCCGCCGGGGGGTACCGATTCGCCGGCGGCTCGCTGCACTTCTCCCTGTCCGCGCGACTCGCCGCCCGCGTCCGGCCACGCAGCGCCGGCACGCCGTTCTACCTGGGTTTCGCCCTCGGCTACGGGCTCGCGTCGCTCAGCTGCACGCTGCCGATCTTCCTCGCCGTCGTGGGCACCTCGGTCACCGCCAGGACGATGTGGTCGTCGCTCGGCTCGCTGGTCATGTACGGCCTGGGGATGGGGTTCGTGATCGTGACTCTGACTCTTGCCGCCGGCGCGTTCCAGGCCACTCTCGATCTGCGATTGCGGCGACTTCTCCCCGCCATCAGCCGCCTCGGCACCATCGCGCTGTTCGTTGCCGGCGGCTACATCGTCTACTACTGGCTCACGGTCGGCGGGCTGCTGCAGCGGCTCACGTGACGTCAGGCGAACGGAGTCGTCGGCCGCTCCTGTTTCACGCCGTCGACGTGAGTGTCCACCCGTTCGTCGTAGAGCGCGACGAGTCCGGCGATCTTCTGGCTCTCCGGCAGTGGCGCGGGGTACGACCAAGCCACATCCGGGACCAGATCGTCACCGATGCGGGCCGAGAAGTGCTCGGCCTGCCCCTTGTAAGGGCAGCGAGTGACGGTGTCGCTCGCCTGCAGCACGTCCATCCGCACATCCGTCCGCGGCAGGTAGTAGCGCACTGGCAGGCCGGTCTCGAACAGCAGCCGGGGACGTGGTGATTCCGCCACAACGGTGCCGCCGATCTCCACCCGTACGTGGCGCGAGCTCGCCAGTATGTCGACGCGGATGTGCGGGTCTCGCGGATGGACGTACACCGGCTCGTCGTCCTCGTACCCACGCATCCATCGCATCCCAGTCGAACCGCTCGAGATCGTGTAACTCGCCGATGGGCGAGCTCTCGAAGCGAGCGGCTGCGTTGTGCGCCTCCTGACCGCCGGGCACGCGCACCGTGAAGAGGGTGACGTCGCCACGACTGGGCGAGTGGTGCACGTCGCTGGTCGGCGTCAGCAGCTCCGTGCGGACGTCGTCGACGGGGAAGTAGTACGTCGAGTGGTAGGGCGACTCCCAGACCAGGACCGGCCGCACCGTGTCGGCGACCACGTGACCACCGAGCTGAACGCGGACGCGCTTGGCGCCCTGCTCGACGCGGACCAGGCCGCGTGCCTGCTTCGACTGCAGCTGCGTCATGACAGGCACAACGTCACAGGTCGGCGCAGATCTGCCTGTTCTGTATGCACGTCGGCACGTCCTCACCGTCGACGACCTCGATCGGCAAGCGCCGACCGCCGGGTCCATCCACACGTGACTCGTCGGTCGCACCGTGACGCCGATCACACGACGCCGCGGACCTTGAGGTCGCGGACTCCAACTGTGTGCGCGGTCACGGTACGCGCACCGCCGGGCTCAGTAACTTCCGCGAGACGATCATGTCCCCTCAGACGGAAGGAAACCGCACATGGCCTCGACGAGCACAGGCGTCGACATCCGAGCCCTACCGGCGAGCGTCATCAGCGGGGCGATCGCGGGCCTCGTCGCCGGCCTCCCGCTGGGGTTCATCATGCTGAGCCGCGACACGATGCCCATGGTGGCCGACCTCGTAGCGGACCCGTCGACCGGCTTCGGGTGGGTGGTCCACCTGTTCAACTCCGCCTTGTTCGGCGCGGTGTTCGGACTGCTCTTCGCACGCGTGGCCACCCGGCCTGCCATCGTGGTCGTACTCGGGCTGGTGTACGGGGTGGCCTGGTGGGTGCTCGGTGCACTGTGGATCATGCCGGTGTGGTTGGGCATGAGCGAGATGGCGTTCGAGGTCGGTGCCGACCAGTGGTGGAGCCTCGTCGGCCATATGGCGTACGGCCTGCTCCTGGGGGGCCTGTACGTCCTTCCCGACCTATGCTGCGCCGCCAGTAGCGAGATCCCATGCAGGTCGGCGGGACGTACTGTCTAGTCGAGGGCCTGGCCACCCTAGACCAGACGGCGATGCATGGACCACCATGGGCACCAGGTCGACGCGAGGAGGCAACGGACGTGGACCACGTCGGGGCGCTGGAAGTCAAGACCTGGTGCCTGACCGAGGTCGGCATCTTCCGCGACCTCAGCCCGGCCGACATGGACGCAATCGGCGCGGCCGCCCCCATCAAGACCTTCGCGCCGGGCGAGTTGCTGTATTCCCCGATGAACCCGGTCGAGGCACTGTTCATCCTCAAGAAGGGCCGAGTCCGGGTGTTCCGGGTTTCGCCCGACGGGCGGGCGCTCACCACGGCGATCATCACGCCCGGCACGATCTTCGGTGAGATGGTGCTGCTGGGCCAGCACATGTACGACAACTTCGCCGAGGCCCTGGACGAGTCTGTCGTCTGCATCATGAGCACCAGCGAGGTGCATCGCCTTCTGCTGTCCGACGCGCGGATCGCCACCCGCATTGCCGAGATCCTCGAGCGGCGATTGGTGGAGATGGAACGACGGCTGTCGGACAGCGTGTTCAAGAGCGTGCCGCAACGGGTGGCACGCACCCTGATCACCGTGGCCGGCCAGCACCGTCGCTATGGCCTGTAGGCCCGCGGCTCGGTCGTACCCCTCACCCACGACCAGATCGCCGCCCTGGCCGGGACCTCGCGGGAAACCGCGACCAAGGTGCTCGGCGACTTCGCCGAACGCGGCCTGATCCGGCTTGCCCGCGGCCGGATCACGCTGCTCGACCCGACGCGCATCGGCGCCGAGACCGGCGACTGAGCCGCGGAAGCCTCAGGCCAGCGTGCCCAGCCACGTCGTGACCGCATACAGCGCGCCGTACGTCGCGACAGCGATGACCGCGACGCCGAGGAGCCGGACCCGCAATCGACGCAGTCCGTCACGGCTGCACTGGTTGCGCCGTCGCAGCGACGCCCAGACCAGCACAGCCAGCACGGCGAGTCCGGCCAGCCGGAACCACCATGCGTAGCCGTCGTAGAGATCCGTGGCCCAGACATACGCCGTGCCAGCGCTGACCACTCCGAGGAGCGCCAGCACGGTGGGGCCCACGCAGCACAGGATGCCGACCACTCCACCGGCCAAGCCGATCCGCCACATCGGGAGCGCCCGGTCGTGCCTGACCGTCCGGCCGGGCCTGATGTGACTACCCGGGCTCTGCGACAGTCCGGCAACGCTCGCGCGGGGTTCCGTCACATCGTTCCTCTCGAGAGCTCAACCCGGTGCGGCGGGTCATCCTAGCCGCGAATCCAGGATCGACCCGGACGTCCAGTCAGTCCGTGATGCTGCTCACCGAGCTGTTCGAGCGGGCGGTCGTCGTCGGTGCGATGTCCGGGTGATCGACTGGGTGTGCGGCCTGAGCAAGACCGGGCAGATTGCGGTGGCCGCGGTAGTCGTCATCGCCCTGACGGCAGGCTTCGTCATCGCCCTTCAGTAGTCATCGCGAGCTGCGGCTCCACGAGCCGGGCCGGCCCGCCGCGATGCCGCACAGCGAGCGTGATCGCCGGGAGCAGGCAGGCCGGCGTCCACCGCGCCGGGGACTGTCCGGCCGCCCGGCGGGACTCAGCGCAGCGGGCAGCGAGTGCGTCGAGGTCGTCAATGTCGCACTCGTCGAGGAGTTGACATCCCCACTCCTCCTCCCGCGTTCGGTGCCGCTCGCCGTGACGCGCGGGGGTAAGGGGCGGAGGGGTGTCGCTGGGCATCCACGATCGCCGCCGAGGCCATCGGATCGCGATCGGCCTCGTCGCGCAGCTGGTCGCGCAGCGCGTCGTGCAGCCGGTCCACCGCACCCTCGGCGTTCCACCGTTTGAAGTACCAGTACACCGTCTGCCACGGCGGGAAGTCGAGCGGCAGCTGCCGCCACGAGCAGCCGGTACGCACCACATAGAAGATCGCGTTCACCACCTCCCTGCGCGGGTGCTTCTCGTGCCGGCCGGCGGTGCTCGGCGGGGGCAGCAGCGGCTCCAGCAACGGCCACTGCTTGTCGGTCAGATCGGAGGGATAACGGCGTGAAGACGACCGGGAAGACGCCATCCACACACCATGATCAAATGGCCGTAGCCATCGTGGGCGGCGCGCCGATCCTCATCTCAAACATGTTCTCAGACATGCCACCGTGACGCGCTGACCTAAGGCGCGAGCGCGGACGGTTAGTCGTGCGCGAGGTTGGGGATGTCGTGTCTGGTCGCTTCCGCGCGTTTGTCGGGGTCAGCCGCCCGGCCGGACAAGCCCGCCAAGGTGTCGCTGGGTCAGTTGGCCTGGGGGTGGGAGTAGCGGAGGGTGAAGCTTCGGCCGCCGTCGGTGGAGGTGTAGATGCCCTGGTCGGTGGCGGCGTGCACGGTCTGCGCGTCGATTGCGGTGAGCGCCTCGGGGCTGCCGTCGAGGGATCCGCGCTGCTCCCAGGTGGCGCCGCCGTCAGCGCTGGCGAGGACGGCTGCGGATGTGGTCACGCCGTACAGCGCGTCGGTGGTCGGCCAGGAGACGAGCAGCAGCGGAGGCGCTTCGTCGATTGTGGCGAAGGCGCGGCCGCCGTCGGTGCTGCTGACCAGGCCATGCTCGGTGGTGGCCAACACCAGCTCGGGATTGTCGGGGCTGACGGTGAAGTCGCCCATCGGCAGCACGGTGCGGGTGTCCCAGTCGGTCTTGTTGTCGCTGACCATGAACCGCCCGCTGGTCGAGTCGAACCCGTACACCGTGTCGTGCTTGGCCTCGAGCGCGTGGAAGTCCGCCTGGCCGGACAGTGACAGGTCCACCCAGGTGTTGCCGGCATCAGTGGACTCGATGAGGCCGAGCAGGGCCGGCTTGGCCTCCCGCAGGTCGGGGTGGCCGCTGCCGAGGAAGTGGTTGGGTCCGACTACGGTGAAGCCCATGGTGTCCTGGTAGCGGTCGGCAACCCTGGTTGCCGACTCACCGTCCGGGATCTTGAACAGGCCGAAGTGGGTGGCCGCGTAGAGGGTGCCGTCGGCCGGATCGACACCCAGGCCGTGTACGTGCGCGATGCCCGGGTCGCCGCCCGCGGACGGATCGGTAGCGGCGGAGTCATCACGCGCTGCTGCCAGCCACACGGCTGCGCCGATCAGCGCCAGCATCGCAACCACCGCGACCGGCATCAACCACCGACGCCTTGGAAAGGAGGCGCTAACGCCGCTTGTCTGCTGGCCTTGTCGGCGGGCCGGACGCGCACTGGTTCGTGGCGCCGACTTCTTGGCCGTGCGAGGCGGACGGCTGGTCATCGAGCGCTCCCGGTGGGTCGTACGATCGGCATCTCCGAAGAAGGATAGTAGGCCTCGGCCGGCTGGTGGTTGCGTGCGCAGGAGAAACACCCGCGAGCGAGCGGCTCGACGATGGCGCCGCGGCTCGTGGGCCTTGCTGGCTACGGCGGCGTTCCTGATCGGCAGCGCAGCACCGGCCGCCGCCCATCCGACCTTGCTCGCCACCACGCCGGAGGCCGGGTACGCGGTGGCCACGGCGCCGCGGCAGGTGGTGATGGCCTTCGACGAGCCCGTAGAGCCCGGCGCTGTCGCAGTGCTGGGCGACGGCGGGGAGGCGGTGCGCACCGGGCCGGTCGCGGTCGAACAGGGAGGGCGCAGGCTTGTCGTGCCGTTACGCGAGGACCTCGCCGCGGGTCGGTATGTGGTGCGGTGGACGGTGACCGCGCAGGACGGTGACGTGGTCGAGTCGGCGTTCGACTTCGCCGTCGGAACCAGTTCGGCAAGCTTGCGCGGGCGCTCTGGCGAGCAGAGCCCAGGCCTGCCGGCCGTGGTGTTGCTTCGGTGGCTGCTGTTCACTGGGCTCGCCGTGGCGGCCGGGGAAGTGGTGGGCGAGCGACTGGCCCGTCGGGTCCACGCGGATGCGATCCCCCGGACGCTGGTGCGCATCGCCGCCGGCCTCGGCGCGGCCGCAGCTGCAGGACTGCTGGTGCACGTCCTGATCGTCGGCGGGACCGGCCGCGCCACGCCACTGTTGGCGCTGGAGGTCGCTGGGTTCGCGGCGGCCGCGGTGGCTCGCCGCGGACCGGTCGCCGCGATGGGGTTGGCTGCGGTGGTGGCCGCGGAGGCCTGGCGAAATCATCTTGGAGCTCAGGACGGCGCCGCGGGCGCGCTGTTGGTTGCCGTGCATTTGGCTGCGGTCGCGGCGTGGGTCGGGACGCTCGTCTACGTGCTGCGCATCGCCCGCATCTCGGGATGGCGAGGTCGGGGAGTTCGTCGCCTGGTCGTGGCGTACGCCCGGATGGCATTGGCCTTGGTCGTCCTCGTCGCCGTTACGGGCACGGTGAGCTCACTCCTGCTGGTTCCTTCGGTCTCGGCGCTGGTCGAGACTGCCTACGGCCGCACCCTGCTGGCCAAGCTCGCCCTGGTGGCGCTCGTCGTCGGGCTCGCATTCACAGCACGTCGCCGGCTGCGTCGGGCCGACCAGCCGGGTATGGGTCGGGCCGCACGCAGCGAGGCAGCAGCCTTGGGTGGGGTGCTTGCCGCGACCGCGCTGTTGGTGTCGCTGCCGACCCCGGCACCGGCCACCGAGGATCTGGGCGTGCCACTGCCCGCGACCCGGCCGCTCGTGCGGGTGGGAACGTTGGCCGGGCAGGTCGCTGTCGGCCTTGTCGCCAGCGTGAACCAGCTCGAGCTGAGACTGCGGGTGCCGGACAGTTCGGTCGAGCTCCTTGAGGCACCGCCTCCGGCCTACCGGGTGTCGGCCCGGGTCAGCAGCAGCGCGGCGCCCGCCACGGTGGCGTTGCGGCCGTGCGGGCCGGGCTGCCTCGTCGGCCCGTACGCGTGGCGGGCCGGGCCCAATCATGTCGACCTGCGCATCGAGGCCGACGGCTGGCACGGCGGCGCAGCGCTCCTCCGCGTTTCCTGGCCACCGCAGCTGGACAGCCAGATCCTGGACCGGGTGGTCGCAGTCATGCGTGCCCAGCCAGCGTTCACGGTCATGGAGACGGTCACCAGCGATACCTCCCGCCCTGATCCGCCGACGCAGACCGTCGCCGTCGACGGGCCGGAGTTTCTTGCCGGCGAGCCCTACGGGGACGCTCCGGGCGTCGAGGTCGCCGTGCTGCCGGGCACCGACGACCGTACGACGATCATGTTCGGGCTCCCCGCCGAGGGCGTCCACGTTCGGCTCGAGGTTGACGACACCGGTCGGATCGTCGGGGAGACGCTGGCCGCACCGAAGCACCTGATCGAGCGCACCTTCGTGTACGCGGCGTGATCTGGCACCGGGTCGGCCCGCGGGGGTGGACGGACGGTCGCGACCGCGGCATACTGCCAAGAGGCCCCACCCCAGGTGGGGTGGGAAGGAGTTTATGATGGGTGAGCCGACGGCGAAGAAGGTAGACGCGCTGAACCGGCTGAAGACGGTGCGTGGGCATCTGGACGGCGTCATCCGGATGCTCGAGGCGGATGCGTACTGCGTGGACGTGATGAAGCAGATCTCGGCGGTTCAGGCGTCGCTGGAGCGGGCCAATCGGGTGATCTTGCACAATCACCTGGAGACCTGCTTCTCCGAGGCGGTGCGATCGGGGGAGGGTGCGGCCGCGATTAATGAGCTGGTCGACGCGGTGAAGTTCACGCCGGCGCTGACCGGACCGGCCCTCGTGCTCGCTGGCGTTGCGAACCGCGAGCCGGCGGCTTCGGTCGCGGCAGGTGGCGAGTCGTGAGTGGCGCGGACATCGCAGTCATCGCAGGCGCGACCGGGCTTGGCGGGTTCCTGGTGTGGTACTTCTTCGCACCGAAGCAAGCCCGCCAGGCGACCGTGCGTGACGGCGTGCAGGAGGTCGATGTCACCGTCCGAGGCGGCTACACGCCCGATCTCATCAGGGTCCGTCAGGGGCTGCCGGTCCGGCTCGTGTTCGACCGGCAGGAGAGCGGGGAGTGCACCTCGCGGGTGGTCTTTCCGGACTTCGGTCAGAGCGTGGCGCTGCCGGCCTACGGAAAGGCGACCGTCGAGCTGGTTCCGCACCGGGCGGGTGAGTACGGCTTCGCGTGCGGCATGAACATGGTGCGCGGGCGTCTGATCGTCGAACCCGCCGACGCAGACTCGGGCACGACGACTGCTGCCGCACCGCGGAGCAGCGAGCGTCACGTCGGGCCGGCGTCGGCGGGTGCCGGACCCGATGCTGGGGCCGTCGTGGAGTTCGGTGGCGAGGACGCCGAGGCGGCGGCGCGGCAGGCGGAGATCTCCGACTTGGCCCGCCGGGTGCTCGTCGGCGCGGCTCTCACCATCCCGGTGGTCCTGGCGGTGATGGCGCACGACCTGTTCGACGCGACCTGGGTGCCGGACCTGTTGCTGAACCGCTGGTTCCAGCTGCTCCTGATGACGCCGGTGATGTTCTACACCGGCTGGCCGATCCACCGGGTCGGGTGGCTGGCGCTGCGGCACCGTACCGCGGAGATGAACTCGTTGATCACGTTGGGGACTATCGCGGCGTACGGCTACAGCCTGCTGGTCACCGTCGCGCCAGGCCTGCTGCCCGAGGCCGTGCGCGAGGTCTATTACGAGGCGGTCGGGGTGATCCTGACCCTGATCCTGCTCGGCCGGCTGATCGAGGCCAGGGCCAAGGCGGGCACGGGGGAGGCCATCCGTGCGCTGTTGGGGCTGCAGGCCAAGGCCGCCAGGGTGCTGCGTGACGGCGCCGAGATTGCGGTTCCCGTCGACGATGTGGTGCGCGACGATCTGGTCGTCGTACGGCCCGGCGAGAAGGTGCCCGTCGACGGCGTCATCGTCCGGGGTCGCTCGACGGTCGACGAGTCGATGGTGACCGGTGAGTCGATCCCGGTCGACAAGACCCCCGGCGATGAGGTCGTCGGTGCCACGGTCAACCAGACCGGCACGTTCACCCTGCGCGCCACCAAGGTCGGCGCCGAGACGATGCTTGCGCAGATCATCCGACTGGTGCGGCGGGCCCAGGCCTCCAAGGCCCCGATCCAACGGCTGGCCGACCGGGTATCCAGCTACTTCGTGCCCGCCGTCATCGCGATCGCCGGGGCCAGCTTCACCGCGTGGTTCGTAGCCGGCCCCGACCCGGCCATGACGCTCGGCCTGGTCGCTGCGGTTGCGGTCCTGATCATCGCCTGCCCGTGCGCGCTGGGGCTCGCCACCCCGCTGTCGATCATGGTCGGCACCGGGAAGGGAGCCCAGGCCGGCGTCCTGATCCGCGACGCCGCATCGCTTGAGACCGCCCAACGGCTGGACACGATCGTGCTGGACAAGACCGGCACCATCACCCGCGGCCAGCCCGCGCTCACCGACATCGCACCGGTCGCCGGCTGGGCAGACGACGAGCTGCTGCGGCTGGTGGCCTCGGCCGAACGATCCTCCGAGCACCCGATCGGCCAGGCGATCGCCGCCGGCCCGCTAGGTCGAGGGTTTTCGCTTCCAGAGCCGACGGCGTTCGGCTCCGTTACCGGCAAGGGCATCAGTGCCACCGTCGACAGCCGGGCCGTGTTGGTGGGTGGGCCTCGGCTGCTCGCCGAGGATGGGGTCGACACGGCCGCCCTCGACGACGCGGCCGACCGGCTGGCCGCGGCCGGCCGCACCCCGGTGTTCGTCGCCGTCGACGGACGGCCTGCCGGGGTCCTGGCCGTCGCCGACACCGTCAAGGACGACTCGCGGGCAGCGGTGGCCGCGCTGCGGCGGCTCGGCCTCGAGGTCGTGATGATCACCGGTGATGACCGGCGCGTCGGTGCGGCGATCGCCCGCGAGGTCGGCATCACCAGAGTTCTCGCCGAGGTGCTGCCCGAGCACAAGGCGGCCGAGATTCAGCGGTTGCAGGGCGAGGGACGCCGGGTGGGCATGGTCGGCGACGGCATCAACGACTCGCCGGCACTGGCGCAAGCCGACGTCGGGTTCGCCATCGGCACCGGCACCGACGTCGCCATCGAGGCCGCCGACGTCACCCTCGTCTCCGGTGCGCTCGGCGGCGTGGTGGCCGCCATCGAGCTGTCCCGGGCCACCATGCGCAACATCCGGCAGAACCTCGCATTCGCGTTCGCGTACAACGTCATCGGCATCCCGGTCGCCGCAGGGGTGCTCTACCCGAGCCTTGGTCTGCGGCTCAGCCCGATCATCGCCGCCGCCGCAATGGCACTGTCCTCGCTGTCGGTGGTCGGCAACGCCAACCGGCTGCGGAGGTTCAGCCCGCCGCCGCTGCCGGCCGCGCCACCCACGCCGAGCGGCCTGCAGGTCGCAGTTGAGACTGGCCCGCCCGCCACGACAGCGGGAGTCACCGACCCGGTGTGCGGCATGCGGATCGATCCAGCGACCGCGGCGGCGAGCCTGGAGCTGGAGGGCACCATCTATGGGTTCTGCTCGACCGGCTGCCGCGACGCCTTCACCTCAAGGCCGGCAGGTCTGGTCTGAGCGTGCCCGCACGCCTGATGGCGCGGACTCCCGATGACCGGCACCGAACGGTCCAGCATCCGTACTTCGCGCGCTTCAACCGGCGGCTGGCCGATCTGGCCGACCGGCACGGTGCCGCGGCTCACCGGGATCGGCTGCTCGTCGGGCTGAACGTCCGGGAGCCCCGGAGGCGGGTGGCAGTGGTGTGCGCCGGCGTGCTACAGGGGAAGCTGGTAGCCGCTGATCCAGCCCTGCATCCGGGCAATGACCTCCGTCCACAGACCGGTGATCTGGACGACGCCGACGACGATGAGCATGCCGCCGCCGACGCGCATGATGGTTCGCGCATGCTCGCGGGCGAAGGCAAAAACGCGCATCGAGCGGCTGAACGCGTAGCCGGCGACCAGGAACGGCAACCCGATGCCAACGCCGTACGCGAAGGACAGCAGCGCACCACGTCCGGCCGTGCCGCTGGTGGCCGACAAGGCGAGGACCGCCGCCAGGGTCGGCCCCATGCACGGCGTCCAGCCCAGCCCGAACAGCACGCCGAGCAGCGGTGCACCGGCCAGCCCCGCCTTCGGCTGGGTCTCGATCCGCATGCTGCGGTGGGCGAGCTGAAACCGGTCGAAGGCGCCGAGGAACAGCAGCCCGAGCAGGATCGTCAGTGCGCCGAGCACCCGGATCACAACGTCCTGCCGGGCCAGCAGCTCGACGCCGATGGCGCCGAAGAACGCGCCGTAGCTGGCGAACAGGGCGGAGAAACCAAGCACGAACAGGGCCGTTCCGGCCAGCACTCGCCCGCGGCGCTGCCCGGCCGCCACGTCCGCCGCCGACATGCCGGTGACGTAGGACAGGTAGCCGGGCACCAGCGGCAGGCAGCACGGCGACGCGAAGGTGATCGCCCCAGCGGCCAGCGCGATCGGCACCGCCAACAGGACCGGCCCACCGGCGACAAGCTCGCCCACATCCACGACCGCCGCTCCTCTCAAGGCCGAACCGCACCGTACCCCTAAGCAGCGTAGGACATCGCCTACATCGTCTACGATGGGCCTTAGGCGTTGTTGGTGGAGGTGTCGGTGCGGTCGTTCGGTGAGCTTGAAGCCGCGATCATGGACGTGGTCTGGGCGGCCAGGCACCCGCTGCTGGTCCGCGAGGTGCTGGACCGCCTGCGGCGGACACCCGAGCCCGCCTACACCACGGTGCAGACGGTGATGGACATCTTGCACCGCAAGGGCTGGCTGACCCGTGCTCGCGATGGGCGGGCCTACCGCTACCAGCCGGCCGCGTCGCGGGAGGACTACACCGCAGGGCTGATCGGCGAGGTGCTGGCGGCAACCCCGGACCGAGCCGCCACGCTGGTGCGGCTCGTCGAGACGATGGACGCATCGGAGGTTGCGACACTGCGTGAAGCACTGAGCGCGGCGAAGCCCGGCCGGAGGCGACGATGAGACCCTCCCTGCTCCTGCTGGCGTACGCGGCGATGCTCGCCACGGTCGGCGCTGGGCTGCTGCGTCGGGCCCGGTGGCCGGAGAGGGCGCCCCGCCTGGGCATCCTCGGGTGGCACGTGCTGACCGCCTCGATCGTCGCGTCCCTGGTGCTTGCCGGGCTGGCCCTCACCGTGCCGACGCTGCCTGTTGCCTCCGGCGTGGCCGACTTCCTCCGTGCGTGCGTGATGATGGTCCAGGCCCAGTACGCCACGCCGGGCGGGGCCGCGATTGCCAGCACGGGTCTCGTGCTCGCCCTCGCGGTGGCCGGTCGGGTGGGCTACTGCATCGCTCGCGCGTGGCGAGCCGCAGCCCTCGACCGCCGTCACCAGCTGGAGGTCCTCGCCCTCGTCGGCCGGACCGAGGACGGCGTCGGCGCGACGATCGTCGACCACGAGATCGCCGAGGTGTACTGCCTGCCCGGCCGTCGCGGGCGGATCGTCCTCACCACCGGCGCGCTCGCCGCGCTCGATGCCAGGCAGCTCGCAGCCGTCCTCGCCCACGAGCGCGCCCACCTGCGCGCCCGGCACGACCTGGCCATCGCCGTCGCGTCGGCGCTGGCCGACGCCTTCCCCCGGGTTCCCGCGTTCGCCCGCGCGCACGAGCAGGTCCGTCGGCTCATCGAGCTGGCCGCCGACGACACCGCCGCGCGCAACGGCGACCGACTCACCCTGGCCGAGGGCATACTCACCGTCGCCGCGGGCCGCACCCCGGCCGCCAGCCTGGGAGCCGGCGGGAGCACCGTGGCCGTACGCGTACGCCGCCTGCTCGCCCCGCCCCGCAGGCTCGGCGCGCTGCGTGCCGCAATGATCGCGACCGGCCTCGGCGCGCTGCTCGCGGTCCCCCTCTGGCTTGCCGCCGCCCCGGCGGTTGCGGCGGAGACCGCGTACTGCCCACTGCCACCCGCTGGCCAGTCCGTGCCGCCACCATCCGCGTCCTGACCCGGGTTTCCCCCGACCGCCCGCACAGAAACGGGCCGGCCAATAAACCTAAGGAACTTAGTACATTGGGTTACCGTTGGTCGTGGCACAGGGACATAGCGGAGAGAGGACGCGCCGGTGGGTGAGCTGCTGTTCGGGACCGCGTTGCTGACCGCCTTCCTCGGCGGTGCGGTGGCGCTGCTCGCTCCGTGCTGCGTCTCGGTGATGCTCCCGGCATACCTGGCCAGCGGCTTCCGCAGCAAAGGCAAGGTCCTGGTCGCGACGCTGGTCTTCGCCGCCGGTGTCGCCACGGTGATCGTTCCCATCGGGCTCGGAGCGGCCGCGATCTCAGCGGCGCTCAACCGGCACCACACGCTGGTGTTCTCGCTGGGCGGGATGGTGATGCTGGCCGCCGGCGTCGCGACGCTGGCCGGATTCAAGCCGCGACTGCCGATGCCCACCGGCCGGTCCGGTGGCCGCGGCTACGCCGGCGCGTACGCCCTCGGTGCGTTCTCCGGTGTTGCCAGCGCCTGCTGTGCCCCCGTGCTGGCCGGGGTCGCCCTGCTGTCCGGCGCCGTGGCGTCGTACACCGCGGCGCTGGCCGTCAGCCTCACCTACGTCGCCGGCATGGTCGCCCCCCTCATGCTGCTCGCCATCGGGTGGGAGCGCGGCGCCGCCCGCGGCGCGCGAATGCTCACCGGCAGAAGCGTCACGTTCCGCGCCGGTTCCGTGCGCCGCCGGCTCGCGCTAGGTGACCTGTTGGCCGGGCTGCTGCTGGCCGCGATGGGCGTGCTCGCCGTCGTGCTGGCCGTCACCGGTCCTTCGATGCCGACCTCGGGCTGGCAGGTCCGGTTCGCGGCGGATCTGCAGCACTACACGGCAGTCGTCACGGACGCGTTCGCCTGGGTCCCCGGCTGGGCGTTCGCCGCCCTGCTCATCGCCGCCGCGTTCGCGGTGGTCGCGTACCTGCGTCGTGCCCGGGCGACCGCCGTCGCCGCTGACCACGCGCCGCCGCCTTCGCTCGACCCCAACGCCGTCACGGAGGGCAGCCATGAGCGGTAGGACACCGAGCAAGACCGGTCAGCAGGATCGTCGCGCCCAGGTCCGCCGGCGGCCGGATGCGCAGCGCGGCGGCGACCGTCGGGCCAACCGATGGGTCGCCCTGCTCGTCGCCGTTGTCGCGGTGATCGCAGCCGTCATCGGCTACGCGATCTCCCGTGGTGGTGGACCCGATGACGCCACCAGCGGGGCGGCGGGCTACGACGTCGGCGACCCGGGGCCCGGACAGCAGGCGCCGGAGTTCACCCTCCCGGCCACCACCGGGGAGCAGATCAGCCTGACCGACTACCGCGGCTCCACCGTGCTGCTCTACTTCCAGGAAGGGCTGATGTGCCAGCCGTGCTGGGACCAGATGCGTGACCTCGAGCGCGCGGCCGACGAGGTGCGGGTCGCGGGTGTCGACCAGATGCTTGCCATCACCACCGACCCGATCGACCTGATAACCCGCAAGGTCCGCGACGACCGGCTGTCCACCCCCACGCTGTCCGACCCCGACCTCGCTGCCTCGCGCACCTACCAGACCAACCTGTTCGGGATGATGGGCGAGTCCCGCAACGGCCACAGCTTCATCCTCGTCGGCCCGGACGGGACGATCTTGTGGCGCGCCGACTACGGCGGGCCGCCCGACCACACGATGTTCGTGCCGGTCGACCAGCTGCTCGCCGACCTCCAAGCCAGCCGACAGTCATGACAACCGTCACCCTGCTCACCCAGCCCGACTGCCACCTGTGCGACCACGCGAAGGCGGTCCTCGACCGGATCGGCCGAGACCACCCGATCACCGTCACCGAAGTCGACTTGCGCAGTCACAGCGGACGCCGGATGGCCGCAGCGCACGGCGTCCTGTTCGCACCCGGTGTGCTGCTCGACGGGCAGCCGTTCGCATACGGGCGGCTGTCCGAACGCAAGCTCCGACGCGCCCTCGCCCACCCGCCCCGCCTCGCCTAGGAACCCACCATGGAGAACCTGATCTACCTGCTCCCCGTCCTCGCCTGCCCGGTCGGCATGGGCGTGATGATGTGGATGATGATGCGGCCCGGCCGGGGACAGACCACCACACCCACCGCCCCGACCGCGGCCGAGCAGGAACTCGCGCAGCTGAAGAACGAGGTCGACGCGCTGCGCACCCGCCTGCACGCGGACACAGCCGACGACACCCGGCAGACGGCGCGATGAGCTACCTGATCCCGATCGCCCTCACCGTCGTCGCCGTCACGATCACCTACGTCACGTGCATCCGGCCCATGCGCCGCGGGCAGCAGTGCCACAGCGGCCGCACGGACGCGAACACCCACGCACAAATCCGCCAGCTACGCCAGCACATACAGCTGCTCCACAACGAGCTCGACCTGCGCACCGAACACGAACGATCGACCGAACCGCACGTGCCCCGGACCCGATGAGCAGACGACGCGGATGGGTCAGCCTCGCAGCCGTCGGTCTGCTGACACTGACCGCGTGCAGCGGCGGCGGCGTCGAACCGGCCGCAGGGTCTCTGCCGGCCTCCGACGTCACCATCGCCTCCCGCATCCTCGAACCCGCGGAGCGCGACGTCACCCCCGACCTGAGCGGCGAGACCCTCGATGGAGACCAGTTCGACGTCGCGTCCCTGCGCGGACACGTCGTGGCCGTCAACTACTGGGGCTCCTGGTGCGCGCCCTGCCGGGCCGAAACACCCGAGCTCGTGTCCCTCGCCACGGACAGCGAGCCAGCCGGGATCCGGTTCGTCGGCGTCAACATCCGCGACAACCGGACAGCCGCCCAGGCCTTCGCGGACGAGTACCAGATCCCGTACCCCAGCCTGTTCGATCCCGACGGCTCGACCGCCTTCGAGTTCGGGCCCATGGCGCCACGCGCGGCGCCCTCCACCTACCTCCTCGATGCCGACGGCCGCGTCGCCGCCTTCGCCTACGGACGCCTCACCGGCCGAGCCCTGCAGGCGATGATCAACGCCGTCGCCGAGACCACCCCCACGCCGACCGGAAGCGCGACATGACCGCCAACGAACGCGGGCACGCCCTCCGCGAAAAGATCATCCTTTACACCGCGACCCCGCTCGGCGCGAGCGGCCTCGCTGAGCCTCAGCGCAATTGCTCCGCGAAATGCAGTGACCCTCGTGGTGAACCGCACCGGTTTCAGTAGAAGCTCTCCATCAATCCCGGTGCATTCAAATCGACCCAGTTCAGCCGAGTGCGCGTAGCTGCGTCACCGTCGGCGCTCCGGCGCGGCCCAAGGGCGTCGCATAGACGCGGCAGGCCAGACCGGCCGGTTCGTCGCCACGCGTGAACGGATCGCGCCCGTCCACGAGGATGGTGGGCGACCCACGAAACGACAGCGCCTCCGTGTCCTCCGCCGACGCCACCTGGCGGTAGGTGATCTGGAAGTCAAGCTCGACGGCGAGTGCGCGGAGCCGCTCGTCCGTGGTCTGCCAGTTGGGGCAACCATCGAAGTACTGCAACGTGATGTCCATCCCCATCTCCGTTCGTATTGGGAGTCGAGGAGGCTCTAGACCGCTGGAGGCCCCTAATGCTCATCGGCGAGCTTGCCGAACGTGCGGGCACCACTGCGAAGACGCTGCGCTTCTACGAGGACGCCGGGCTGCTCGACGATCCGGGCCGGACAGGGTCGGGCTATCGCGACTACCCACCCGATGCGCTCGAGCGCATCGGGTTCATCCGCGACGCCCAGACGGCGGGGTTCACGCTGCGCCGGTCGGCCAGATTCTCGATATCCGCGACGGCGGTGCGCCGCCCTGCGCACACGTCGGCCAGCTCATCAATCTACGGCTCGACGACATCAACCAACGCATCGTCGAGCTCGAGCAGACCAAGGCACACCTCCAGCAGCTCGCGCGACGAACCAGCGAACTCGACCCCGCGGACTGCCGCGGCTACGGCCAGATCATCCAGGGCGAGGCGCACTGACGGCCCGATCGAGGACCGTGGGCAATCAAGAGTGCCGTCGGTGATGAAGAGTTGCTACTGACGGCGCTGCTCGCGGGCGAGCCGTCCAGGAGTCTGCCACCTGGGCGAAGTAGTCCTGCTGTGTGGGGGGTGTCGCCGGTGGTCTAGGTAACGCGAACGGGCCGCGTTGACGACGGTCCTGGCGATCCGCCCGCGCATGCCCAGCCGAACTGGAGTTGACGAAGTGGTAGCGGTTGGTCAGGTGTTGCAGTCCGTCGTGGCGATGCTCGACGCGGACAATGCCCGCCGAGCCAGCCTCCGGCGGCCCGATCGGCACGATCCGGCGGCACGAAAGACCAGGTCAGCCGCCATCCCGGCCGGTGCCGGGATCAGGCGGATCAGTGGCAGGCCGTCTTCGGATCAGAAGGTTTGGGGTTTCGAATCCCTTCGGTCGCGCCCTCGACCGAGAGGACGACGTCGGCGCTCGCCAACGCGTACGTCGTCGAGACGGTGGCACCGGAGTCCTCATAGGCGGCCTCATCATGCAGCGCGCCGGGTACCGGTTCCGGCCTCGACGACAACGTGCGGGCCGCGTCGGTCGGCCTGCCGACGAGCTCCGGCACGATCGCCACCAGGCGTTCGTACGGCCCCACTTCCCGGGCGACGACGACCTTCATCGGGGCGCACCCCCAACCCGTGATCATGTCGACTACACACAGCGATTGGTGTGTGTAATCGACATGATCACCAGGCAGGGGGACGGGCCCGTGGTGTTCCCACCGCCTGGCGGCGTCATCCCCCCTACGCTGATCGGCAGCGTCGATCGACAGGGGGACATGTGCGAGCCCGACGACTGGCCGCCGTCGCAGCAGCAAGCATCGCGCTCGCAGCCGGCTGCACCTCCGACCACGGAGCATTGCCTCCACCCACCGCGTCACCGTCACCCATCGAGACGAGCGAGGGCGTCGCCGCTCAAGCCTTGCTCAACGCCGACGACCTGCCGGGCGACTTCACCGAACAGGACATCGACGCGGCGGACCGGTGGGCCGACGTCCTGGACGAAACGTCGCAGCTCAACCCGGTCCGGCCCGACTGCACGGAACCCCTGGCGACGATCAGCGCCACGCTGGACGACGTACCTCCCGACGCCGCGGGCGTGGGCTTCACCGACGACGACGGGCGCGAGATCCTCCAGTTCGCGGGCGTCGGCGAGGCCGGTGCAGCCCGACAGCTGGTCGAGCAGATCGCCGATCTGAACGCCCGGTGCGACGGCTACACACTGCAGGTTCCGGAGTCGGGCAGCCTCGCTCTCACGGTGGCTCCACTCGACCTGCCCGGGGTCCCCGAGAGTGACGACGTCGTGACCACCGTCTGGGAGCGCACGCTGATCTCCGAGACGCTGCGCCGGATCGAGATCCGCGTGGCGATCGCGGCCGGCGAGGTCATCACTCTGATCGGCTTCACCGGTGATCCGCAGCTGACGGAGGGCGAGGTGGCCGACGTCGTCACCACCGCGGCCGAGCTCGCCGAGGATGCAGGCGCATGACGACGACTGCCCCTCCGACCGAGACCGCACCCCCGAAGCTGCCCCCACCCGGCCAGCTCAGGGTCGACACGGCGTTCTTCGGTCACCCGCGCGGGCTGGCGACGCTCTTCTCGACCGAGATGTTCGAGCGGTTCAGCTACTACGGCATGCGCGCCCTGCTCGTCCTGTACCTCTCGGCGCCGGAGGACGGCGGCGGGCTGGGCCTTCCCGTCGCGACCGCCATGGCGCTGTACAGCGTCTACAACTCGACGGTCTATCTCGCAGCGCTACCCGGAGGCTGGATCGCCGACCGGATCCTGGGCGGGCGCAAGGCGGTGCTCTACGGCGGCCTGATCATCACCGCCGGCCACATCCTGCTCGCGCTTCCGGGTGCGATCTTCGCCTACCTCGGGCTGGCCACGATCGCCGCGGGAACCGGCCTGCTCAAGCCCACGATCAGCGCGCTCGTGGGCGCCCTCTATGCCGAGGACGACCCGCGACGCGACGCGGGATTCTCGCTCTTCTACCTGGGCATCAACCTCGGCGCCTTCATCGCGCCGCTGGTCACCGGCTGGCTGGGCCAGGAGGTCAGCTACCACGCCGCCTTCCTCGTGGCCGCCGTCGGGATGGCGCTGGCCGTCGTCCAGCGTCGCGCTGGCCGCACCCGTGGTCATCCTGACGTCGTTGCTGTGGAAGAGCGACATGCCCGCAGCGGACGTCGCGCGGGTCCGCGCGTTCGTCTACCTGTTCGTCGGCGCGGCGATCTTCTGGATGATCTACGACCAGGCCGGCTCGGTGCTGACTCTCTTCGCCGAGCAGAACACCGACCGCGACCTGCTCGGCTTCACGATCCCGACCGGGTGGTTCGCCTCGATCTCGGCCATGTTCGTGATCATCCTGGCACCCGTCTTCGCCTGGGTCTGGCTCAAGATGGGCACCCGGCAACCGCTGACGATCGTCAAGTTCGCGCTGGCCCTCGTGCTGATCGGCTCGTCGTTCGGGCTGATGGCGCTCGCCTCGCAGGCGGCCGCTGACGGCCGGCTGGTCTCGCCGCTCTGGCTTGTGGGCGTCAACCTGCTTCAGGTTCTCGGCGAGCTGTTGCTGAGCCCGGTCGGTCTGTCCGCGACCACAAAGCTGGCACCGACCGGCATGACCAGCCAGTTTCTGGGGCTGTGGTTCCTTGCGACGGCGGTCGGCAACGCAGCCGCCGCGCAGCTGGCGAAGCTGACGACCCGGCTGGACGGGCCGTCGTACTTCCTCATCGTGGGCGGGCTCGCCGTCGCCGCGGGCGTCGTCTTCTTCCTGATCAAGAAGACGGTGTCCGCCTTGATGGACGAAGACGGCTAGCGCTACTCGACCGGGACGACGACGCGTTGCACCGCATTGTTCGCGTAGCCGTCGTAGTTCCACGACTGTTCGACCGGCTGGACCTCGCCGGTGACATCGGTTGCGCGGAAGGCCAGCTCATGCTCACCTGGCGGGGCGTCCCACTCCCACGACCATCGCCGCCAGGCGAACTCTCCGAGGCCACGAGCATCATCTACGCCACGACACTTCACTCAAAGGGCGGAGAGCCCGTTTGTCGGGTTCATCGTGCCCCCTTTCGGTCTGGGTCGCCGTCGGTTCACCGCCGGCGACGGCGGGGAAGGCGTGGGCGAGCATCGCCAGGGTGATGTGGCGGTACCAGGCGTGGTACTTGCGGACCTGGTAGTGGTCCAGCCCGGACGAGCTCGCGCAGCGGCACCGGGCGTGGTGCCCGGCAGATGTAGTAGGCCAACTCGTCGGGATCGGCGGTCGAGCGGCGGATTCGCAGCTGGTGGCCGGTCACAGTGTCGATCAGCGCCTTACCGGCCGCCTCGGCCTGTAGCCGCGTCCGGTGGCGTATGTTGGCCGTCGACTCAAGCCACTCGGCCCTGCGTGACCAGATCCTCGTTGAGCACCTGCGCGATCTCGTTCGCAGTGCGAGCGAGCTGGCGAGGCTCCTCCTGTGCCCGCGCCCGGCGGCCCTCCTCGACCAGCTCGGCGCGGACCTGTTCCAGGCTTGCTCCAACGAACCTGATCAGCGCCGCCGAGACAGGGTGCACCGGGTTCAGCCGCAAGTCGCTGTTTCCCGTGCGCCGCGACCGGGTCGTGGGTCGGGTTGTCGAGTTCCGGGACGTCGACCTCGCCCAACAGGCGGGTGCCGTACTCCTTGGGAGGCCACGCCGACGGTGACAACCGCAACGGGGTTTCCTGTCCCCATCTTGACCGACACGCCACGGTCGACCTCGTCGAGAGGGGTCTTCGAGACGTCACCGTGAGCGTCACGCCACGCGCCCCGTCAGCGCGCGAGCTCAGAACTCCTTCGTCTCGGTCTTGACGCTGGGACGGAGGCGACGATCACGCGGTGATCGCGTCGCCGACATGTCCGCAGAGGACGTCGACGACCAGCTCAACCGGCACAGCGGGTTGGCCGCGCTGGCGCGCGCGAACGACATGCGCGAAGTGCACCGGCGGGCCGGCGACCAGGGAGCACTGGCGCTCGATGTGTACTGCTACCGCATCCGCAAGTACGTGGGCGCCTACTGCGCGGTCCTGGGCCGCGTCGACGCCGCCGTGTTCACGGCGGGTGTGGGAGAGAACGACCCGGACGTCCGGGCCCGCTCGGTGGCCGGTCTCGAACGGATGGGCATCTCGATCGACGCGGACCGAAACGTGTTGCCGGACCGAGGTTCCCGGACGGTCTCACCGGACATGGCCGCTGTGGCCATCCTCGTCGTCCCGACGAACGAGGAACTTGAGATCGCCCGGAAGAGCCTTGCCGCGACGAGGTCCTGAGCACCCCGACCCGCCGTCAGTCCACCGAACCGGAGGGCACCACCCACTCGGTCGCCTGCCCGGTGACCTCGGTGATCCGGTCGTAGTCGCCGTCGTAGTGGACGACGGTGGCATTGTGCGCCTCGGCGCACGCTGCGATGATCAGGTCGGGTATGGACACCCCGCGGAGCTTGCCGACCTCGACCAGCTTGCGCTGCGTCGCCAGCGCGATGTCGATGACCTCGGGGGTGATGGGCAAGTCGGCGAAGCCGCCGTCGAGCAGGTCGCGCAGCTGCTGATAGTGCTGCTTCGACGTCGAGCTGCGCAGCACCTCCAGGTCGACCACCGCGCACCGATACAGCACACGGTCGAGTCCATGTCGGTCGACTGCGTCGGCCACGACCTCATTGGACAGCCGGTGCAAGACGGAGGTGTCGAAGAGATACCCGGTCAGCGCCACGCCTCATCCCGCTCGGCGTCGAGCTGCTTCGGCGTCTTGCCGGTCGCCGCGATCAGCTCGCCGAGCCGACGCCGAGCCGCCTTGCCGGCGACCACACGCAGCGCCGCCTCCACGGTGGCACGCTTGGTCGTGGTGCCCAGCTCGTCGGCAGCCGCGGACAGCAGCGCCTCATTGATGTCGATCATTGTGCGGGCCATGGTGCCTCCGTCAATGTGCTAAGTCAAATGTACCACAGTCAGGGCACCTCTGATCCGCCACCGACGTAGTCGGCCCGTCTGGCCTATTTCCCATCCCCCATTCAATCCGTGCGTGCGGTTTTCCGCACACGGCTCACCGACGGTCTTCTTGGCGTGCCTCCAACTTTCCGGACTGCGGATCCAATAGGGTCCATTCCGGAAAGGAGAGAGGTATTCGTGGCTAAGTATCAGAGTTTTCACGCCAGAGTTCCGTGAGGAAGCGGCTCGCCTTGTGGTCGACAATGACCGGGCGATATCTGCCGTTGCCAGAGAGCTCAATGTCGGGGAGACGACATTAGGTAATTGGGTCAAGGCCTA
>JBOGDS010000044.1:0-29739 GCA_050743075.1 Jiangellaceae bacterium | reverse complement strand
GCCGGCGCATCCGCACCGGCGCACGCCGCAGCCGTCGCCGCGGCCGGTGACCAGCACGTCGAAGCACAGCCCTCCGACGCCATGGCTGCGGCCCCGCCGGCCGCTGCGACCGCGATCCCGTCCGGGCCGATCGGTTACCGCCTCGGCGACCTCGTCGTCGAGGCGGACGACGCCGAGGGGCTGCTCGGCCGGAAGGTCTACCGGGTCCAGCCGCCCGACGGTCGCTACCACGACAACCTGTGGGACATCGCCGAGCGCGAGCTCGGCGACGGTCGCCGTTATCGGGAGATCTTCGAGCTCAACCGGGGTCGCACCCAGCCCGACGGCCACGAACTGTCACTGGCCCGGCTGATCTACCCGAACTGGCTGCTGATCATGCCGGAGGACGCCAGCGTCGAGCGGGTCGTCGCGATCACCCCTCCGGCGCCGGAAGAACCGACGCCCGAGCCCGTCCCGGCGCCGGCGGAGGAGGGCGGCGAGCCTGCCGAGCAGCCAGCCGGCACCGACGGCGCGCAGGCCGGTTCGAGCCACACCCGCGACCTGGTGACCGCGGGCCTGCTGAGCGCGGGATTGCTGGCCGCGATCGACGTGGTCCGGCGGCGGCGGCGTACGCCCGAGCCCGACGACGACGCGGTCGAGGTCGAGGTCGCCCTGCGGATCGGGGCGGACCCGGACCGCGCCGCCTGGCTGGACCTGGCGCTCCGCACGCTCTCGGCCGCATGCCAGAGCACCGATCGGCGGCTGCCACCGGTCTATGCCGCGATTGTCGACGACGCCGGGGTCGAGCTCTTGCTGGCACCGGCAACGCCGGACCCTCCGGGTCCCTGGCGGTCGCTCGACGACGGCCAGCGGTGGCGGCTGGACCGGGACGGGACAGCGCCCGGCGTCGACGCCCTCGCTGCGTTCCCCGGGCTGGTCTCGCTCGGTCGCGACGAGGCCGGTCGCGACGTGCTCGTGGACCTCGAGGCGGCCGGTGGTCCGATCGCCGTGGTCGGCGACCCCACGGCAGCCTTCGAGGTGGTGACGGCGGTCGCGGCCGAGCTCGCGACCAACCACTGGTCGGACCACCTGCGCGTCACCGGGTCGGGCCTCCCGGGCGAGCTGACCGTCCTCCCGGACAGGTACCGCGAGGTCGACGACATCGCCGGTGTGCTACCGGAGCTCGAGTCCCGTCGCGCCGAACGCCTCGGCGGAGACGTGCTGACCGGCCGGGTCCAGTCGGCTGGGGGCGCCGCGTGGATGCCCGAGTACGTCGCGCTGGGCACCGTCCCGGAGGACGACGTCTCCGAGCGCCTGGTCGCCCTGACCAGCGGCGCAGCGCGGTCTCCTCTGGGCGTCGTCTGCGCCGGCGACCTGCCCGGTGCCCGGTGGCGCATCGCCGTCGACATCGCCGGCACGCTGGAGCTACCGGTGCTCGGACTGCGCGTGCAGGCGAACCGGCTCACCCGGCCGAGCCTGACCTCGGTGGCGGCGCTCATCGCGCCGGAGCGAGCTGCGGCTCCGGACGCTCCGACCTTGCACGAGGCGTGGCTGCCGGAGGCGCGACCGGAGATCCCGCTGCCGCCGGTCGCGGCCGACGGCCCAGCGCTGGCGACAGCACCGGTCCGGGTCTTCGTGCTGGGTCCGGCCGAGGTTCAGGCGGCCGGGCCGATCGAGCCGGAGCGTCGGGTGCTGGCGACGGAGATCGTCGTCCACCTGGCCCTGCATCGCGACGGCGTGCATCCGACCGTGCTGGCGGCGGCCATGTGGCCGCGTGGCGTCACCCAGTCGGTGCGCGAGGCGACCTTCGCCAGGGTGCGTGAGTGGCTCGGCGCCGACCCGGACGGCTCGCCGTACCTGATGCAGGATCGCGACGGTCGGCTGCGCCTGTCCGCGGACGTCGTCGTCGACTGGGACGTCGTGTGTACGCTGCTACGGGGGTCCCGCCACGCGAGCACCAGGGCCGAGGAGGTCGGGCTCCTGCGCAATGCGCTGCGGGTGGCGCGCGGACCGATCCTGTCCGACCGCCCGCCCGGTCGGTACGCCTGGATCGCCCGGGTGCGGCTGGAGCGGCTCGCGTCCGACGTCCTCGTCGACGCGGCGCACCGGCTCTCGGTGCTGGCGGGTGACGGGGGCGACCCGGGACCGGCCGCGGCAGCGGCTCGGGCGGGCCTGCGGGTCCGGCCGGCCGAGCAGCTGCTCTGGCGTGACCTGCTCCGGGCCGAGCACACCGCCCGTGGACGCGACGGCGTGCTCGTGGTCTCCGACGACCTCACCCGGACACTGGGTGGGATCGGCATCGTCGAGCTCGAGCCCGAGACGATGGCACTGCTCGAAGAGCTGCTGCCGCGCGCGGTTGCCAACCGTCGGGACCTTGCCTGAGATGCGGCTGCTGCTGAGTGCGGCGTCGGCTGCCGACGGCGAGGTCGTCGACGTCGCGGTCGAGTGCCCCGACGACGCGACCGTCGGCGATGTCGCCCGGCAGCTTGCCGGCCGCGTCGGCGGCGTTCCGGCCCAGGTGGTCCGCTCGGCCGGGCGGCATCTCGGCGTGGTGGCCGATGATCCGGTGATCGAGCTCGCCACGACCCCCGACCTGTGGCTGCGCGGGCACAAGCTGGACCCGGACCAGCCGGTGGCGACCTCACCACTGCGCAACGGTGCGCTCGTGGGCGTCGGCCTGTGCCTGCCGGACGTCTTCGCCGAGCCGGGTGGCGTCGTCGAGGTGCGCACCACGTCGGGGCCGGGCGCCGGCCGGGTCGACCGGCTGGCCGCCGGCGCCCACCAGGCGGGACCCGGCCGGCAGTGCTCCGTACGGGTCGACGACCCCGCGCTCCCGGAGGTCGCGGTGCGTCTCGACGTGGGACTCGGCGGAACGGTCACTGTCACGCCCACGCCGGAGGTCGTCGGATCCGCGGTCCAGCCTCCAGCGCGGCGCCACCCCGTCGAAGGACCGATCGTGGTGCCACGTCCGGCCGCGGACTCGCGTCGGCGCCGGCGGCGCGGACCCGACGCCGGCCGGTACCTCGCCATCGATGCCGACGCCGACCGGCCGCTCGTCCACCTGGACCGGATCGCGCTCGACGCGCCGACCGGGTGGACGCCCGGCTCGGCCCTGGTCGTCGGCGACGTCATGCTCGAGCTGGCGGTCCCCGCACAACCCGACGCGTCACTCACGCCGAGCCCGGCCGGCGCGACGATGGACTTCAACCGCCCGCCGCGGTTGCTGCCGCCGCCGCGGAAAACCGAGTTCGCACTGCCCAAGAAACCGCAGCGGCCGGAGAGGATGCCGCTGCCGTTCCTCATCGTCATCGCTCCGATGATCATGGGTGGTGCGATGTTCGCGATGACACAGCGCGTCTACACCCTGCTGTTCGTCGCGCTCTCGCCGCTGCTGATGATCGCGAACTTCAGCCAGGGCCGGCGGACGCAGAAGAAGCGCTACCAGCAGGCGATGACGGAGTTCGAGGAGAAGACGCGGCGGATCGAGGAGGACGCCTACGAGGCCCTGATCGCCGAACGCGAGGCCCGGCGTCGAGACATGCCCGACCCGGCACAAGTACTGCTCTTCGCGGCCGGGCCGCGAGCTCGGCTGTGGGAACGGCGTCGGACCGACCCGGACTGGCTGACGGTCCGGATCGGCGCCGCGGACGTCCCCAGCGAGGTCGTCCTCACCGACCCGAGCCGGGAGAAGCACCAGGGGCCGATCACCTGGACCGCTCCCGACGTGCCCGTGACCGTGCCGTTGGAGAAGGCGGGCGTGACCGGCATCGCGGCACCGGGCGACGTGCCGGCGGTGGTTGGGCGCTGGATCGTGGCCCAGGTGGCGGCGATGCACAGCCCGGCGGACGTGCGGGTCGTCGTCCTCGCCGACCAGGTCGACGACCGGCGCTGGTCGTGGGTGCGGTGGCTTCCACACGTCCGTCCGGACGTCGACTCCGGCGTGCTGGCCGCGGTCGGGTCCGACGACGAGACGACCGGGCGCAGGGTCGCCGAGCTGGTGCGGGTGCTGGAGGCGCGCCAGGAGGCGGCGGCCAGCAAGCAGGGCGTTCGCTTCGACCCCATCCTGGTCGTGCTGGACGGAGCTCGCAGCCTGCGGTTGCTCGGCGGCATGGTGCGGCTGCTGCGCGCCGGGCCCGGTTTCGGCATGACGTTCCTCTGCCTCGACGCCGACGTGACGCTGCTGCCCGAGGAGTGCCTCGCCGTCGTGTCGGGCGACGCGGGAGCGTTGCGCGTGGAGCTGACCGGGGAGCCGATGATCGAGGGCGTCCGCCCCGACCAGGTCGGTGCCGACTGGTGCGAGCGGCTCGCCCGGGCCCTGTCGCCGGTCAACGACGTGAGCCAGGCCGGCGTGGCGTCGTCGGTTCCCGCATCCAGCCGCCTGCTCTCGGTGCTTCGCCTCGACCCGCCGACCGCGGAGCGGATCGGGCGCGGCTGGTCGGCGGGAGGCCGAACGACCAGGGCCGTCATCGGCGAGGGCGCCGACGGGCCGTTCGAGCTGGACCTCCGGCGCGACGGCCCGCACGGCCTGGTGGCCGGCACGACCGGCTCGGGAAAGTCCGAGCTGCTCCAGACGATCATCGCATCGCTGGCGGTCGGAAACCGGCCGGACGAGATGACCTACGTCCTGGTCGACTACAAGGGCGGGGCGGCGTTCAAGGACTGCGCGCACCTGCCGCACACCGTGGGCATGGTGACCGACCTGGACGGGCACCTGACCTCCCGGGCGCTCGAGTCGCTGGGAGCCGAGCTGCGCCGCCGCGAGCACCTGCTGGCGGGTGCGGGCGCCAAGGACATCGAGGATTACCTCGCCGGGTGGGCGACGGGCGACGAGCCGATGCCGCGGCTGCTCATCGTCATCGACGAGTTCGCGGCGCTGGTGGCGGAGCTGCCGGACTTCGTGAACGGCCTGGTCGACATCGCCCGCCGGGGCCGGTCGCTCGGCGTCCACCTGATCCTCGCCACGCAGCGGCCGGCCGGGGTCGTCAGCTCGGAGATCAAGTCGAACACGAACCTGCGCATCGCCCTGCGGGTCACCGATGCCGCCGACTCCCAGGACGTCATCGAGTCGGAGGTGGCCGCTCACATCGCCGCCTCGACGCCGGGCCGGGCCTACGCGCGGCTGGGTCACTCCTCGCTGGTGCCCTTCCAGTCCTCGCGGGTGGGCGGGCGGCCGCGCGGCGAGGGTGAGAGCGCGGCGGTCGGCCTGCGCGACGTCGACTGGCAGTCGCTGGGCCGGGCACCGCTGCTCACGACGACGGCCGACGCCGAGGACGACGTGTCGGTCCCCACCGACCTGGGTCTCCTGGTGCGGGCCATCGCCGATGCCAGCGCCACCCTCGGCGCGCACGCGCCGCCGAGCCCGTGGCTGCCGCCTCTCCCCGAGGTCGTCGTCCTGGACTCGCTGGTACGTCAGGAGTCCGAGGTGCGCGACGGCGAGATCCCCGCCCTCCCGCTCGGTCTTGCCGACCTGCCGTCGTCGCAACGGCAGGAGCCGATGACGTGGGACCTGGCGAGGGGGTCGCACCTCGCCGTGGCGGGGCAGGCACGGTCGGGTCGCTCCAGCGTGTTGCGCCTCGTCGCCGGCGGGATCGCCCGGTTCGTGTCACCCGGGGACGTGCACGTGTACGGGATCGACTGCGGCAACGGAGCCTTGCTGCCGCTGATGGCGATGCCGCACGTCGGTGCCGTTGTCGGCCGGGAGCAGCCCGAGCGCCTGCGGCGGCTGCTCGCGATGCTCGGCGCGGAGGTGTCGCGCCGCCAGCAGGCCCTCGCCGCTCAGGGCTACGCCGACATCGCCGAGCAGCGGGCCGCGGCCGCGCCGGGCGAGGCGCTGGCGTACCTCGTCCTGCTGCTGGACCGCTGGGAGGGGTTCGTCGCGGCGTTCGAGTCGGTCGATGGCGGCGTCCTGGTCGACCAGGTCCTGCAGCTGCTCCGCGAGGGCCAGGCCGTCGGCCTGCGCGCCGTCTTCACCGGTGATCGCACCCTGCTGACCGCGCGGATGGGGGCCGTTGTCGAGGACCGCCTGCTGCTGCGGATGCCGGCGGCGGACGATTACGGCCTGATCGGGATGCGCAGCAAGGAGGTGCCGACCGGCATCCCGGCCGGGCGTGCGTTCCGCAGCGGCGAGGTGCCCGTGGAGGCGCAGCTGGCGTTGCTGACCGACGACGTCGCGGGTACGGCGCAGGTCGCCGCACTGCAACGGCTCGCCGCGGATGCACGCGCGCGGATGGCGGCGCTCCCGCCCGGCCGGCGGCCACGACGGGTCGACGAGCTGCCCGTCACGATCACCTACGCGGACGCCATGGCTCTGGCCGACGCACCAGCGGCTCGAACCGAGCTGCTCGTGGGTGTCGGTGGCGACACGCTCGGCCTGCGCACCGTCGACGTCATGACCGACGGCCAGGGGTTCCTCGTCGTGGGGCCGCCTCGCTCGGGCCGTAGCTCAGCGCTGCAGACGACCGTCGAGTTCGCGCTGGCGCAGGGGTGGCAGGCGGTCGTCGTCGCGCCGCGCCGCAGCCCGCTGCGGGATCTGGGAGAGCGCCGCGGGGTGCTGGGCGTCTTCACCGACGCCTCCGACCCTGGCGACGTGCGCCAGGCGCTGGACCGCGCACGAGGGTCGCGCCTGCTCGTCGTCGACGACTTCGAGGTGCTCGGTCCCGAGCACGCGCTCGCGTCGGTGGCCGAAGAGCATCTCAAGAGCATTCGCGACTCCGCGGACGCGATGGTGGTGGCCTGCGGTATCGACGAGGTCACCGGGATGTACCGGGGGCCCACCGCGATGATGCGCCGGTCGCGCACCGGCCTCATCCTCTCGCCGAGGTCGGCATCCGACGGCGATGTCTTCAGTTCCCGGCTGCCTCGCTCGGTCGGGGGTGTGACGCCGGCAGGTCGCGGCATCCTAGTGACGGCGCGCGGCTGGGAGTGGGTGCAGGTCCCGCAGCCGCCGGAGACTCGATCATGACCTTGCACGTACGCCCCCTGGTGCCGATATCGTTGACGCGCCCGAGCGCCGAGAGGACCGGACATGGCTGAGGAAGAACTGCCTCCCGACATGCGCAACAACCTGCTCAAGGACCGCCGGCAGGAGGCGGTGACCCGGGCTGAGGAGGCGTTGGGCAACCTGAGGGCGGACACCGGAAACCCGCTGGCAACCCCGCTGGAGGCGTTGCACAACGGGGCCTGGGAGTCACCGTCGTCGGAACGGACGACGTTCATCGACACCCTCGACGGCGCTGGTGGGGCGGTGAAGCAGACGTTCAGCAGTGCGGTCGACGAGCTGTCCGGTGCGGCGGCGTCGGAGCCCGAGCAGGTCGACGTGAACGACGAGACCGTCGCCTGGAAGGCCAGTTCCGGCGCGATCGACGCCCGGATGGGCTGGGTGGGGTACTGATGGTCAGAGTCTCGATCGACGTTCCGGCGCTGCGCGGGGTGATCACGAACCTGAACGACATCGTCGACTCGGTGTTCGACGAGTGGAGCGCCGTGTCCGCGGCGGCCGGCCGCGGGTTGACCACGGCGCCAGCGCTCAGCGCACTCGGCGAGCACACCTCGGCCATCACCCAGTCCGCGTCCGACCTGCAGACCAGGCTGGACCTGGCGATCCTGTACAACACCGGTGACGACGGGCTGCCGCCGACCGACGGGACGCTCACCTACGAGCTCACCGGTTCGACGGACTCGATCGCGGCCGTCAAGGCCCAGCTGGGCGTGGAGCTGGCCGAGGCCGCCGACACCGTGTACCCGGAGCACCCGGACGCGTACCGCGCCTACACCGAGCTGATCGAGCGCTACCAGGACGACGGCGCGGTGACGTCGTCGATGTACCAGACGCTCGGGCCCGACGGGGCGCTGCTCGTCATCTGTCAGTTCGCCCGCGACGGCAGCGGCTACATCGAGCTGGAGGACCAGCAGCGGCTCCTCGACGCGATGAAGGCGTCGCTGCACAGCGCGTCGGAGCAGCCGGGGTTCCCGGCCGCGGACTTCGCCGAGGGGCTGGTCGACACCGCCACCACCGACCCTGAGGAACTGGCCCGGCAGGGCAGCCCCGACTTCGTCGGCGCGCTGTCGTACCTGCTCTACGACAGCGAGTACAGCGACCCGTTCCTGGAGGCGGTCGCCGACGGCCTGGATCAGTTCGAACGGGTGGAGATGGAGGGCTCGGAGAACATGTGGTCCAACCGCATGGGCACCGGCTCGGTCTTCTTCGACATCTTCCCGCCCGAGGCCGGCGTCGCCCACTACGACCCGACCGTGTCGCTGATGTCGGCGCTGGGCAACAACCCAGCCGTCGCGCTGGACTTCTTCCACGGTGGCGGCGACGCCGACGACGACGGGGTCGTCGACCGCCAGCTGTACTGGATCCACGACCGGATGTGGAGTCACGACCAGTTCCTCCACCTGAGCGAGGCGCTGCTGGCGGCTACGACGGACACGTCGCTGATCGACCCGCCGACCGGCGCGGACGCCGCGCGTGCGGCCGACCTGGCCTCGGTCGCGGTCAACATGTTGGGTCACCGCGACGGCATCGGCTTCTACGACGCCGGCATGTTCGGCACCGACATGGAGCGCAGCGAGGCGGCGTCGGTGAACTTCGCCACGATCCTGGCGACGTACATGTACGGCGTCGACCAGAGCCTGCAGGGCGGAGCCGCATACCAGCCGGCGTGGAACGAGGGGATGTCGCCGGACATCCGCTCCGGCTACTACCCCGGCATGACGCCCAACGTGCCGATATTCAACCTGGACTCGCTGGAGAAGTTCATCGCGCTCTCCGCGGGCAACGAGGAGGGCCTGCTGACCCTGCGCGCGGGTCTCAACGAGTTCACGGCGGAGAAGTACGCGCTCGCGGCCGCGTACCTGCAGGAGAACGGCGCGGACGACGACGTCGCCCTCGACATCTTCGAGCAGGCGTACCTCAGCCAGGCCGGGCTGGAGGGTGCGTTCGTCGACGCCATCGGCGACGCCTCGGTGGCGCGGGCGAAGGGCGAGGACGAGGTGCGCCGGCAGTGGGTGGCCCTGGGACAGAGCGCGCTCGGCATGGTGCCCGTCGGCAACCTGGTCAAGGCCGCCGGCGGAGACCAGGTCGCTCAGACGATCATCGGGTTCGCGGTGAACCGGGGGGTCGGGGCGTCGGCGACCGAGCTGGGCAACCAGTGGGCGACGATGGAGGCAGCCGAGCGGGACCGCCAGGGATCCAACGCCGACAACACCATGGCGTTGGCGCAGTACAACGTGTTCGCCGCCCTGGATCACGCCGGGCTCGTGCCCGACACCGCACTGCAGGGCCCGTGGGCGCCGGACGGCGACCTGTTGAGCTGGGAGGAGTTCAGGGAGCTCGACCCGGAGGATCAGGTCACGGCGATCTCGTGGTTGAAGAACGTCGAGGACGGCACCGGCGGGATCTTCAACCCGTTCGACTTCGAGGTGGAGTTCCGCGACAGCTTCGAAGAGCCCTTCGAAAGCAACTGACCCTCCGCGAGGAGACGTGACGATGGCGCTTCGGTCCGGTCTGGAGTCGGATCGCTGGCATCCGTTGCCTGCCCCACTTGCCTGGCGGGAGAGGGTGCTGACCCTCGGGACCCGCCGCGTGGTCGAGGACGTCCTCGACCTGGACGACGTCGAGGTCGCCGGGCGCAAGTGGGTGCATGTGTCTGCGACGAAGACCCGCCGGCGGCTGGCTGCGCTCGCCCGCCAGCTCGACGAGCTGCAGGGCGCGACATTCGGTCCCACCCCCCACCGCGTGACCGTGGTGGAGCGGTCGGTCGACGAGGTGTCCTTCCGGTGCCTGATGCCGGCCGAACGGGGCGGCGGGTCGCTGGACCGGATGTGGTCGTTCGCCCACGGCAGCCTGGTGGGCGTAGGCCTGCGCTCTGCCGTCGTGCCCGACGTCGACCTGACGGCCAGGGCACTGGATCGGGCCGTGCGGGTGCTGGTCGAGTGGGTAGCGGCGTGAGGCTGGCGGGCGGCCGCTCGGAGAAGGGGCCCTGTCGGCGGGCCGGCCTGGCCGGAGCGACGGTGCTGACGGCGGCCGTCCTTGGCATCGGTGGCTGCACGGCTGGTGGGGACGAGGAGCCCAGCGAGGCTGGCCGGGTGGGCGTGCTGGAGACGGCCGACCTCGAGGGCGACGGCTGGAGCAGCTCAGACGAGGGCGGCGGGTCGCTGTGCGGCGGCCTGACACGTTCCTTGCGGTCGATCTCCGAGGCGGGGGACGGGTCCGAGGCCACCCTCGCACGCGACGGGGTCACGGTCGTGTCCCAGGCGTGGGTGGCCCGCGAGGGCAGTGGCAGCCGGCGCAGCGACTTCGAACGCCTCCGCGGGGCGGCGGGGCTGTGCGGTCCCGTCGACGAGGTCGACGAGGACGGCATCTCCGCGTTCGAGATCTCCGCGGACGAGGCGGACAGGTTCGTCGTCAACGAACGCCGGACCATCCGCGGCGTCGACGGCGGCGCCGACATGCTGTTCTTCAGCGAAGGTCCGGTGGTCGGTGTCGTCGTCGCAGCCTACGAGGGTGACGAGGCGCCGCTGTCGGTCACGGACCTGGAGGACGAAGCGCGAACCCGGGCGGGCGATCTCGCTGCGCGCGACACGTGACTGCACGAGGCAACCAGACTGCGGCCGTAGTCCTGCGGCCACGGCCTGGATATCGTTGACCCGCCTCGCACGTGGAGGGACGCCCGATGTCTGATGATGCTCTGCAGGTGGGGTACTGATGGTGCGAGTCTCGATCGATGTTCCCGCCCTGCGTGGTGTGATCACGGGCCTCGGCGACGTCGTCGACCTGGTGTTCGACGAGTGGAGCGCCGTGGCCAGTGCGGCAGGTCGCGGCCTGACTGTCGTGTCTGCCCTGAACGCACTCGGCGAGCACACGTCGGCCATCACCGCGTCGGCATCCGACCTGCAGGCCCGGGTCGACCTGGCGGTCCTGGTGAACGGCGGCGACCGCTCGTCGTGGGACGGACCGGTGAGCTACGACGTTCCGGCTGACACGCCTGAGGGCACTCGCGAACAGATCGGGATCGAGTTCGCTGACGCCTTTGGCGACCTCCCGAGCGATCCGCGAGACCGTGAGGATGTCGAACACCTGGGCGAGCTGGCCCAGCTGCTCGACCGATACCAGGACGACGAGGACGTCACGAACACGATGTTCGACCGGCTCGGGCCCGAAGGCGCCCTGAGAGTGCCGGAGGCGTTGAAGTACTTCGCCGATGCGTACTCGCGGAACCTGATGAGCATGGGTTCAGAGGACCTGTTCTGGGACGACGACACACACATGATGGAGCGGATCCAGCAGCTTCAGCAGCAGTTCATGGAGAGCTACGGCAACGCGTTGGCGACGTCGTCGAACTCGTCCGCGTTCGACGACGGCTTCGCGCAGGACCTCGTCACCGTCGTCACCGGGGACAACACCACGCTCGGCTGGGGGCTGTCGCAGATCCTTCGCCACGGCACGTACGAGGCGGACTTCCTGACCACCATCGGCACGGGACTCTACGACTGGGAGAAGGAACAGGACGGCCGGGTCTGGGGAGGCCGTTTCGACGGTGACCTCGACACCTGGACGCTCGGTACCGAGGGCGGCGACGGGTACTACGACCCGTTCGTCGGGCTGTTCGAGGCGATGGGGCGCACGCCGGAGGCGGCGCTCGACTTCATCAACCCGGGCGGTGAAGAAGCCGTCGAGCGGGCCCAGTACATCATCCAGGACCGGACATGGGCGCACGACGACTTCAACTCCCTCGGCATCATGCTCGACGCCGCCGCCACGTCCTTCCGCGACCACGACGACCCGCAGTCCGCGCGTGCCGCGTGGGTGGCGTCGGCCACCATCCACTTCCTGGCGGAGCGCGACGAGGGACGCAACGGGCGGGCCATCGGTGACGCCGGCAAGGACAGCCTCGGGCACATCCTCGCGACGTACATCTCCGACGTCGACCGGATCGCGAACGGACCCGGCGGGTCGTTCGGAACATACGACCCGCTGCAGAGCGTCCCGTGGGAGGACGGGCTGCCGATCGGTGCCGACTTCGAGTACGACCACCTGCGCGACGTGATGCAGGAGGTGCTGACCGACGACGACGCGGTCGCGCAGATCGCGCACGCGTCGGCCGAGTGGAACGCGTACCGGATGAACGTGGCCGCGGCGGATTGGGACGGCGACGTGACGGACATGAGCCGAGTCCAGGCTGCCGTCGACCGGTCCAGCGCGCTCAACGGGTTCGTCCTGGGCGCGATGGAGGTCGGCACCGAGGCCGAGGCACGCGAGGCCGACGAACGCGCGCAGATGTATCTCGACATCGCCTCCGACGTCGTCGGCCTGGTGCCGACCGGTGGCACGTTCACCTCGTTCCTGGCCGACCAGGCGCTCAGTCAGGGCAAGGATGCCGTGGCGTCGCACTTCACCAACAACGAGTCGAGGGTCCAGGGCGAGAACCTCACCGTCCAGCAGGTGGCCGTGACCGACCTGCAGATCGCGATGGCCCTCGCCCTGGCCGAGAACGACCACCTGCCGCCCGATGCCATGAAGAACGAGGACGGCCGCACTTACCCGTGGTTCGAGGGCGGCGTGTTCGACGCGTCGGTCGTGGAGACGCCGCAGATGCGGGCCCAGTTCATCGACTGGCTCACGCATGGAGACGCGGGCCAGGCTGCCACCGCTCTGCTCCCCGACATCGACGGCGAGTTCAGATCGGGGCTCGACCGGGGCGGGGACGATTGATCGCGATGCGCACGCGACCGCCGGTCCGGCTGGCGCTGGTGGCCTCGGTGACCGTGGTGGCCTTGGGCGCCGCCGGCTGCACCGGCTCCGACACCGACACGCCGGTGCCGGAGACGGCGGAGGCTCCCTTCGGCTGTCCCGGCGTACCGCTGCGCGGAGCCGAGTTGATGAGCGGTGAGGAGTCGCTGGAAGTCGCCGAAGAGTCCGGCGACTGGGGCGACGTGCCCGGCGAGTTCTTCTGCTTCCTCCAGGCAGCCGACGACGATGAGTCCGAGACGGCGGTCATCGTCGAGGAACGCGAGGTCGAGAGCGCCGGGTTCGGAGGGGCCGACGAGGTGCTCGAGATGCTGCGGACGACCGAGGGCGGGCATCCGATCGAGTCACGGCAGCCCGGCGAGGGCTACGCCTTCGGGTTCGGGTCCGTCGAAGCCTGGTGGGTCTGCGAGGACCGGCTGGTCAAGACCACGCTCTTCACGCCGGTCGAGGGACGCGACCCGCACGAGGATGTGTCGCGCTACCTCGGGTCGATGCTGCCGTGGGCGTGTGGCAGTGAGGACGTCCCCGGCGACTAGCCGTCGCTCGGCACGGTCACTGGTGGACCCTCCTTGTGGGCACCGGCAGGGTGCTCGTTGTTGGGATTCGGCGAGAGCCGGGGTGATGGCCAGGCATGGTCGCCCATGTGGGGCCCGCATGACACAGCCGCCCCGGTTCTTGCGGGGCCAGGATCCGGCGACAGAGGGCTTCGGGTGGCCATCTCGACCTTCGCCGACGACCGTCGCCACACCAGCGCATGGGCCGCGCAGGTCTACACCGACGCCGTGGCCCGCGGTCACGACCACCCCCACGCCGTGTGCGTGCTGGCCCGCGCCTGGATCCCGGTGATCTACCGCTGCTGGCACACCGGCGTCGCCTACGACCCCGCCCGCCACGGCAACGCCGCAAAACTCGCCCAGCCCGACGCGGCCCGACCCGACACCACCAGCCCGAAAGCTGCGGTGGCCGCCCCAGCGGGCAGGGCACCGCCCTGCCCGCAGTTCACCCTGCCCAGGCCCGGCAGGGACCCACGGGTCAAGGACCGGCGCAGCCGCCCCCACCGGGACGCGCAGCGTCCTTGGCCCGTGAGGGACCGGGCCGTACACGCCGCCACCGCAAACCCGACCACAGCCAACCAACCGCCCAAGGGTTCACACAGAGGGTGTCATGGGCCCAAGGGTTCACACAGAGGGTGTCATGGGCCCAAGGGTTCACACAGAGGGTGTCATGGGCCCAAGGGTTCACACAGAGGGTGTCATGGGCCGGCGGGTCAGGGGTTGCCGGTGACGAGCGCCTGCACCTCCGCGACGGGGATGTCGGTGGTTTCGGTCATGGTCTGTGGCTGGAGCGGGCCCTGGGGCGCGCCGTTGGCGAACCAGTCGACCGTCCAGGTGGTTTCGACGGTGACCTCGGTTGCCTGGTCTGGCTGGTTCGCGCTGGACCGGGTGAAGACGATGGCGCAGTCCGTGGTGGCCGTTGCGGACCACGGCACGCCCGCCCCGCCGCAGACGGCGGGTTCGGCGGTCGGGGCCGAGACGGTCATACCGCTCAGCTCGGCGACGACCGTGGCAGTGTTGCCGCCGGCCGCGGCGTTGACCTCGAGGGTGACGGGGGAGTCTTCCAGCCAGACCCAGGTGGCGAGGTTGACGAACGTGGCGGCGTCGGCACCGCGGCGCGGGTTCCAGGCGAGCTGCGGGTCGGGGATGTCCATCGAGTCGTAGGCGTAGTTGACCAGGACCTCGGGCGGGATCGGCGGTACCGGCTGCGGGTCGCCGGGCTGGACGTAGATCGAGTCGTTCTCATCGAACCAGCCGCTGCTGTAGTCGAAGAACTCGCCCAGGGTGCCGTCGAAGTCCGCCGAGGAGCACATGCCGCCCCACCAGACGCCTTCGGTGTCGTCCTGGTGCTGCTCGTAGCCGGGATGCGGCTCGTACGGGTCGCCGTCGGCATGGCCGATGGCGCCACCGTTCCTGAACCAGTCGTAGTATTCCTGGCCGGTCATGCCGGGGATGTAGCGGCACGGCGGCATGATCGCGATCTCGCGTAGCGGGACCTCGAAGCCGCCACTGGACCCGTTGGTGGTGCCGGAGCCCCACACCTGCACGTAGACCGTGCCGTCGCCGCTGCCGGCCTCCGACCCGTCCGGTGGGGGTAGGTCCTGACACCCCCGGGTGGGGCATGCCATCGCCGACGCGGCGGTCATGGCCAGGACGACGGCCGCTACGCCCGTGGCGGCGGCGATTCGAGTCGTCAGCATGGATCGAACTCCAGACGGTAGGCGCTGACCTGCCAGCCGGCTCCCGAGTTCGAGAGGTCGGCGATGGCGGAGAAGGTCGGGTTCTCGCTGGTTTCAGGGGCAACCTCCTCGCGGTCGTCCCTGACGGTCGTGACTTGTGACTGGTCCAGGCAGGCGGCGACTACGCCGACATTCTCGGTCGCACCTTCCACCGTGGGCTGGATGCGCAGGGTGCCGCCGAGGTGGAAGTCCTCATCGCGCTGCACCGCAACCTGGTCGGCGACGATCTGCACCACATCTCGTGCCGCGAACTGGGGCAATGCCGGGCTGACCTCACTGTCCAGCAGCGACCGCCAGTACTCGGCTTCGAAGGCCAGGTACACGTTCAAGGCAGCCTGCTCCGTTCCGGTCAGCTCCGGTACCTCGTCGAGGACCAGGCCAGGAGGCAGATCGGGAGCCTCCGTGGCCGGTTCGCCCGGCGACGCCGGTGGCGACGTGTCGGACGCCGACGACGGGGTGTCGGTGCCGAGACCCTCCGGTTCGTCGGCTCCGCCGCCGCACCCCGAGATCACGAGCGTGACGACCACACCGCTGAGTACGAGCCAACGCCTGCGGTGGTTCAACCCGGGCTCCTGTCGCCGCCGGGTCGCCGGCCCGTTGAGACCGGCGACCCGTACCGAAGGTCAGTTCGGCGAGACAGGTGCGAGCTGCGGCGCGTCATGCACGCCGTTGACGACGGCGTTGTTGTTGTGGTTGTTCGCCACATCGCTGGCGGCCGCGGCGAGGGTCGCCTCGAACTGCTGCAGGTGCGGCCGGAACTGGTCCCAGGCCGAACGGAAGCTTTCGGCGTTCGGGGTCTCCCAGACGGCCGCGCCGAGGTCGCGGTCGGTGGAGGTGCGGATTTCGTAGGCGTTCGTGACGTTGCCCTTGAGGGTGGTGTAAAGGGCCTCGAGAGTCTGGAGTTCCGCGGTCAGCGCCATTCGTCGTCTCCTGTACAGTGCGCTTCGGCTAGGGGCGGTTCGCCATCTTACGGATCTGCAGTGGCCCCGTCATCATCCCGGTCAAACTTTGGCCGGCGGCTCCGGCTCAGCAGGGCGACGACGGCGACAACGCCCCACACCGCGGCAAGCGTGATCAGCAGGCCGCGGCCGTAGTCCAACGGAAGCGCCGACGGCTCACCCTCGGCCCGTCCACGGCCGAGCACGAAGGGCAGTGCAGCCACGCTCAGCATGGCGGAGATCGCGAGGCCGGCCTGGACGTACGGCCGCGGCCGGCCCGGCACCAGCCGTGCCACGAGCACGCCGAGCAGGACGACGGCCGGGGCGACGACCAGGTCGTGGGCCAGCAGCCCGCCCAGCCAGAACCGGGCCCACGCCAGCGGCGAGGGGCCCTGGTCGGCCGTGAACAGCCCGACGCAGCCGTAGGCGATGACCCCGGTCCCGATGGCGTAGAGGGCGAGCTGGGTCCGTCTCATCGGGTGACCTGTCCGATGCGCGCCACCCACTTGGTCTGCAGGACACCCGGCCGGTTCGGCGCGATGAGCCGACACGGGAAGCCGTGGTCGAGGTTCAGTGGCTGGCCGTTGACCTCGTACGCAAGGAGCGTCAGCGGATCGCGGGCATGCGGCGGCGGGAGCATGGACACGCGATAGAGGCCGCCCCGTTGCAGCGACTCCACGCGCACGTCTGCGTCGGGATCGGCACCCACCTCGGCGAGGAGGTCGCGGACCCGTACACCGGTCCACTCGGCGTCGGCGCTCCAGCCCTCGACGCAGACGATCGGTTGCTCCACCGTGTGCCCCGGCATCGCCCGCAGGTCGCCGAGACTGAGGTCCAGCCGGGCCTCGGCACCGTCGACGACGAGGCGGTAGGCGGGGTCCCGGGCAGCCTCTTCCACGCCTGCCGACGCGGCCGACTTGTTGACCGGAAGCCCCTGCGAGCCGATGTCGGGTCGGCGCGGTGCGAGCGGCGAGATCCGAGCCAGCGGCTCCAGCGTCTGGCCGACTGTCGCCAGCGTGACGACTCCGACACCCGCGCCGACCGTCGCGAACAGGCCGCGGCGGGTCAGGCCGGTGGCCGGCTCTGTCGGCGGGGGGACCGGCGGCAGCCTGCGCACCGATCTGCGCACGCCTTCGATCTTCGCACCGATGTGTACGAGCACGGCACCGATCGCGATCCAGGCCGTCCAGAAGTGGGCGGTGGTGAAGAAGTACCCCATCGGCGCGTACCACAGTGCGATGTTGAGTACTCCGGAGGCGACCTGGAAGATCGCGCTCGCGACGAGGACCAGCACGGCGATCCGTGACACCGCATGCGCGACGTCCCTGGCCGCGGGCCAGACGAAGAGCTTTGGGTACACGACCCAGAGCTTGGCAAGCAGCAGTGGAACGCAGGCCAGCCCGGTCGCGACGTGCACGCCTTGCGTGACCCGGTACAGGCCGACGGGACGCGACGGCCACCAGAACCAGTCCGGCGGGTGCTGGATGGCGTGGCTGATCAGACCGGTGACGAAGCAGACCGCGAATGCGATGCCGAGCCAGATGCCCAGCCAGGCGGCGGCCCGCTCGGTACGCAGCGGTGAGCGGAACGCGCTGGCGCGGAATGGGCCGCGGCGTAGGGTGTCCGGCGGCTGCGGGAGGGGTCGGCGCAGGAGCGCGGTCACGCGCGCACGAGCGTGACGAAGCACCGTCCGTGCTCCTTCCAGGTCTCCCGAAGGGCAAGTCCGGCGTGTCCGGCGAGCCGGTCGATGGCGTCCCTTCCGACGACGGCCCAGCTGAACCACTCGCTGTGCCGGTCGCCGCTCTCCAGCCGGACCCGCGACGTGCTGAGCTGCCCGCCCGGCTCGACCTCGACAAGAGCGGTGTTCCCACGTCCCAACAACTCCGCGCACCGTCGCAGCACGCGCTCGGGCCGGCCGCCGATGCCCACGTTGCCGTCGGCGAGCAGGACATGAGACCACCTGCCTTCTCCGGGCAGCCGGTCGAAGAGCGATCGCCGGACCGCGATCGAGCCCCGGCCCCGCGCGGACACGACGGCGGCCGACACGGGATCGACCCCCAGGGCCGGCACGCCCCGCCCGCCGAGAGCCGCCGTCAACCGCCCGGGGCCGCAGCCCACGTCGAGCGTCGGACCCGCACAGCGCTCCAGCAGTCCGTCGTCGCCCGGGACGTGCGCAGACGACCACGCCTCGAGTCGCCATGGCTCCCGCCGGCCGTGCTCATGCCGAAGCATCAGCCCTGCTGGCCGGCCCGCGGCCACGGTGCGGATGGCCTCGGCGTAGAGCGCGGCCGCACTCACCCGGCTGGTTGACGTGTCGCCGTCACGGTTGCCGAGGGCGGTGAACGTCCGGGCGAACCGCGTGTCGGGCGCGTCCGCCGCAACCTGCGCGGCGTCGGCGGCAGTGTCGACGTCGCGAAGGACGGGCGCCTCGGCCACGCGCAGACCACGTCGCTCGAGGGCCGCACGGGTCAACTCGGCTGTGTGGTCGGTCGACATCGGGACAGTCCCGACCACGTCCGCGACCGCGGGGTCGCGCAGCCCGAGGCACCACCAGCCGCCGTCGACCGCAGGGCCGAGGACGGCGTCGATCCCCGGCTCGTCAAGCCGCCACACCGTGCCGTGGAGCAGGTGGGACGTCAGCTGCGGCGTGTCCATCCCGACGAGCAGTGACGAGCTGTCCTCGACGGCCGTGGAGCGGAATGCCGACGCGATCCGGGTGCCGAGGTCCCCGGAGTTCTGTGGCACGACCTCGAACCCGCACGGTGGCTCGTCCAGTGTCCCGTCGAGGACCAGGACCCGCCGCTGTGCCGGCGTGTGTCCGACCGCGTCCAGCGTGTCGGACAGCGCCGCGGCCGCGAGCCGGGCCGCTTCGACCGGGTGATACGGCGGACACAAGCGGGTCTTGACCCGTCCCGGCCTCGGCGCCTTGGCCAGGACGAGCAGCTGCACTGCGGTCATCGAGCCAGCACCCGGCTCATGTCCAGCGCCGTCCGCACGGTGCCGCGCAGGGTGCCGGTGACCTTGGACTGCGTCCCGGGCGTTCGCGGCGCGTAGTCGGCGTCGGCCTCCAGGATCCGCCAGCCTGCCGTGGCGGCCTTGACCACCATCTCCAGGGGGTACCCGAACCTCCGGTCGCGCAGGTCCAGGGCGAGCAACTCCTGCCGGCGGGCGGCCCGCATCGGTCCGAGGTCATGCAGGACGACCCCGGTCTGACGCCGGATGCGGCGGGCCACGACCGCATTGCCGAGGCGCGCGTGCAGCGGCCAGGCAGCTCTTGTCGTCGGGCGCCGGCAGGCCACGACGAGGTCGGCGTCGCCGTCCCGCACCGGGTCGCAGACCCGCGGGAGCTGGCGCGGGTCGAGTGAGCCGTCGGCGTCGAGGAAGCACACGACCTCGGCAGTGGCAGCGAGCAGGCCACCGTGGGCTGCGGCGCCGTAGCCGCGCTGCTGTACCTCGACGACGGTCACCCCCAACCGGCGGGCCACACCGGGCGACCCGTCGGTGGAGCCGTTGTCGGCGACGATCGGCCGGTATCCGTCGGGCAGCCGGGAAAGCAGCCAAGGCAGTGACGCCGCCTCGTCGAGGCACGGCAGGATGATGTCGACCATGTGATCGGTCATGCCCGGAACGTAGGGCGATACGCGCTGGTCGCACCTTACGGTCCGCGAACGCGCCGGGCCAGCGTGCCGGCCCGGCGCATAGCCTCGGCGTTGATGGCGAGCCAGCAGGCTGAGAGTGGCCTGGTATGCGTCTCCGGTCGGTCGGTGGTCCGGGCCCGATCGGCCGGCGCCATGTGGGCGGTGGCAGCCGCGGCTGCGGTGGTGGCGGCCGCGATGCTGTGGGGACTGCAACTAGCGCGGGTGGGCGTGGATCTGCACCTCTCCGGCGGTCAGCCGCTGACCGGCCGGTACGACTGGCGCCTTTCCTGGGCGGCACTCGCGCCGGCCGCCACCGCCGTGGTCGCCGTGTGGCTGCTGCCGGTTGCCGCGCGCCGGCTGCGATGGGCGTGGCTGGTCGCGTGGACCGGTGTCGCCGCCGCGACGTGGGCGGTCGCGCTCGGCGTCACCGACGGGTTCTCTGCACTCGGCGCTCCGCTCGCGACGCCATTCGAGTACCTGCGCGACGTGAGCCGGGTCGGCGACGTCGGCGTGTTCCTCGACTCGTTCACCGCACACGTGCGCGAGGGCTCGCCGGACTTCCATTGGACGACACACGTCGGCGGCCACCCGCCCGGCGCGCTGCTCGCCTTCGTGGGACTGGACCGGGTCGGGTTGTCCGGTGCGGGCTGGGCGGCCGCGCTGTGCATCGCGGTCGGTTCGTCGGCCGTGGCCGCCGTGCTCATCACGGTGCGCGCCCTCGGCGGCGAGGCGGCGGCCCGGCGCGCGGCTCCGTTCGTCGCGGTGTCGCCGTTGGCTCTGTGGGTCGCGACGTCGGCCGATGCGCTGTTCTGCGGCATCGCGGCCTGGGGAACGTGCTTCCTGGCCCTCGCGGCGGGGCGGCGCGACCTGCGGGGTGACGCGCTGGCACTGCTCGGCGGCGTCATTCTCGGCCTGTCGCTGTTCCTCTCGTACGGTCTCGCCCTGATGGCGGTGATGGCCGTGGCGGTCGTCGTCGCTCGCCGGCGGGTTCGGCCGCTGGTGTTAGGCGCCGTCGGGGTGTCCGCGGCCGTTGCCGCGTTCGCCGCGCTGGGCTTCTGGTGGCTGGAGGGGCTGGCGGCGGCTGCCGCTCGGGTCCGCGAGGGCACGGCGTGGCAGGACCGGCCGTCGACGTACTTCCTGGTGGCCAACCTGGCGGCGCTGGCCATCGCGGTCGGCCCCGCAGCCGTTGCCGGCCTGGGCGTGGTCGCGGGCCGCTGGCGGGCGTGGTCGGCCGGTCCGCTGCAGGTTGCCGTCGTGCTGCCGCTGGCGGCGCTGGGGGCGGTGGCCGTCGCGATGGCGTCAAACCTGGCCAAGGGCGAGGTGGAGCGGATCTTCCTCCCGTTCGCGGTCTGGCTGCTGGTGGCAGCCGGGGCGTTGACCCGGCCGGGCGCTCGGTGGTGGCTGGGTGCCCAGGTGGCGATCGCACTCGTCGTCCAACTCGGGTGGAGACTGAGGTGGTGACGCCGCAGGAGGTCGCCGCGCCATCGCCCCGCGTGCTGGTCGTCGACGACGACCCCACCGTGAGCGACGTCGTCCGGCGCTATCTGGAGCGTGCCGGCTTCGCCGTCGACAAGGCCGCAGACGGGCCCGCTGCGCTCGCGCTGGCGGCGGAGCGCGCGCCGGACCTGGTGGTGCTCGATCTCATGCTTCCGGGGATGTCCGGACTGGAGGTCTGCCGGCGGCTGCGACGCATGTCGGACGTGCCCGTCGTCATGCTCACGGCGCTGGGTGAGGAGTCCGACCGGGTCGTCGGCTTCGAGACCGGCGCTGACGACTACGTCACCAAGCCGTTCTCGCCGCGAGAGCTCGCGCTGCGGGTGCAGTCGGTGCTCCGGCGGGCCGGACGGAGTGGTCAGGACGCGGGCGACCCCGGCCCTCTTGCCGACGGCGATCTCGTCCTGGATCCGGTGTCGAGGACGGCGTCGCACGGTGGCGGGCCGCTGGCGCTCACACTGCGCGAGTTCGACCTGCTCGCACACTTCCTGCGGCACCCGCGGCGCGCATTCGACCGCGCGGATCTGCTGCAGCAGGTGTGGGGATGGAGCTTCGGCGACCAGGCCACCGTGACCGTCCACGTGCGGCGGCTGCGCGAGAAGGTCGAGGACGACCCGCAGCGCCCGCGGCGAATCGTCACCGTGTGGGGCGTGGGCTACCGCTACGAACCGGTGGGGGTCCCTGATGCCTGAGCTGATGGTCGTGCTCCTGCTGGCCCTTGCCGGCTCCGGGCTGGTGGGGGCGGCAGGCCTGTTCGTGCTGAGCCGGCTGAAAGGGCGCTCGGTGACCGCACACGTCGCGGTGCTGCTGGCGACCACGGTGCTTGCCGTCGTCGCAGGCGTCGTGGCCGTCGCGGAGGCGATGTTCATCAGCGAGCACGACCTGGAGGTGCTCGTTGTCGTGCTCGTCGCCGCCGGCGTCGTGAGCCTGGCGCTCGCCCTGTGGTCGGGGCGGCGGCTCGCCCGGGCCAGCATCTGGGCGGCGGAGGCGCGTGAGCGCGAACGCCGGCTCGAGGACAGCAGACGGCAGTTGGTTGCCTGGGTGTCGCACGACCTGCGGACGCCACTCGCCGGCCTGCGGGCCATGGCCGAGGCGCTCGAGGACGGCGTCGTCGACGACCCGGCGACCGTGGCCCACTATCACCGCCGGATGCGGGTGGAGACCGACCGGGTGTCGGGCCTTGTGGACGACCTGTTCGAGCTGTCCCGGATCAACGCCGGAGCATTGAGCATCACCATGCAGAACGTGCCGCTCGCCGATGTCGTGTCCGATGCCGTCGCGGCGGCGGCCCCCGTCGCCAGCGCGAAGCGGGTTCGCCTGGAGGCGGCACCCACCGGGTACGGCATCGTGCGGGGGAGCGAGCCCGAGCTGGGACGGGTGGTCGCCAACCTGCTGCTCAACGCGATCCGGTACACGCCAGCCGACGGGGTGGTTCGGGTCGACGGCGGCAGCGACGCCTGCGGAGGATGGGTGGCCGTCACCGACGGCTGCGGTGGGATCCCCGAGTCCGACCTGCCGCGCGTCTTCGACGTCGCGTTCCGAGGAGTCACGGCCCGCAGCCCGGAGGCCGACGAGCTGGTCCCGACCCGCGGCGGCGGGCTGGGCCTCGCCATCGTGCGCGGCCTGGTCGACGTCCACGACGGCGAGGTCGCCGTCGCGAACACCGACGGCGGCTGCCGCTTCACCGTGCGCCTCCCCGCCGGCGTGTAGGAGGGCAACCTGCAAACCCGGCGCGGGCGTACGGCCGGGTTGGACGGCGGCTCCTGACTTCGCTGTCTGTAGCGGACCTCGCTGTCTGCAGCGGCGTCAAAGCGGCGAGATCGCGGGTCTGGCCGCCGCCTCAGACAGCGAGGTCCGGTGTGGCCAGCGAAGTCTGGCTCGCTGGCGGCATCGCCCTGCACGGCTTCGGCGCAGGTCAGCCGCGTCTCGGCCCTGACAACTCGGCGGCGAGCTCGCGCATGCCGTCGGAGAAGGCGACGCTCGCGGAGAAGCCCAGGTCCTCTCGCGCAGCCGCCGGGGAGGCCACGATGTGCCGGGCGTCGCCGGCTCGCCATGTGCCCGTGATGACCGGTGCCGGCCCGCCGAACTCTGCGGCCAGCGCAGTCGCAATCTCCCCCACCGAGCGCGGCTGGCCGGATGCGATGTTGTACGGCTCGAACCCTCCAGCCGCGAGGGTGGTGACGCGGTCCAGGCCGGCCAGGTTGGCCACTGCCACGTCGCGCACGTGTACGAAGTCGCGCAGCTGGCCGCCGTCTTCGTGCACCGTCGGCGCCTCCCCCCGCAGCAGGGCGGAGCGGAAGATCGCCGCCACACCCGCGTACGGCGTGTCCCTGGGCATACGCGGCCCGTACACGTTGTGGTAGCGGAGCGCGACGGCGGCGCCGCCTGTGGAGGTTGCCCAGGCTCGGGCGAGGTGCTCCTGGGCGACCTTGGTGGCCGCGTAGGTGTTGGTCGGCTCGAGCGGCGCATTCTCGGTGACGGCCGCCCAGTCCAGCGGGCCGTCGCAGCGGGGGCACCGCGGGTCGAACCGGCCCGCGTCGAGATCCGCGGGCTGCCGCGGCGCGGGCCGGACGAGGTCGTGACCCGGGCAGCGGTATCGCCCCTCGCCGTAGACGACCATCGAGCTGGCGAGCACCAGCCGGCGTACGCCGGCTCGGGCCATGGCCGCCAGCAGCATCGCGGTGCCGGTGACGTTCGTGTCGGCGTAGGCGGGCAGGTCCTGGGCGTCGACGCCGAGCCCGACCTTCGCGGCGTGGTGGAGCACCACATCCATCCCCGGCACGACCCGGTCCAGCGTGTCCGGGTCGCGAACGTCCCCTGGTACGGCACCGGCCCCGAGGTCGAGGACGACGACGTCGTGTCCGGCTGCCACCAGGGCATCGACGACGTGGGAGCCGATGAACCCGGCACCGCCGGTGACCAGAGCACGCACGACCGCCACCGTACGCACAAGGGGGGTGGCCGTCAGCGGCCCCGTGCCCGTCATGGATTCGTCAGGGCAGGTCGAACGGCAGGCGGATCCCGTCGAGCGCATGCGGGCACGGGCAGCGGCGGTCCAGGTCCAGGGCGGCAACCGTGTCGAGCACGAGGTCGCGCATGCGGGCGGTGTTCTCCGCGAAGACCCGGAACACCTGATCCTGAGTGACGGTCTCGCCGGTGGCAACACCGGCGTCGAGGTCGGTGACCAGCGCGACGCAGGTGTAGCAAAGTGCCAGCTCGCGAGCGAGGACGGCCTCGGGGTGGCCGGTCATGTTGACCACCGCCCAGCCCCGGTCGGCGAACCAGCGGGACTCGGCGCGGGTGGAGAACCGGGGGCCCTCGACGACGACCATCGTCGCGCCGTCCACGGGATCGAGGCCGGCGGCTCGCGCCTGCGCCAGGACGAGGTCGCGACCTCTGCGGCAGTAAGGATCTGCGAACGGCACGTGCACGGCCCCGTCGTCGTAGAACGTCTGGGCCCGACCCGACGTCCGGTCGACGACCTGATCCGGGACGACGAACCTTCCCGGGCCGATCTCAGGGCTCACGCTGCCCACCGCGCAGGGCGCCACCAGTTGACGCACGCCGAGGGACCGCAGCGCCCACAGATTGGCGCGGTAGGGGATCCGGTGCGGCGGGAACGCGTGATCTCTGCCGTGCCGAGGCAGGAACGCGATCCGACGATCGCCCACCCGGCCCAGCGTGATCGCGTCGCTGGGGCGTCCGTACGGAGTGTCGGCGTGGACCTCGCTGGCGTCGTCGAGCAGGTCGTAGAATCCGGAACCGCCGATCACGCCGATCTCGGCCCTCGGGGTCGACGTGGTCACCGCGCCCTCCCATCTGGCGGTCGGTCGCGGCGAAGCATAGGACCCGACGCGACGGGAGATCCGGCCGCTACCCTGGTCGGTACACCCACCCCCGATCCTCGGAGGGCATCTCCATGCCGGTCGAGTCGCTGTTCCCGCAACTGGAGCCGCTCCTGCCGCGGGTGCAGAAGCCGATCCAGTATGTCGGCGGTGAGCTGAACGCGACGGTCAAGCCATGGGACCGGCCCGGGACGCCGATGGTGCGCTGGGCGCTGATGTACCCGGACGCGTACGAGGTCGGCCTTCCCAACCAGGGTGTACAGATCCTCTACGAGGTACTCAACGAGCGCGACGGCGTGCTGGCCGAGCGCACCTACGCCGTCTGGCCGGACCTCGAAGCACTGATGCGCGAGCACAGCATCGGCCAGTTCACCGTGGACGCCCACCGCCCGGTTGCGGCGTTCGACCTGCTCGGCATCTCGGTCGCCACCGAGCTCGGCTACACGAACATGCTCACCGCGCTCGACCTGGCCGGCATCCCGCTGCACGCCGTCGACCGCACCGATGAGCATCCGGTGGTGATCGCAGGCGGGCACGCGGCGTTCAACCCGGAGCCGATCGCCGACTTCCTCGACGCCGCCGTCCTCGGCGACGGCGAAGAGGTCGTCCTCGCGATCACCGAGGTCGTCCGCGAGTGGAAGGCCGAGGGCCGACCTGGTGGTCGCGACGGCCTGCTCCTGCGGCTGGCCGCTTCCGGCGGCGTCTATGTGCCGAAGTTCTATGACGTGTCGTACCTCTCCGACGGACGCATCCAGCGCGTCGCGCCGAACCGGCCCGGGGTTCCCTGGCGCGTCCACAAGCACACCGTCATGGACCTCGACTCCTGGCCGTACCCGAGCAAGCCGCTGGTGCCGCTGGCCGAGACCGTGCACGAGCGGTTCAGCGTCGAGATCTTCCGCGGTTGCACGAGGGGCTGCCGATTCTGCCAGGCCGGCATGATCACCCGGCCGGTCCGCGAGCGCTCTGTCACGGCGATCGGCGACATGGTGCAGACGGGTGTCGAGCGCTCGGGTTTCGAGGAGGTGGGGCTGCTGTCGCTGTCCAGCGCCGATCACTCCGAGATCGGCTCGATCGCTTCCGGGCTGGCCGACCGGTACGAGGGTACGAACGTCTCCCTGTCGCTGCCCTCGACCCGGGTCGACGCGTTCAACGTCACCCTGGCGAACGAGCTGTCCCGCAACGGGCGCCGGTCGGGTCTGACGTTCGCCCCCGAAGGCGGCACCGAGCGGATGCGCAAGGTGATCAACAAGATGGTCACCGAGGACGACCTGATCCGCACGGTCACGACGGCCTACGGCCACGGCTGGCGGCAGGTGAAGCTCTACTTCATGTGCGGGCTGCCCACGGAGACCGACGACGACGTGGTCGCGATCGCTGACCTTGCGAGGAAGGTCATCGCCGCCGGCCGCGACGCATCCGGCCACCGCGACATCCGGTGCACCGTCTCGATCGGCGGGTTCGTCCCCAAGCCGCACACCCCGTTCCAATGGGCCGCGCAGTGCGACGCCGAGACCGTTGACGCCCGGCTGGCCAAGCTGCGCGACGCGATCCGCGGCGACCGCAGGTACGCCAAGGCGATCGGATTCCGCTACCACGACGGCAAGCCCTCCGTGATCGAGGGGCTCCTCGCGCGGGGCGACCGGCGGGTCGGTCGCGTTATCCGCACGGCGTGGGAGGACGGCGGCCGCTTCGACGGGTGGAGCGAGCACTTCTCCTACGAGCGCTGGGTCACGGCCGCCGCGGCCGCCCTGGCGGACGAGCCGGTCGACCTCGGCTGGTACACGACGCGCGAGCGCGAGTATGCCGAGGTGCTGCCCTGGGACCACCTCGAATCGGGACTTGACCGTGACTGGTTGTGGGAGGACTGGCAAGACGCCGTCGACGAGGTCGAGGTCGACGACTGCCGGTGGACGCCGTGCTTCGACTGCGGCGTCTGCCCGCAGATGGGCACCGAGATCCAGATCGGCCCCACCGGCCGGAAGCTCCTGCCCCTTGTCACGGTCTAGACATCCCATGTGGGTGGGTGTCAAGCCGCCTGCCTTCTGGCACGGTCGCCGGGCTCGGGCCAGGCGCTGGCGGCCGTGGCGGCCGTGGCGGCCGACCTCAACCCCGTGCTGCGGGGCTGGGCAGCGTACATTCGCATCGGCAACTCAGCCGGGCAGTTCTCCACGATCGACAGCTACGTCCACGAGCGGCTCGCGATCTTCGACAATCGCAAGCATGGCATCCCCGGCCGACGACGGCGCAAGCGGCATAAACGGCTCCTCACCAGCGGTGGGCGACATCGATGACCAGCCGCGAACCGTGACCGGGACCGTCGAGGGTGAACACCCGGAACGGCAGGCGGGCTCGCACGCCGAGTCCGACAGTGAGCTGGCTCTCGTGGACCTCCACCAGGCTGACCTGACCGAAGGTCCGCCAGCCGGCGACGTCGACCAGCTCGCCAGGATTGCGTGGCGAGTAGGTGGCCGAGACGCTGGGCTCGTCCTCGCCGTAGGGCGTCTGGACGACGATCTCCACCAAGGCGCCTCCGCGAAGGTCGACCGGCGCATCCAGACCCAGTCCCCGGATCTGGGTCACGTACCGGACCTGGTAGCCGCCGGCGTCGCCGGCGTAGTCCAGGACCAGCCGATCGAAGCAGGCGTGCCGGCCGGCTCGAACGTTGGTCAGGGAGGCCACGTTGGAGGAGTCCGAGGCCTTGGCCAGAGATCCCCAGGTGATGCCGCAGTAGGGGGCGCGGGCGTGTGCCGCCGGCGCGGTGAGCGCGATCGTGCTGACAAGGGCCACGATCACCGCCAGGATCGAGTGCCGAAACTTCATGGCCGTTCCTTTCCGTGTCCGGATCGATTGCCTGGTAGGACGTGATGCTGGGCCTGGGGGTTTACATGTCGCGCACCTCGCGTACGGCCTCCACGGGCCCGGCGGCCTGTGCGGTGTCGCCGCCGGGGTGTCAGATGGTCTGTGTACGAAGATCGACCTCTGATCTGAAGGAGTGCACGTGATCATGACCGATGGAGAGCAGCAGTTGGTGTCCCCGTTTGGGACGTCGTCGCCGGAGCCGGGTTAGGCTCGGCGGGCACGTCGGCCTGATCTACCAGGCCCGCGTCCTTTGAGGCCATGCTGCGCCGCCTCGCAGCCCCGCTACGCCGCCCATGGGAACACCCGGCGCGGTGGCTCGCCACGGCCCTGGACGCCATCGGCGCGACCAGGGTGCGGCCCTCGGCAACTACCGCTACGCCTGTCCTGCCGGTGGCCGCCGCGACCGCGCAGCCGTCGCGACCGCGCAGCCGTCGTGATCGCACCCGCCCGCACGCCGTACCCCAAGCCCGGACCGGCTTGACCGCCGTCCCGGCCGCCACCGGCCACCTATTCGAGTAGGAGCCCCGCCCGCCCGACCGGATGTGCCCCCCATGCCGAAGTTGACCCGAGCGCGCTATCGACTCTGGCGCCGGTCGTCGCTTCCATCCTTGGGAACTGCGACCTCAACGTGGCCGCCCCGAGCGCGCTATCGACTCTGGCGCCGGTCGTCGCTTCCATCCTTGGGAACTGCGACCTCAACGTGGCCGCGTGGGCACACCCAAGGTGCCCACGCCGGGGAAGTCCACCACAACATCCTCCATGTCCCGGTCCGGGCCATCGAAGTCAGGGAAAGTGCGAAGGTCCACTGGTGTCATGGCGGCAGTTCCCGCGCGGCGCCGGCTCGGGGCGGTGATCAAGAACGGAGCGCTACCGTGGCGGTGTCATGCCAGCCAACACCCCGCCCCACGCCGGCCCACCTGCGGTGCAGCGGCTGCGGGTCCGGTTCGCGAAGCGGGGTCGGCTCCGGTTCACCAGCCACCGCGACTTCCAGCGTGCGTTCGAGCGGGCGCTTCGCCGGGCCGGCGTCCCGATCGCCTACTCGCAGGGCTTCACGCCGCACCCCAAGGTCTCGTACGCGGGCGCCGCTCCGACCGGCGCCGCGTCGGAGGCGGAGTACCTGGAGATCGCGGTCACCAGGCAGTGTGACCCTGCCGCCCTGGCCGGATCGCTGGATGCGGCGCTGCCCGCCGGCCTGGACGTCGTCGAGGTCGTGGAAGCCACGCACGGCTCGCTGGCCGACCGGCTGGAGGCATCGGACTGGGAGCTCCGCCTGCCCGGTCTCACGCCGGACGCCGCGGCCGCTGCGGCGGCGGCCTTCCTCGAGTCGTCGTCGATCGAGGTCCAGCGGATGACCAAGAACGGCGTTCGCACGCTGGACGCCAGGGCGGCCGTGGTCCGGCTCGCCGTGACCGATCGGGAATGTCATGACCCCCCGTGTGCGATACTGAGGGTGGTCGTACGGCACGGACCACTGACCGTCCGACCCGACGATGTCCTCGCCGGGCTCCGTAGTGTGGCCGACTTCGCGCCGCCGCAATCTCCGCTGGCAATGCCACTGGTGACCAGGCTGGCGCAGGGGCCGCTCGACGAGCAGTCCGGCACGGTGGGTGATCCGTTGGAGCCCGACCGCGACGCTGCCCACCCCGGGCGTGCCGACGCGGAGGCGCTGGCGAAGCCCGCTGACGCCTAGACCGGAGGACGTCGCCGACCGCAGGCTTCTCCGTCGCGCCCGACACGGGCGCCGACGGCCGACAAGAGCCCTGACGCGGCGAGCAGCGCGCTTCACCGGCGCGGCGCCCCAGCGTCACGGGCCGACGGGAGTACACCCGCATGCAAGACCAGAGCACCACCGAGGACCAGATCAGCACAGCAACCACGACAGATGCCGCCCCGGCTGCGCCACGCCGCCGCCGAAGCGCCAGCCGGCCGGCCGGCCCGGCGC
>JBOGDS010000043.1:0-29769 GCA_050743075.1 Jiangellaceae bacterium | reverse complement strand
AACTCATCGCCGCGCTCCACCGACACCCCCACCCCCAGACCACCGCAAACACCGAAACTGTCAGTGCCGTCGCCTAAAGCTCACCGTGGATCGTCACCCAAGTTCCACGCGACTCGGGACATGCTCAGAATGACGCTGCGGTACGTAGACGGGTGCGACTCGACGTTGACCACCCGCCCGACCGCCCAGACATGGCTCGCGTCCGCAGCGGCGGCGCCTGCAGCTCGTTGCTGCCGGGGCTGTTCGGACTCGCAATCTGAGTCCATGTCGCCTGACTCCCGGCGGTCGAGCCGGCGGCCGCGCCGACGGGAACACCCGCGAGCAGCACCAAGCCCGCCGCGAGCGCGACAACCTGGAACCGCTTCGATGCGACCATACCGTCGATGTTCGTCCCGGACGAGCCGGCGCTGAAGCCCTGCTGGCCTTACGGATCCCATACACCCCACACCGCCCGATCTGCGGACGTCTGCACCGTGGACTTGCTCATGAAGGATCTGGGCATGAACGGGATCCGCCGCGGCAAGGGCGTGCGCACCACGGTGCCAGGCAAGAACGGTCACCGGGCCGGGGACCTGCTGGACCGCGACTTCACCGCCGAGGCGCCCAACCGGGTGTGGATCGCGGACTTCGCCTCATGGGCGCGTCGCGACCGTCGGACGGGGGGTGTGTGCCGGAGTCTGCTGGTCGAGCCGCTGGCGGATTTCCACTGTGACTTCACCGGCCCGGGAGGCCTCGAACGTAGGCGGTGGCCCCCCAGTCGCTGCGCTTGCAGCCGACTGGTGAGGTGTCGCGCCTGGAGTGCTGCCATGAGGGCGTCGCGCAGGTCCTGGCTCGAGGGATCCCAACGACTCGAGCCAGGCATCTGGGGGCGATCTACTGCGGCATCGACTGGTCCGAACGGCATCACGACATTGCCCTCGTCGACGGACGACGCCCTGGTGGTCGCCCAGGCCCGGGTCAGTCACGACGTTGCCGGCCTCACCGCGCGCCTTTCGCTGCTTGCCGAGCATGCGGCCGATCCGACCGAGGTCGAGGTGGCCATCGAAACCGATCGCGGCTTGCTGGTGAGCGCGCTGCGCGCCTGTGGCCACCGGCTGGCCCTGGCGCGGGTTCGATCATCGACGTGGTGCACCGATGAACTCTGCGACCAGAGCGGCGAGCTGCGCCGGCTGATCCAGCGGCAGCAGCGTGTAGCTGTCCTCCACCATCGCGACCTCGGCTTTCGGCAGCACGTCGGCCAGCCGCCGAGCGTGGTCGACCGGCATCACGCGGTCCTCTGCGGCCCACACGATCAATGTCGGTCGGTCGAAGCTGCGCAGCTTCTCCACAGCGGAGAACAGGTCATCGCGGTCGACCGTCCGCATGAACCTGGCGGCGTCACGGCGAACGCCCTTGCTGGTTCGCAGCGGTTCGAACCACGAGTCGAACAGCTCCGGTGGCAGCGGGTGCTTGGCCATCCAGCCCCAGGTCAAGGGCAGCCGGCGCAGCGCCGACCACCGCATGGCCTGGGCGGCAGACCACATGCCACCCGGAAGGCGCCCGGCCAGCGTCGACACCCGGCCGGGCAGCCCGGGCGGGACGTTCTCGAACGCCTCGCACGATGCCAGCACCAGCCGACCCATTCGCCGTGGGTTCTGCGCGGCCAGCAGCTGGGCCAGCAGGCCGCCGGTGTCGTTGCCGACGAGTGTCACGTCGTCCAGGTCGAGCGCGTCGAGGAACTGTCCCAGCAGTGCCGCCACGCCGGTAGGCGACTGGTCGGCATCCGGTGCCATCGGGATGCGGTGTCCGCCCATCGGCAGGGTCGGTACGACGCAGCGGTGGTGGGCCTTGAGCTTGTCCACCACGCCGGACCAGACAGTGGCGTTCATGAAGGCGCCATGGACGAGCACCACGACGGGCCCGGTGCCGACGTCCTGGTACTCGACCGTGCCGCCGGGCAGCTCCACCTGCATCGTCATCTCGATCTCCTCTGCTACCGTTCGGTAATCAGGCGATTACAAGATACTGTAAACGAGTGATTACGGCGCCGTCAACACCTACCCGGGACCGGCTGATCGCCGCCGGGCTGCGCCTGTTCGCCGAGCGCGGCTTCCTCGCGACCACGGTCGGCCAGATCGAGGCCGACGCCGGACTGCAGCCCCGCCGCGGCGCCCTCTACCGACACTTTCGGAGCAAGGAGGCCCTGCTCGAGGCGGCCGTCCGGATGCACATCGAGGCGGTGCTCGCCAGCCTTGACGAGTTCATGGACCGGCCCAGGACTGACGTCCGCGACGAGGCGCTGGAGCTCGGGCGCATCGCCTTGGATGCGCTGGCAGCCGAGCGTCCGGTCATCGCGGTCTTCGAGAACGACGGCGAGCGCGTCCGTCACCTCCGCCACCTGTGGCGCGAACGCATTTCCGAACCCGCCAATCGAGCCATGGCCGGCATCGTCCGCCGCTGGCTGGGCGACGCGGCGCGGACCGTCGACACCGCACGCCTGGACGCCGCCGCGATGCTGCTCCTGGGGTCGCTGGTCAACGTCCATCGGTCCACCGAGACGTTCGGCGCGCCGCCGCTCGGCCTGGACGACGACGCCGCGGTCGCCGCCTGGGCCGACTTCTGCGTGGTGGTGACCGACGGCCTGGCGCGCGCCCGGCCGCGGCCCCACACTGCCGGGTAGAGTGCGGCGCTCCTGGTTGAGCGCCTCGAGGACGCGGGGAGCTGTCAATGAGCAACGAGAGCCATGACGAGCTCGACCTGGACACCCTGCGGGCGATCGCCCATGGGGAGTCCGTCGAGGACGCCGACACGCTGGACCGAGAAACTCTGCTCGCCAGATTGCGCGACACCGCGGCCGGCCAGCCGGCCGACGAACCGGTGCACGACGTGATCGCCGATCCGGGCGAGGCCGGGCAGCGTGGTTCCGGGTTGTACGAGGGTGAGGGAGTCGGCCGCCAGGAGACGATCGGCGAGCCGGCAGCCGACGACGAGCCCGGCGCGCAGGCCGAGAGCAGCTGAGCCACTGGGGGTCGCCACCCCTGGTGGAACCCAGCGACTCAGAGGCGGACGAGCGTCCGGCGACACCGAGACCTGCCGCTGGCGACGACAAGAGCCATCTGCGCTCACCTCGATGTCCCATCAATCTGACAGGCCATGTCGCTGAACGCCCCGACGCTCCACCCCACAAACCCGTGGAGAGGTGAGGGTGCTCTTCCCCTGACTGCAGATTGCAGACGCCCTAACTACAGGAACGCTACGGGGCTAGCACAGCCTTGGAAAGTGATCTTGGAAGATCCGCCCGGGCCGCGCGGGGGCGGCGTGGAGCGCGACGGCCAGGGATGACGCGCTACACGCGCGCTAGCTTGGCGGGGTGCAGGGCTGCGGGGTGTTTCCGCAGGTAGAACGAGAGCCGACGCCGGGACTCGAACCCGGAACCGCCCGATTACAAGTCGGGTGCGCTGCCAATTGCGCCACGCCGGCCGGCGGTGCCAATCCTAGTTGAGTGAGGCCGACGACCTTCGGCTGTGGCAAGCCCCCGAGTCTTGATCGCCGGAGGTTTGGTGTTGATGGAGCGACACGAAATCCACATCGATCACGGCCGCCGTGACACACGCCGGGTGGGCATGACTCTGGGCGGGCCGTGCGCGTCGGTCGCCTACACCGTCCGGTCCGGCTCATACGGTGGGCGAGTGGACGGCACCCTGCGGTTCTGGTGGCGGGTAGCGGCGGCGGCCGTTGCCGCCGTCGCCGGCCTCGGCTTGGGGCTGCAGGAAACCGGCGCGTGGTCGCCACCGAGAGAGCTCACCGTGAGCCTCGTCGTCGCGGGCGTCCTCGTCGCCTTCGTCACGGCGACGGAGGCGGCCATCGACCAGCGGCGCCGGGGGCGGGCAGCTGAGCTGCGGGAGCAGGCTCGCGCCGTCCTCTCTCCCCTCTTGCTGGAGCTGGAAGAGGCGACCGGGATCAACGCGCGCCAGCTGGGTGTGGCGGCCTACAGGATCAGCACACCGCCATGGCCACTCGGCAAGCCCCGGCTCGAGCGAATGCTGAGGTTGCAACTGCTCATCCGGGTCAGCTCAGGCATCGCCTGGCGGCCGGGCGTCGGCGTGATCGGGCAGTGTGTCCAGCGCGGCGAGGACGTGGTCGAGAACCTGGCGGCGCTCGACGAGCAACTCGCCGACGTGCCGCGACACGACTGGGCCAGCCTGGGCGATGACCTGACGTACGGCTTCAGCTACGAGCAGTTCCAAGGGGTCCGCGGCAAGTACGGCGTCGTCCTGGCCAGCCCGATGATCAAGGAGGCCCCGCTGGGATCGCGAGTGATCGGCTGTGTCTCGGTCGACGCACCCGCGGACGCCTTCGAGCGGCTGGCCGACGAAGAGGTCCGCGGCCTGGTCGCCGCAGCTGCCGTCACGCTCGCGGCCATCGTCTCCGGCGAGGCGTAAACTGGTCCCATGGCACCTGGCCGGATGGTTCGCCGTGAGCGGCTCGTCGCTCCGCGGGTTCGTTCCGAGTACGCCGCAACGAGGCTGCTCACCCAGATGCGCGAGGTCGGCAGTGAGCGCGTCCTTCCCAGCGCCGCCTGGCTGACGGCCACACAGCTCCCCCTGGTGATAGCCGCCGAGAACGGCTACCGCTAGGACGTCGCGCTGGTGATATAGCGCGACAGCGAGTCGCGCTCGATCTCCAGTTCTCCGACCCGGTTCTTCACGATGTCGCCGATGCTGACGATGCCGGCGAGCTTCCCGTCTCGGACGACGGGCACGTGACGGAACCGGCCGTGGGTCATGACGGTCATGAGGTCGACGACAGGCGCGTCCGGAGGGCACGTCTTCACGTCCGCCGTCATGATCGCGGAGACCGGTTCGGAGATGACGGTCGCGCCGCGTGACGCCAGGGCCCGCACGATGTCGCGTTCGGAGACGATCCCCTCGACGGTCTCGCCGTCCGTCGACACGACGGCGGCGCCGATGCCGTGCTCGGCCAGGACGCTCAGCAGCGTGCGAACGTCGATGCTCGGCTCGACCGTCACCACGGCGTCGCCCTTGGCTCGGATCACGTCGGAGATACGCATGGGCCCTCCCGAGTCAGCAGGGTCGTCGTCGCCTGTATGAGAAACGTACGGTCTGCGGCCCTTTCGCGGTAGCTGTCCGCCGAGATTCACCCCCCACGTAGTGACTACTCGGCCCAGATAGGGCACAATCACCCGAACCTCCACTCGGATCGTCCGGCACGTACCTGCCGGTGGAAGGACTGATGAAGTATGGCCACGGTCACGTTCGACAACGCGACTCGCATCTATCCGGGCACCGAGAAGCCCGCGGTCGACAGCCTGGAACTCGAGGTCGGGGACGGCGAGTTCGTCGTCCTGGTCGGCCCCTCCGGGAGCGGAAAGTCCACGGCCCTGCGGATGCTCGCCGGCCTCGAGGACGTCGACGCCGGGTCCATCCGGATCGGCCAGCGCGACGTCACGCACATCCCGCCGAAGGACCGCGACATCGCGATGGTGTTCCAGAACTACGCGCTCTACCCGCACATGAGCGTGGCCGACAATATGGGCTTCGCCCTGAAGATCGCCGGCGTCAACAAGGCCGACATCAGGAAGCGGGTGGGCGACGCCGCGAAGCTGCTCGAACTCGAGGACTACCTGGGCCGCAAGCCCAAGGCGCTGTCCGGTGGCCAGCGCCAGCGCGTCGCCATGGGCCGGGCGATCGTGCGTGAGCCGCAGGTCTTCCTCATGGACGAGCCGCTGTCCAACCTCGATGCCAAGCTGCGGGTCTCGACCCGCACGCAGATCGCGTCGCTTCAGCGCCGGCTCGGCATCACCACCGTCTACGTCACGCACGACCAGATCGAGGCGATGACGATGGGCGACCGGGTCTGCGTGCTCAACAATGGGCTACTGCAGCAGGTCGATACCCCGCTGAATCTCTACGACAAGCCGGTCAACGTGTTCGTGGCGGGCTTCATCGGGTCGCCGGCGATGAACATCGGCACCTTCGTGCTCGGTGATGACGGCCACGCCACGCTCGGCAACGCGAGGATTCCGCTGGCCAAATCCACGGTCGACGCCGTCAAGGCCGAGGGAGCGAACCAGGTCATTCTCGGCTTCCGGCCGGAGTCGCTGGAGCCGGCGCCCGAGGGAGCCGAGGGCGCGTTCCCGGTGGTCGTCGACGTCGTCGAGGAACTCGGCTCGGACGCATACCTGTACGGCGAGGCCGTGGGCCCGGCAGCGACCGACCCTACCGTCGCGCTCGCCAGCAGGACGATCATCGCGCGGGTCGAGCCCCGCAACGAGCCGCAGAAGGGCGAGAAGGTCTATCTGAAGATCAAGGCTGGCGGCGAGCACTGCTTCTCCGTCAACTCCGGAGAGCGTCTCCCGTCCTGACGCAGCACACCGAGGGCTCGGCCGTTCGTCCTGACGTGGCCGAGCCCTCGGTATGCGACCGTCGGTGGGACAATGGCGTCCGTGGAACTCCGCGTGCTCGCAGCGCCGGCCGAGCAGCAGGCCATGCTCGACCTGCCCTGGGACATGCCGCTCGAGCAGTGGCCGGAATGGTATCTCGTGACGCTTCCGCGGGGCATATCCCGCCACGTGGTGCGCTTCACCCGCCTCAACGGCCAGGTCTACGCCCTGAAGGAGGTCGTCGAGTCGTTCGCCAACCGCGAGTACCGGCTCTTGCGCGACCTCGAACGCCTCGATGCACCAGCGGTGGAGGCCGTCGGCGTCGTGACCGGCCGGGAGGCCCCGGACGGGGAGCCATTGCAGCCCGTCCTGGTCACCCGCCACCTGCAGTACTCACTGCCGTACCGGGCGCTGTTCTCGCGGATGATGCGCCGCGACACCGTTGACCGGCTCATCGACGCGCTCGTGGTCCTGATCTCCCGGCTGCACCTGCTGGGCTTCTTCTGGGGCGACTGCTCCCTGTCCAACACGCTGTTCCGCCGCGACGCCGGCGCGTTCGCCGCCTACCTGGTCGACGCCGAGACCGGCGAGTTGCATGGCACACTCAGCGACGGTCAGCGCCGCCACGATATCGAGAACGCCCGCATCAACATCGCCGGCGAGCTGATGGACCTGCAGGCCGGCGGCTACCTCGACGAGACCGTCGACCCGGCCGCCACCAGTGACCAGGTGGCGGAACGCTACGAGAGCCTCTGGGAGGAGCTGACCGGCTGGGAGGCGTTCGACGTCAACGACCGCTGGCGGATCGCCCGGCGGGTGGAACGGCTCAACGAGCTGGGATTCGACGTCGCCGTGCTGGACATCGTCACCGACATCGGCGGACGCACCGTGCGGGTCCAGCCCAAGGTCGTCGACCCCGGGCACCATTCGCGGCGGCTGCTTCGCCTCACCGGCATCGACGCGCAGGAGAACCAGGCGCAGCGGCTGCTGAACGACCTGGACGCCTATGCCGTCGACACCGACCAGCAGGGGGAGGACGAGGAGATCGTCGCCTACCACTGGGTCACCGCGTGCTACGAGCCGGTGCTACGCGCCGTTCCTCGCGACCTACGGGTGAAGCTCACCGGGCCGGAGATCTTCCACGAGGTGCTCGAGCACCGGTGGTACCTCTCGGAGAAGGAGGGCCGCGAGGTCGAGACCGTCGACGCGGCGAAGTCCTACGTCGACGACGTGCTGCCGCACAAGCCCGACGAGCGGGCCATTCTCGATGTCGCCACGCAGCCGGACCTGCCCGTGGTCACGGGCGAGTTGCCGGCGAGTCCCTCATGAGCGGGCCAGCTGCCGGGAGATCACCAGGCGCTGGATCTGGTTCGTGCCTTCGAAGATCTGCATGACCTTGGCTTCCCGGAAGTACCGCTCGACCGGGAAATCGCGCGTGTAACCTGCACCGCCCAGGACCTGGATGGCATCGGTGGTGACTCTCATGGCGTTGTCGGTCGCGACGAGCTTCGCCACACTGGCCTGCCTCGTGTACGGCAGGCCGGCGTCGCGACGGCGCGCGGCGGCAAGGTACGTGGCCCGGGCCGACTCGACGGCGGCGGTCATGTCGGCGAGCAGGAAGCCGAGCCCCTCGTGGTCGATGAGCGGCCTGCCGAACTGCTCGCGTTGCTTCGCGTACGACGTCGCCGCATCGAGCGCGGCCTGCGCCAGCCCGGTCGCGCAGGCAGAGATCCCGAGCCGACCGGAGTCGAGCGCTGCGAGCGCGATCGTGAACCCCTGGCCTTCCGCGCCGATCCGGTGGTCGGCCGCTATCCGGACGCCGTCGAGGTTGACTACGCGCGTCGGCGACGCGGTCATGCCCATCTTGCGCTCGAGAGCCCCGAACGACAGCCCGGCCGCGTCTCCGGGAACGACGAAGCAGGAGATGCCGCGCGGGCCGTCGTCGGACGTGCGGGCGATGACGGTATAGAAATCGGCGAGCCCGGCGTGGGTGATCCACGCCTTGGCGCCGGTGAGCACGTACTCGTCGCCCTCACGCACTGCCCGGGTGGACAGGGCTGCTGCGTCCGAGCCGGCCTGCGCCTCGGACAGGCAGTAGGCGCCCAACAGCTCGCCGCCGGCCATGTCCGGCAGCCATCGCCGCCGTTGCTCTGCAGTTCCGTATGCGGCGATCGGCCAACACGACAGGGTGTGGACGGAGAGCGAGAGCGCGATGGTGGCCCACCGAGCCGCAATCTCCTCTACCACCTGGAGGTACACCTCGAACGGCTGGCCGCCACCCTCGTCGTAGGGCAGACCGAGCAGGCCGGCGCGACCGAGGATGCGGACCAGATCGCGCGGATACTCGCCCGCCTCCTCGGCGGCATCGGCGCGAGGTGCCAACTCGGCATCGGCGATGTCACGCACGAGGGCGATCAGCTCGCCGGCCTCGGCTGTGGGCAGCATCCGGTCCACCGGCACGTCGTCGTACCTTTCTGTCGGCTCGGCTACATCACCAGGCGAACAGGTGCTTCACCAGGTTCCGGTGCCTGGTGAAGCACCCGCCAGCATGGTGTACGTGATCAACGGACAGGGTCCTCGGATGCCTGGCGGCGGGCGTGGGCGACCTCGTAGAGGGCGATACCAGCTGCGACGCCGGCGTTGAGCGACTCGACGTCGCGGGCGATCGGGATCCGGGCGATGATGTCGCACGCCTGCTGCGCGACGCGGGACAGCCCTACTCCCTCCGCACCGACGACGAGGCACAGCGGCGCCGATGCCGCCTCCACCGAGGCGATCTCGATCGAGCCGTCGCCGGCGAGGCCGACCACGAACAGGCCTGCGTCGGCGTACGTCCGGAGCTGCCGGGCCAGGTTGGTCGCCCGGGCCACGCGGACCCTGGCCGCTGCGCCGGCCGACGTCTTCCACGCTCCGGCGGTCATGCCGGCGCTGCGCCGTTCCGGCACGACGACGCCGTGCGCCCCGAACGCGGCCGCAGACCGTACGACCGCGCCCAGGTTGCGCGGGTCCGTCACCCCGTCCAGCGCGACGATCAACGGCATCTCGCCCGCCTGGCGGGCGGCCGCGACCAGGTCGTCTGGGTGGGCGTACTCGTAGGCCGGCAACGTCAGCGCCAGCCCCTGATGGATCGCGCCGCCCGTCACCCGGTCCAGCTCGGACCGGGGCGCCTCCAGCAAGGGAAGCCGGCGGTCGGCTGCGATCTTCAGCACCTCGCGGACGCGGTCGTCGACATCGATCCGTTCGGCAACGTAGAGCGCCTTGACCGGCACGTCCGCGCGCAGCGCCTCGACGACCGAGTTGCGCCCCGCGACGGTCTCGGCAGCACCAGGCCTCCCCCGCTCCATGGAACGACCGCGGGGTCCCGCCTGGCGCGCTGCCGCTCTCGACCGGCGGGCCTTGACGTGTCCCGGGCGTTCCTCGGCCCTGGGGGTCGGGCCCTTGCCCTCCAGGGACTTGCGTCGCTGACCGCCCGACCCGACGACCATGCCCTTCTTCGTGCGCGCCTTGCGCATGGCCCCGCGACGCTGGGAGTTGCCGGCCATCAGGTCTCCTGACCCTCGCCGAGCTCCCAGCGAGGACCGGACGGAGTGTCCTCGACGGCGACACCGGCAGCATGGAGCCGGTCGCGCAGGGCGTCGGCAGCCGCAAAGTCCTTGCGCGCACGTGCCTGCTCTCGTTGCTCCAGCACGACGCCCACCAACGCGTCGACGACCTCGTGCAGACGCTCCGCAGCACCGCCCGCACCCGGACCGCCCGCCCACGGCGCTGCCAGCGGGTCGAGGCCCAGCACGCCCAGCATCGCCCGCACCGACGCCAGGTTCGGCCGAACACCGGCCGCGTCACCGCCCGCCAGCAGCTTGTTGCCTTCCCGGACGGCGTCGAAGAGGATCGCGAGGGCCTGCGGAACCCCGAGGTCGTCGTCCATCGCGGCAGCAAACGCTGGCGGGACCTCCGACGGGATGACGCCGGCAACGTTCTCGGCGGCGCGCAGGACGTAGCCCTCGATCCGCCGGTAGGCGGCACCGTCCGCGGCGAGCGACTCCTCGGTGAACTCGACCTCGCTACGGTAGTGGGCCGCCACCAGGTAGTAGCGAAGCTCGACCGGCCGGACCCGCTTGACCACCTCCGAGACGAGCAGTGTGTTGCCCACGGACTTGCTCATCTTCGAGCCGCCGAGGTTGACCATCGCGTTGTGCATCCACAGCCGGGCGAACCCCTGCCCGGCAGCTCGGGACTGCGCCAACTCGTTCTCGTGGTGCGGGAAGCGCAGGTCGAGGCCGCCGCCGTGGAGGTCGAACACCGTCCCGAGGTACTTCGCGGCCATGGCCGAGCACTCCAGGTGCCAGCCGGGACGGCCACGACCGTACGGCGTCGGCCACGACGCGGACTCGGGCTCGGTGGGCTTGTGGCCCTTCCACAGCGCGAAGTCGCGTGGGTCACGCTTGCCGCGCGGATCGGCGTCGGCCTCCGGCTCCATGTCGTCGAGGCGCTGGTGCGAGAGCTCGCCGTAGGACGGCCAGGACTTGACGTCGAAGTAGACGTCGCCTGACCCATCCTCGGCCGCGTAGGCGTGACCACGCTCGACAAGTGTCGTCATGAGCTCGACCATCTCGGGGATGTGCCCGGTAGCCCTCGGCTGGTAGGTCGGCGGCAGGCAGCCGAGTACGGCGTAGGCGTCGTCGAGCTCGCGTTCGTTGGCGAACGCCCAGGCCCACCACGCCAGGTTCGCCTCCGCCGACTTGACGAGGATCTTGTCGTCGATGTCGGTGACATTGGCGACCAGCGTCACGTCGTGACCACGGTGCTCGAGCCAGCGCCGCAGGACGTCGAAGACGACCTCCTTGCGGATGTGGCCGATGTGCGGCGCGCCCTGCACGGTCAGCCCGCAATGGTAGATCCCGACCTTGCCCGGCCGCAGCGGGATGAAGTCACGGACCTCACGAGTGGCGGTGTCGTACAGGCGAAGACTCACCGCACAAGCCTAGCCAGCCTCAACGCGATGCGGCCTCAGCCCGTCTCGGTTCCCTCCTCGGAGATCGGCAGCTCGCGGTGCGCCCGCCGCTCACGCGCCTCGACGTGCAGGTCGATGGGCGTACGGGTCAGCACGGCGTTGACGAGAACGGCAAGGAACGAGTCAGCGGCCACGTCGTGCGGTACGACATCCCCCAGGACCGAGACCTCGCCGTGTGCGTCCCAGTCGACCACCAGCAGACAGGTGGCGTCGTAGATGTCGTGTTCGCCACGAAGCTTCCTCAGCATGTCGATCGCGCGATCCAGCGTTCCGGGCTCGTCGCGAACGCTCGCGTGCATGACGAACAGAAAGCCCATGGCGACCAGCGGGTACCGGCCGCGGAGATTCTTGGCGTCGCCGTATGCCTCTTCGAACCGGTTCGGCAGGTTCTTGCGAAACGACGACGACATGCTCTTCGTCGAGATCAACAGCTCTGCCCCGCGTGACCACTGCGCGATCAACACGTCGACCTGCTTGACGTACGCGCGCCCGAGCACTCGCGCGTCGGAAGGACCGACCTGACGGTTCCTCGTCAGATGAGCCTTGACCTCTGCGCGAAGGCGCGATGGCAATGCGGCCACGAGCAAACCCACCTCGCGGGGCAACACTCTGGGAGCGTCGAGTCGTGGCCAGACTTCTTCTTCGCCGAAGCCGGCGCGACGTAGCTCGTTGGCCACCCAGGCGTCGATCGTCTTGGCGAGCCGTCCGGTCTGCGCGGTACTGCCCTCCGTGGCCTGTACCGCGAGCATCTGCGTGAGCAGATCGAGGTCGGGACGGAAACTGCGTGCCCCGTCATCGCCGACGATCCACGGATTGGCCGACGGACGAGCCCGGATGATCGGTTCCAGCAGGTCGAAGATGTCCACCGAGCGCGGGCTTGCCATCAGCCCGCGTCCTCGGGCAGGTGAGCAGCACGCGGCCGTGGATTCGAACCACCCCGGGCGTGTCGGCGAGCCTGAAGAGACTCGCGAGCCACCCGCACAGCTGCCGCCCGGGCACGGCCGAGCCCCGCGTGCCTGACTAACAGGAGGGCGTCGACCAGCGCGACCGCGTCGTCTAGGCGTCGCGACCGCAGGAGGTACTCGACGTCAGGTCGTGCCGCCAGGAGGTCATGCTCAGCATGAGCCAGCAGACCTGGGCCGGGCACCGGCAGCCGGTCGGCTTCCTTAGGCTCGATCTTGAGTATGCCTCCGCCGTACGAACGCCCGACCGTCTCGGCGCCGAGCAGCGTCATCGAATTGAGCGCGGCCACCGGTAAGAGCCTCCGCCCACGGTCCGCGAGACCATCGTGCAGGTAGATTCCATGCACCGAGTTGAGATGGTGGATCCGCGCGCTGTTCGCACACAGTTGCGGCACGTCGGCGTTCATACAGGTCAGGAACAGGTCGGCGGGGCGCAGGTACGGAACCCGCCACCAGGGCGCACGTACCCGGCACTTGTATGCCGTGCTCACCCCCTGCCCTTCGCCGGTCGCCACGTAGCGCATGCCTGCGTTCGACGGACGGCCTGCCGGGCGGAAGAGGTAGACCCGCTGACGAGCCAGTCGCAGCTCGTGCCACTGGTCGTCGCCCAGATCGAGTCGGCGAAGATGTCTCGATCCAGGCGGAGACACCCGTACGATGTCCGAAGGTTCGAGCTGCAGCGACCCGACCTCCCCCTCGGTCAGAGCAAAGTAGTCGTTCCGACCGGTCACAATGCCGAGGGTGGTCTCACCCCAGGCGTCGAGTGTCGAGAAGGCCTCACCCGAGACGACCGACTCGTAGACATCGAGCGCATCGGTGGTCAGCAGCCCAGGCGTCCACTTGTCACTCGGATCCACTGGTGTCCAGGCGTTCTCGGCGCCGTTATCGAGATCGTCGACATCGCGTGCCTGCACGATCGTCAGCTGATCCGCCGGCCCCTTCTCGAAGCCGTCTGCAAGCAACAGCACGACCTCTTCGAGGACACCCGGGAAAACCCGCTCGGTGAACGCCACCATCCGGACCTCGGCGAAACGCTCGAGCAGGAAACGCCTGACACCCGCGGCGTAGTTGACGGTCGTCAGTTCGGCCGGCAACACAAGGCCCAGCCGCCCCCCGGGCCTCAGGAATAGCGCCGCGTGGACCGTGAACGCCGCCCACGACGAGGCCAGCCCGGACAAAGTCACCCCGGCCCGCAACGCTGCCTCGCGAGCGCGAACTCGCGGCTCCCCGGCGAAGTCTTGGTACCGAATATAGGGCGGATTTCCGATGACCACGTCGAATCCTGGCCGCGGTTCGACGGTGAGGAAATCCGCTGTCTCGATCGCCGCGTCAAAGCCCTGACTCGCCATCAACTCACGCGCACATCGTGCACTGTCGGGATGGAGCTCAACGCCCGCGAGTCCAACCTCGGCGTCGCCGGATCCACCAAGCTCGGCCAAGCGCCGCCCGGCTGCCAGTAGGAACTCCGCTTCGCCACAGGACGGTTCAAGCACGAGATCTCGGGGATCCCGGATCGCCCAGGCTGCTATGTACCTGCATATCTCCCGTGGGGTGAAGAACGCCCCTCTGGCCTTGCGAAGGCCGGGGTCGTCGCTGTCGCCCCACAGGACCATGGCCGTCATCCTGCCGTACCCCCTTCTGCTGCCTATGTACGACACACGGACGAGGTTCGAACGTGTGTGCGATATTCTGGCGGGAGGCGCTGACACACTGACTGAGCCTTCGTCGGAGGCCGACGCTCGCGACGGTCAGAGCGGTCCGGGGCCTCGTCGAAGCGAGCTCGGCTGGCATCGTCGGCTGGCATCGTCCCCCGACTTGTCAGGTCGCGACCCGCAGCTGTGCAGGTGGTCGAGTTGTCAGGCCTGACAAGTCGGCGCGGACATTGTCCGGATCCGACTGGCTGTGAGGCCCGACCACGGGTATGCCTGGACCTCATGGGCGTCTCCGCCGTCGTCACGACCGGCATCTACTGCCGGTCGGGCTGCGTGGCGCAGCCTCTGGCGCACAACGTCCGGCGGTTCCCGATCGCGGCGGCCGCCGAAGCGGCCGGCTACCGGGCGTGCCTGCGGTGCCGGCCATACCGCGAGCCCCTGGTCGTCGGCCACAGCAGCCCGGAGCTCGTGTGTCGCGCCGTCCAGCTGATCCTCGGCGGCGTGCTCGACCATGGCACCGAGGCAACTCTGGCTGACCGACTCGGCGTGTCACCCAGGCACCTGCGCCGGCTGTTCATGACCCACCTCGGCGTGACGCCGGCCGGGCTGGCCCGGTCGGCGCGCGCACACTTCGCGCGCAGGCTGCTGGACGACACCGACCTCACCATCACCGAGATCGCCTTCGCCACGGGCTTCGGCAGCCTGCGCCAGTTCAACCGGGTCTGCCGGGACGTCTTCCAGGCGGCGCCACGCGAGCTTCGCGCGAAGCGCCGGCAGTCTGACCGGCTCGTGGCCGACGGTGGTCTCGCGCTCCGGCTCGCCTTCCACGGGTCGCTGGACTGGACGGCCATGGTCGACTACCTCGCCGCGGTCGCGATCCCGGGCGTCGAGCACGTCTCTGGCGGCATCTACCGGCGCACGGTGGTGATCGAGGGCGCACCGGGCGTCCTCGAACTGGCCGCTGGGGCCGATGACCACCTCGTCCTGCGTGCCCACCTCCCGCACTGGGGAACGCTCATGCACGTCGTCGACCGGGCCCGGCGGATCGCGAGCCTCGACACCGACCTGGACGAACCGGTCCGGCAGCTCGGCCGCGACCCGATCATGAGGCCGCTGGTCGCTGCCCAGCCGGGTCTACGAGTTCCGGGGACCTGGGACGCCTTCGAGACCGGCGTACGCGCGATCATCGGGCAACACGTGACGAGGACCGCCGCGCGCGCCGTGATCGGCCGCCTGGTGGAGCGGCACGGCACACCGGTCGGCGGGCTGCGCCAGCTCGGCCTGAGCCAGACCTTTCCCCGACCTCAGGTCCTTGCCGATGCCGATCTCAGCAGCCTCGGGCTGACGGGGTCCAAGGCGGCCGCCGTCCGCGCCTTCGCCGGAGCCGTCGCCGGCGGCGCGATCCGCCTCGACGGGAGCATCAGCCTCGATCGGCTCATCGCGTCGATCAGCGCGCTCGACGGCCTCGGGTCCTGGACCGCGCACTACCTGGCCCTCCGCCTGGGCGAGCCCGATGCGTGCCCCCTCTCGGACCTCGACTTCCAGCGCGGGCTGCCGGGGCACGACCGAGTGACGCGCGCCGCCGTCGTCGACCGGTGGCGTCCGTGGCGCGCCCTGGCGGTCACGCATCTCTGGACGGCCGCCAGGTCGCCGGACGTCGACCTCGAACAGAAGGGTGCCGCGTAGCTGCCATGGACGACATCACCGCCCTCACCGAGCTCAACCTGCGGTTCATCGACGCCTTCCGCAAGGGTTCGTGGGACCTGCTCATGCCCATCCTGGCGGAGGACTTCTCCTATCTCGACGGAGCGGCCGGCGACGTGTGGCCGATGGAGCAGTACATCGCCAACCTCGACGGCAAGCCACTCCCGGAGATCGACATCGACCAGGTTAGCATCCACATCGCCGGCGACGTCGCCGTCGTCTCCGCGCGCAGCTCCCGGAGGCCGGGGGTGTTCAGCCGGTACGTCGACACCTACGCGCGGCGCGACCACGGCTGGCTGTGCGTACACGCCTGCGTATGGCCACTGCAGGCCGCCCGACGCCATCCCCACATCATCGAGGAGTAGGTCCATGAGAACCCGGCTCCGAACCGTGATCGTCCCAGGAGCACTCGCCCTTTCGCTGATGATCGCCGCTGGCGCGACGGTCCCCGCGCAGGCCGACCAGCGACACCGGGACACCGTCTACGAGATCACCGAGCTCGACGGGCCCGGCGGAACGTCCAGCGCCGGCCGCAGCATCAACAACCGCGGCTGGGTCGCGGGTACGTCACTCGCGACCGGGGGCGACGTCATGCGCGCCACCCTGTGGCACAAGGGCTCGCCCCTCGACCTCGGCACCCTAGGCGGGCCGAACAGCGCGGTCTTGTGGCCGGTGAAGAGCACCAGCGGCATGATCGTGGGTGTCACCGAGACGGCTGACCTCGACCCGCGGGACGAGGCCTGGAGTTGTGCGGCGTTCTTCCCCAGCGACACCGAGCACGCGTGCGTCGGGTTCGTCTGGGAGCGGGGAGTGATGCGGGCGCTGCCCACGTTCGGTGGCACCCACGGCTTCGCCACGGGAGCGAACAACCGCGGGCAGGTCGTCGGATGGGCGGAGACTCCCGACCCGGACTCGACCTGCAACCCTCCGCAGGTCCTCGGGTTCCACGCCGCGATGTGGGACACGCGACGGGACCGCATGCAGGAGCTCCTGCCACTGACCGGCGACACCGCGAGCGCCGCCACGGCGATCAACGACCGCGGTCAGGTCGTCGGCATCTCCGGCGACTGCGCCAACGCGGTGGGCGGTTTCAGCGCCCGGCACGCAGTCCTGTGGAAGCACGGCGAGGTCACTGAGATCGGCGACCTGGGCGGCGAGGCGTGGAACACGCCCATGGCCATCAACCACCGGGGCGTGGTCGTCGGGTTCGCCAACCAGGCCGGCACCGAGGGCGGTGCATTCTTCGAGGAGGCGTTCCGCTGGACCGAACGGCACGGCGTCCAGCCGCTCGGCATGCTCCCCGGTGACGTCCGGAGCCAGGCGCTGGGGATCAACGGCAGGGGACAGGTCGTCGGCCGGTCGCGCGGGGCCACCGGTGACACCGCCGTCGTCTGGCACGACGACGTGCTCACCGATCTCAACACCCTGGCTCCCGGCTACGACGGTCACCTCGTCTTCGCCAACGACATCAACGATGCCGGTGTGATCACCGGCCAGGCGATCAGTGCGGAGTCCGGCGCGGCCGTGACCTTCGTGGCGACGCCGGCCGGGAGACGCCGCTGAACCCAGAGGTCGGGTACGCCGCCCAGCGGGGTGACAAGCCTGGACGGCGGTGGTCAGGACGGGAATGACGTGGGCCCACGTAGAAGGAGTGCTACGCCACCGCTGGTCCTCTGGTAGGGGCACGGTGGGCTTCGCGCCGTTGCCGCGGGGAATGTCGTAGGTTCCAGGTCGGCAACGCCTTCGCGAGTGCGCGGGGGCCGGTGACTCGGATCTTGCCAGACCTGACCGCGTCGGCCCACTCAATCTGCTTCGTGTGCCACCGGACCAGTGTCATGGCGCTGGTTTCGACCACGAGGTCATCGTCGAATCCTGGGGCCTTGGTGCAGACCTCGGCGTCTGTGGGGTTCACCACCAGCCAGATCTTGCGCTGGTCGGGTGGCCGGTCGGCGAGGTCGAAGCGGACCACCACTCGGCGATCGGGAAGGTTGGTGTGTGCAAGGTAGGTCGTGGACCAGGTCCAGAGCAGGAACCGCGGGTTGGTGTGTTCGTCACGCAACTCGACCCATAGCTCGCCCCAGGCGCCGAGCGCTGACATGATGGGCCACAGATCGCGGCCGGCGTCGGTGAGCTCGTAGCGGACTCCCCGGCCGCTGACCTTCGGGCGCACCCGAATGATCCCTGCCTTGATGAGATGGCGCAGCCGCTGCGTCAGCAGGGAGTGCGACAGTCCCGGGGCGCCAGCGAGGATTTCACCGTAGGTGCCGCAGCCCGCGTGGATGTTGCGGACGATGAGGGGAGTCCAGCGTTCCGCGACGACTTCTGCTGCTCGAGCGATCGGGCAGTACTGCCCGTACGTCCGCATACCTGGAGTCTCGCGCCGCGGGCGGGGCCGGGTCCAGAGCAGATTCTGTCCTATCCACGTGCTGCAGCGCGGCACACAGTGGGACGCATGGAGCAGCATCGAGATGGCGGCGGAGCACGGTGGGGTCCTCTGTTCGGCGCCCGCGCGAGAGTCTGGGCGGACACCTGGGAAGGCCCCCAGGGCTGGGGAACACGCATCTACGAGCACGTACTTCAAGGCGCGGACGTCGGGCCGGGGACGACGGTCCTTGATTGCGGGTGCGGCGCCGGGCGCTTCGTGCGCCTCGCCTCGGAACGCGGTGCGACTGTTGCGGGCATCGACGCCGCCGGTGAACTGGTCGAGATCGCGGCCAGACGCTCGCCCGAGGCGGATCTACGCATCGGCGACTTCCAGGTGCTGCCCTGGCCCGACGACTCCTTCGACGTCGTCACCGGCTTCAGCACCTTCCAGTTCGCCGACGACCACGTGGGGGCCGTGACTGAGGCCCGCCGCGTGTCACGTGGTCAGGTGTGGGTGGTGATCCCGACCCGGCTGGCCGACTCCGGGATCGCGCGGGTGTTCGCCCCACTGATGCCGCTGTTTCCACCCGAGCTGCTCCCGAGCCTCAAACTCAGCGGAATGTTCGCCCTGTCCGCACCGGGGGAGCTCGAGGAGGTGCTCACCATGGCCGGCATGACCCTCCGAACCGACCACACGGTGGAGACGACGATAACGTTCGCCGACGCCGCCGCCGCCGTCCGCGCCTTCCTCAGCGCCGGTGCCACAGCCCTCGCAATCCGGCACTCCGGCGAACCCGCCGTCGAACACGCGGTCCACGACGCGCTCGCCCCGTTCCTCGGCAGTCGAGGTCGAGTAACGCTACCGGGCTGGTACCGCGTCCTCGAAGCCCGCTGACCGCCGTACCGTCGAGGATCTCGCCGAGGTCATCGCGTCTGGTCATCTGCCGACCTCGGAACTGGCCGCATCGCCGCCGCCTCGCAAGCGGTCAAGAGCTGTACGAACAGCCCGGCCGGGTCCTGCGGACCGGTGAGCGACAATGGGATCGACCACCGTCCGGCCACTCCCCGGAGAGTCGTTCCCATGCCCTCCTCCCGCCCGTGGTGGACGCCGTACGCCATCACGGGCGTGGCGGCGGCTGCGGCGCTGGCCCTGCTGACCTGGCAGGTGGCCATCGGCGGGTTGCTGGTCGCCGCCGACTGGCCGGTGCACCAGTTCTTCGACGCCCGGCAGCCCGACGGCCCTACCCGTGCCGTGCTCGACGGCGCCGCGAAGCTCGGGCAGCGGTGGCTGACGCTGCCGATCCTGCTGGCCACCGCCGGCTGGGTCTGCTGGCGCCAGCGGCGGGTGCTACCGATGGTGGCGACGGTCGTCGGGCTCGGGACGCTGTACGTCGTCGGCAACGCGATCAAGTTCGGCCTCGGCCGCACTCCGCCGGCGCACGGGTCGACGTGCTGCACGGCGACGCCAGGCGTTCCCGTCGGGACATGCCGCCAACGCGACGCTCACCTGGGCGCTGGTCGCGCTGCTGCTCTACGGCGCGAGCGGGCTGCGGCCGGACCGTCGCCGCCTGCACCGAACGCTGGCGCTGAGCGTGGCCGCGCCCGTGGTCGTCGGCACCGTGATGGTCGGGTTGGACCACCACTGGCTCAGCGACATCCCCGGAGGCTGGCTACTCGGCGGACTGGTCCTCGCCCTGGCGCGCCTGGTCCTGGGCAACGACGAGCGCCGTGGCGATCGCGGCGAGACCTTCACCGCGGCCGGTGAGGCCGAGCCCGTCGGTGGTGGTTCCGCCGACGGACACGGGAACTCCGACCGACTCGGACAGGACCTGCTCGGCCTCCACCCGTCGCGAGCCGATCTGCGGTCGGTCGCCCACCACTTGGACCGCGACGTTGCCGATCTGGAAGCCGGCGCTTCGGACCAGTTGCGCAACCTCCGCGAGCAGCGCGACCCCGGCGGCGTCCCTCCACTGCGGCCGGGCCGTGCCGAACACACTGCCGAGGTCGCCGACCCCGGCCGCTGAGAGCAACGCGTCACAGGCCGCGTGGGCGGCCACGTCGCCGTCGGAGTGCCCCAAGCAGCCCGCCGGCTCGTCGGGCCACAGCAGCCCCGCGACCCAGCACGGCCGACCGACCTGAAACGGGTGGACGTCGACGCCGATGCCGACCCGGGGCATCACGGCGCGGGACCGTCGAGACAGAAGAGATAGATCGTGCCCTCGCTCATCCCACTCCCTCGACCGGTCGGCGGTGAGCCTACGCCCGGCCGTCGCGACGGTGGCGCACCAGCGCTTCTGCCAGGAGCAGGTCGAGCGGCCGGGTCACCTTGAAGGCCTCCTCGTCCCCGGGGATGGCCCGCACCGCCACGCCCGTGCGTTCCACCATGCCGGCGTCGTCGGTCGCGTCCCCGCCGACGACGGCGTGGGCGCCTTCGAGCACGTCACGACGGAAGCCTTGCGGGGTTTGAACCGCGCGCAGCGCCGACCGGTCAGGTGTCGCGACGACCAGATCGCCCTCAACCTGCTTGACGGTGTCTGCGACGGGCAGCACAGGCACGACGGCCGCAGCGCCGTGCGACACCTCCGCGGCGATCGACGCGAAGAGATCAGGCGGGGCGAGGCAGCGCGCGGCATCATGGACCAGGACGACGTCGACATGCGGAGGTAGCGCCGCCAGGGCCGCAGCAACGGACCGGCGCCGCGTCGAGCCGCCCGCGACGACGACGACGTCCGGAACATGCGGCCGAAGCAGGATGCGGGTCGCGTCGACATCGGCGGGCGGCGCGGCTACGACGACGACGTCAACGGCGTGGGAGTCGACGGCGGCACGTACTGCGTGCACCAGGAGTGGCTCGCCGTCGAGCAGGCGCAGCGCCTTGGGCCTACCCGGACCGAGCCGGTCACCCCGGCCCGCCGCGACGAGGATGCATGCGGTCCTCACGCCGGGCCTCGAGCTCCCCTAACGCGCGGGACGAGTGTCAGCTGGCCAGGACCTCGTCGAGCAGCGTCTCGGCCTTGTCCTCGTTGGTGTGCTCGGCCAGCGCGAGTTCGGAAACCAGGATCTGGCGGGCCTTGGCAAGCATGCGCTTCTCGCCCGCGGACAGGCCACGGTCGCGCTCACGTCGCCACAGGTCGCGCACGACCTCGGCAACCTTGATGACGTCGCCGGATGCGAGCTTCTCGAGGTTGGCCTTGTAGCGGCGGGACCAGTTGGTCGGCTCCTCGGTGTGGGGTGCGCGGAGCACCTCGAACACCCGGTCGAGCCCCTCCTGGTTGACCACGTCGCGGACGCCGACGAGGTCGACGTTGTCGGCGGGCACCCGGACGGTCAGATCACCCTGGGTGACCTTCAGGACGAGGTACTTGCGTTCCTCTCCCTTGATGACACGGGACTCGATCGCCTCGATGAGGGCGGCCCCATGGTGCGGGTAGACAACCGTCTCGCCGACCTTGAAAGTCATATGGTTCTGTCCCCTTTCCCGTGACCAGGATAACACGGCCGGCAGGAGACCCAGCCGGCGTTTGTGCTGGTCAGACGCCAAACTGGGGGTTGACAAACACAACACCTCATGCATCTGCACCTCATGGTGAACTCCGGGTGCGGTGGCGCCTGATACTGGCCGGATGCGTGTCAGCAGGCTTCGGACGACCGTTCGTGGTCTGGCGCTCGCCTGCCATCCGATGCCCACGGCGGCGGTCACGACACTGACCACCGTCCTGGCCGCCGGGGCCGGCGTCCGCCCCCCGGCACTGGTCGTCCTGGGCGCCGCCGTCCTGGCCGGCCAGACGTGCGTGGGCTGGGTCAACGACCTGGTCGACCGGGAACGCGACCGCGCTGCTGGCAGACGCGACAAGCCACTCGCGAACGGGCAGATCGACGCGCCGACCGTGGCTGCGGCGGCCGGGACGGCCGGGGTCGTCTGCGTGGGATTGTCGCTGGCCCTGGGCCTGGCCCCGGGTGCTGCGCATCTGATCGCGGTAGCCGGGGCACTGGCCTACGACGTCTACCTCAAGCGGACCCCGTGGTCCTGGGTGCCCTACGCAGTTGGCTTCGGCCTGCTGCCGGTGGTCGTCGGGCTGGTGTCGCCGCACGGTGACGTACCGCCCGCCTGGCTGGTCGCTGCGTCGGCGTTGCTCGGCGTGGGTGCACACGGAGCAAACGTGCTCCCGGACTACGACCGCGACCGGGCGGCCGGCGTGGTGGGCCTGCCGCAGCGGCTTCCGTTGCGGGTGCTGCGTCTGGGCACGTCGGCTGCCCTGCTCGGTGCGCTCACCCTGTTGACATTGGGCCCGTCCGGCGCACCGCGGCCATGGGAGTGGGCTGCCTTCGGGACCGGCGCCGCCTTGAGTCTGGCGTCCGCAGGCGGCGCCCGCGATGCACCCGCGGCCTTCCCGGCAGCCATCGGCGTGGGCATCCTTGCGGTCGCCGTTCTGGTCGCCCGCGGCACGCTCGGGTGATCGCCTCGGTACTCTAGGTCGCCGTCACCCCGACGACCGACAGCGTCGTGAAGGAGCCCTACCGGTGAAGTCCGCCCGCTGGCAGTCCGTAGCAGTGCTGGGGGCCGTCGTGCTGAGTCTCGCCGTGGCCGGCTGCGGCTCGGTCCGGGCGCAGACCCAGCAGGGGTCCACGCTGGGCGACGGCGTGAGCGGCGAGGCCGGCGACATCTCCCTCCGCAACGTCGTCGTCGTAGCCACGGACAGCGGCGACGCGTCCACCGTGCTCGCGTCGTTCGCCAACCGGGGAGCCGACGACGAGCTCGACCAGGTACGGGTCAACGGCAGCATCGCCACGCCGACGGGTGGTTCGTTGGACCTTCCCGCCGGCGGCTTCGCCTCCCTCGGCCCCGACTCGACCCGCCTCGACGTCGGCGGTGCCGACACGGTGCCCGGACGCTTCGTCGAGGTCCAGTTCGTCTTCGCCGAGGCGCCGCGGGTGACCGTCGACGCCCTGGTCCAGACCGCAACACGTCAGTACGAGAACGCACTCATCGCGCCGCGTGGTCCAGAGCCCTCACCCTGACGTCAACTCGTCCGATTCGTCCAAGCCACGGCGATCCGGCAGCGCGGATGATGGCCGCATGACGATCGACCTGGACAATGCCTCGGCCTTCGTGGCCACTCACGCTCGTGTCCTCGAACGCCGTCGGCTCGACGTCCTGCTCGGAGGTGGCGACCCGGCAGGGCCGGCGGCAGCGCTCGCCGCCTACCGCAACGCCGACGGCGGCTACGGCTGGGCCCTCGAGCCCGACCTCCGCTCACCCGAGAGCCAGCCGGTGGCTGCGCTGCACGCGTTCGAGGTGCTCGACGAGACCCGCATGGCGTCCGCGGAGGCCACCCAGCTGTGCGACTGGCTGGAGTCGGTCACGCTCGACGACGGTGGGCTGCCGTTCGCCCTGCCCATGGCCGAACCCGACGGCAGTGCCCCGTTCTGGGGGCAGGCCGACCCTCGGGGGTCGTCGCTGCACATGACCAGCATGCTCGCGGCGATCGCGCACCGCGTGGCGAGGCACGACCCGGGAGTCCGGGCTCACCGCTGGCTCCAACGTGCCACCGACCACGGCATAGAGCGACTCCGCGGCCTCGACGGCATCCACAGCGCCTACGAGTTCGCGTGGGTGTTGCAGTTCCTCGATGCCGTGCACGACCTCGAGGAAGGTGCCGCCGCCGAGCTCCAGCGACTGGGCACGCTGGTGCCCGCGTCCGGGACGATCGCCGTCGAGGGAGGCGTGCCTGACGAAGCGCTGCGACTGCTGGACATCTCGCCCCACCCGAACCGGCCGCTGCGTCAGCTGTTCGACCCCGGTGTGGTCGACGCCGAGCTCGACCGGCTCGGCGCGGCGCAGCAAGACGACGGCGGCTGGACCGTCGACTTCCGGAGCTGGTCGCCGGCCGGAGCGCTCGAGTGGCGTGGATACGCGACCGTGACCGCCGTCTCCATCCTCCGCGCGCACGACCGCCTCCCCCCGCCCTCCCCGTGACGCGGGAGCGGGGCCGGGCGTCAGGTCTCGAGCTTGTAACCGAGGCCGCGGACCGTGAGCAGGAACGTGGGCTCAGCGGGGTTGGGCTCGATCTTGGCCCGCAGCCGCTTGACGTGGACGTCGAGCGTCTTGGTGTCGCCGACGTAGTCGGCTCCCCAGATGCGGTCGATCAGCTGGCCGCGGGTCAGGACCCGTCCCGCGTTGCGCAGCAGCAGCTCGAGCAGCTCGAACTCCTTCAGCGGTAGCCGCACCGAATCACCGCCCACCGTGACGACGTGCCGGTCGACGTCCATCCGGACCGGTCCGGCCTCGAGAACGGCCGGCGCCAGCTCGACCGGCTCCGTGCCCCGACGCAGCACGGCCCGGATCCGGGCGACCAGCTCGCGCGACGAGAACGGCTTGGTGACGTAGTCGTCGGCCCCGAGCTCGAGCCCGACCACCTTGTCGACCTCGGAGTCCTTCGCCGTGAGCATGATCACGGGGACCGTCGATCGGGCCCTCAGCTGACGGCAGACTTCCGTGCCCGGCAACCCGGGTAGCATCAGGTCCAACAGGACGAGGTCGGCTCCACTGCGCTCGAACTCGTCCAGCGCGTCGTTGCCGTTGGCCGCGACTGCGACCTCGAAGCCTTCCTTGCGCAGCATGTACGAGAGGGCGTCGCTGAAGGATTCCTCGTCCTCGACGACGAGCACTCGGGTCACGATGTGGCCTCCGGGATCGCGGCGTCCGACTCAGACGGCTGTCCGGCCAGGGGTTGGTGCAGAGGCAAGCGCAGGGTGAACGTCGAGCCCGCACCTCGCGCACTCCACACTGTGACGTCGCCGCCGTGGCTGGCGGCGACGTGCTTGACGATGGACAGCCCCAGACCGGTCCCACCGGTAGTGCGGGACCGAGCCGGGTCCACCCGGTAGAAGCGCTCGAAGATCCGGTCGAGCTCGCCCTCGGGGATGCCCAGCCCCTGATCGGTCACGCTGATCTCCACGCGGTCGTCGCGGCGGCGAACGCCGACGGCCACCCTCGTGTGCGGCTCGCTGTAGGACACGGCGTTCTCGACCAGGTTGCCGACGGCTATGACGAGCTGCGACTCGTTCCCGAGAACCCGAAGGCCCGGCTGGCCGCCGGCGGCCAGCTTGATGTGGCGGTTCTCCGCGTCTACCCGGCTGCGGTCGATGGCTGCAGCGACGACGTCGTCCACGTCGACCGGGTCGGGCGAGTCGACCGGGTCGTCGTACTGCAGGCGCGACAGGTCGATGATCTCCTGCACCAGCCGGGTGAGGCGGGCGCCTTCCTGCTGCATCCGCGCGGCAAACCGCCGCACTGCCCCGGGGTCGTCGCTCGCGTCCTCGACCGCTTCGGCGAGCAGGCTGAGCGCGCCCACCGGCGTCTTCAGCTCGTGCGAGACGTTGGCGACGAAGTCGCGCCGCACCTCGTCGACCCGGATCGCCTGGGTCCGATCCTCCACCAGCATGAGGAGCAGCCCGTGGGTCAGGGGCGCCACCCTGGCGGCGACGTGCAGCGTCTGAGCCGGATCGCGGGACCGCGGGATCTGGAACTGCGCCTCGCGGATCTGCCCGTCACGCAGGACAGCACCCGCCACGTCGAGCAGGTCGGGCACCGCGATCCGGTCCTGCCGGACGAGTCCGAATGCATACGCGGACGGACTGGCCTTCACGACGTCCAGCCTCTCGTCCAGGAGGACGGCGCTGGCGCGCAGCACGGAGAGGACCTCGTCGACACCCTCGGGGACCGCGGGAGCGGGCGCCGGCGGCACCGTCCGCTGCTCGCGCTCGCTTGCCCGGAACGCCAGGCCGGCAGCCAGGCCGACCAGCGCGCCGACACAGGCAGTCAGCGCGGCAGTGGTGACGACGTCCACACTCGGTCATGCTAGGTGTCCGGCGGCGCACACCCGACATGCGGAGTCGCGCCGTGACCTGCCACGGGCGTGTTGTTCACCGAGTCTTACCGGTAGGTTCACCTGGCCGAGCTTGGGGACAATCACGCTCGACCTAACCTCGAGGAGACCCGCGACCCCTACCTTCCTGCGAGGCGACTTCCGGATGCGCAAGGCGTACCAAGAGCAGCTGGACGACGTGACGGCTCGGCTGATCGGGATGACCCGACGAGCCGGCGACCAGATCCGCAGCGCGACGGCCGCGCTGCTGGAGGCCGACATCCAGCTCGCGGACCAGACCGTCGCCGCCGACGTCGAGCTGAACCGCGACCAGTTCGAGATCGCCGAGCTGATCCTCGAGCTCGTGGCAACCCAGGCGCCCGTGGCCGGTGACCTCCGCAACGTGCTGGCTGCGCAGGGCAGTAGCGCGGACATCGAGCGGATGGGCGACCTCGCGGTCCATGTCGCCAAGGTGGCCCGCATGCGCTACCCGGACATCGCCGTGCCGGAGGAGTTCCGCACCACGTTCAAGGACATGGGACGCACCGCCGAGGCGATGGCGGCCAAGGCCGGAGCGGTCCTACGGTTGCGCGACCTCGAGGCCGCTGCCGAGCTGGCCAGCGACGACGACGAGATGGACCGGTTGCACAGGTCGCTGTTCGTCGTCATCTTCGACGACGATTGGAGCCGCGGCGTCGAGGTGGCCGTCGACGTCGCCCTGCTCGGCCGGTACTACGAGCGCTTCGCCGACCACGCCGTCAACGTGGCCGCCAACGTCCGCTACCTCGTCACCGGCGAGGTCGAGTGGACGGGCAACGGCACGAGCCACTGACTCGCGCTCCGCACGTCGCCCCCCACGTCGCTCGGTGGAGGGTTTTCCGTCCTTGGGTTCTCTGGAAGGGCGGAAAACCCTCCACTCGCCGACGCGACTCGTGAGGCCACGCCAGAGATATCCACAGACCGGCCGTGAGGACTTTCGGCGTCTCGCGGCTCACGCTCTACTGGCCGCATGTCTCGCACCCCACATGTGCCCGACGTGCTCACGCGCGCACGGTTTCTCGCCCGGACCGCCGCCGCGCGCGGGCTGCTCACGGCGAACCAGCTCGAGTCCCGCGTCTGGGTTCGGATGCTGCGCGGGGTCTACCGGCACCGCGATCTCATGGCTGACGACGTTGTGCGGGCTGGTGCGCTCAGGCTGGTTCTGAGCCCAGGTGCAGTCGTGGCCGGACGGACGGCCGCCTGGCTGCTCGGCGCATGGCGGCCTCTGCCCGGTGTCCCCGTCCCGCTGGAGTACGCGCGTCCCTTGTCGGCCGCGGGCCGGGGTTTCAGCGGGACGCGATACCGGCGCCTTGCGTTGGGTCCGCCGGTCGACGACACGGGTTGGGGCGACATCACCGAGGTCCACAGCATACCGTCTACGTCGCCGCTGCGGACCTGCTTCGACCTCATGCGAGAGCGTGCTCTTGTCGAGGCTGTCGTCGTGGCCGATGCGTTCGCCTGGGCTGGACTGCTCGAGTTGCCGTGGCTGGACGCATACGTCTGCGACCATCGTGGGTGGCCGGACGTGGTGGTGGCCAGGAGGGCTGTGGAGCTCGCCTCTCACCACGCTCGGTCGGGCGGTGAGACGCGGCTACGGATGGTCGTCGTCCTCGGCGGCCTCCCGGAACCGTTGATCAACGTCCCGGTGTGGGCCGGCTCACCGTCCCAGCTCGTCGGCCATCCTGACGTTCTGGTCGTTCACGTGCCGAACATCGTGGGTCTCGAATACGACGGCGCCTACCACGACGACCCCGGCCAGCATGCCGCTGACAACAAGCGGGAGAACTCGTTCACGGTCATGACCGGCATCCCGTTGCTGCGCTACGGGGCCGCCGACGTCCTCCGCGGGCGCCAGCAGATTCTTCACCAGGTGACGCAACTCTCCGGCTGGCCGGCGCCGTACGAGCTCGACGATACCGACTTTCGTCGCCCGGGCGCCGCCCTGCGTTGGTGACTATCCGCGACTGGAGGGTTTTCCGCCTTAAGGCCCTGCTGGAAGGACGGGAAACCCTCCAGTCGCGGGGCCTCAGCGGCCCTGGATGCGGACGGCCTCGATCGCGGCCGCTGCCGCCTCCGGGTCCAGATACTCGCCGCCGACCGTCACCGGACGCATGGCGTCGTCGAGCTCGTAGACCAACGGGATGCCGGTCGGGATGTTGAGGGCCACGACCTCGGGCTCCGACATGCCGTCGAGGTGCTTCACCAGGGCCCGCAGCGAGTTGCCGTGCGCGACGACGGCCACCGTCAGCCCGCGCCGCAGGTCGGGGACGATCGCGTCGTACCAGTAGGGCAGCATCCGGTCGACGACGTCGGCGAGGCACTCGGTGCGCGGCATCAACTCCGGCGGCAGGTCCGCGTAGCGCGGGTCGCCCACCTGGGAGAACTCGTCGTCATCCTCGATCGGCGGCGGCGGCGTGTCGTACGACCGGCGCCAGAGCATGAACTGCTCCTCGCCGAACGCCGCGAGGGTCTGCGCCTTGTCCTTGCCCTGCAAGGCGCCGTAGTGCCGCTCGTTGAGCCGCCACGACCGACGGACCGGGATCCACGACCGCTCCGCGGCATGCAGGGAGATCTCGGCGGTGCGGATCGCCCGGCGCTGGACGCTGGTGTGCAGCACATCGGGCAGCAGGCGCCGTTCCACGAGAAGCTCGCCGCCGCGCTCGGCCTCGGCCCGCCCCTTCTCGGTCAGGTCGACGTCGACCCAGCCGGTGAACAGGTTCTTGGCATTCCAGTCGCTCTCGCCGTGACGGAGCAGGACCAGGCCGTACGGCATGAGCAGGAGCCTAGCGGGACCGTCACGCGTCGGGCTTGAGGTGCTCGAAGGCCGCGAGGTTGCGGGTCGACTCTCCGCGGGCGAGGCGCCAGGCCCATTCGCGGCGGATCGACGACGCGAAGCCGAGTTCCAGGATCGTGTTGAACGACGAGTCCGCAGCGTCGAGGACGACGCCCAGGAGCCGGTCCACCTCAGAGGGCGTGACTGCATGTAGGGGCAGCCGCCCGACCAGGTAGATGTCACCGTGTCCGTCGACGGAGAACGCCACGCCGGACAGGCGGGCGTTGCGCTCCAGCAACCACCGGTGGACCTCGGCGTGATTCTCGTCCGGGCACCGCGCCACGAAGGCGTTGACGACCAGGCTGTGCTCTCGCACGGCGAGGCTGCACGACGTCTTGAGCTTGCGCTCACCGGGCAACTCGACCGAGAACCTGCCGGGCGCGCTCTCCTCCCACGGCGTCTCGGCGCCGGCCAGATGGTCGCGGACGGCGTCGGCAGCGCGGTCGGCTGCCGCCACCATCAGGCGACTACCAACTCGCCGGCGCGCGCCACGCGCGGAGACCACGTGACCGAGGCATACAGGTCGAGCATCCGGTCGGCAGTGGTGTCCCAACCGAAAGCCCTCGCGTGTGCCTCAGCTCCCTGGCCGAGCAGCTGCCGACGGGCAGGGTCGGCCAGCAGGTCGCCGATTGCCTCAGCCCATGCCGCGGTGTCGTGTCCCTCGACGAGCACACCGGAGCGCCCGTCGTCGACGGCCGTCCGCAGGCCGCCGACGGCCGCTGCGACAACGGGCGTCCCACAGGCTTGCGACTCGAGAGCCACGAGTCCGAACGACTCGCTGTAGGAGGGCACGACGGTGACGTCTGCCGCGCGGTACCAGTCGGCCAGCCGGTCCTGGGAAACGGGAGGCTCGAACCGCACGATGTCGTCGACGCCCAGCGTCCACGCCAGTCGTGCCAGCGCCTCGGGGCGTTCCAGGCCATTGCCCGACGGGCCGCCGACGACCGCCACGAC
>JBOGDS010000042.1:0-30084 GCA_050743075.1 Jiangellaceae bacterium | reverse complement strand
ACGCCTTTCCGGCGCTGGCCTTCCGAGCCCTGGGCTACGACGCCGTGTACCACGGGGGGGGTCGTTGGAACGGCGTTGCCATCCTGTCCAGGGTCGGGCTGTCAGACCCGGCGAACGGCTTCGCCGGCGACGACCCGGTTCCGTCGACCGAGGCCCGGCTGATCTCGGCCACGTGCGGACCGGTGCGGGTCGCGACCCTCTATGTTCCGAACGGTCGGTCACCCGAACACGAGCAGTTCCAGATGAAGCTCGCGTGGCTGGCCAGGCTCCGGCGCCACCTCGACGCCTGCGAACCCTCCGAGAACCTGCTCCTGTGCGGCGACTTCAACATCGCCCCCGACGACCGGGACGTCTACGACCCGGCGAAGTACATCGGCGCCACCCACGTGACGCCGGCCGAGCGTGGCGCGCTGGCCGACATCGAAGCGTGGGGTCTGGTCGACGTGTTCCGGCAACGCCATGAGGAGGGCGGCCTGTTCACGTGGTGGGACTATCGGGCTGGCAACTTTCACAAGCACCTGGGCATGCGCATCGACCTCATGCTGGCGACCGCGTCGCTGGCCGACCGGTTGGAGTGGATCCTCGTCGATCGCAACGCCCGCAAGGGTCAGGGACCGTCCGACCACGCGCCCATCGTCGCCGAGTTCGACATCTGACGCCCGACCGCCACGACGAGATGGCTCGCGACGCGCTGTTCTGTGGAGAGTTTGGCACCCATAGCGAGCCCAACCCGACACAGAACCGAGGGTCGGTCAGCGGAGATGCCGGCGCAGTTTGGCCAGGCCTTCCGCGTAGGCCAGGCGCAGGTCGTCGCGGGGAAGCCCGAGCTCATGCTGGAGCCGCTTGAGGCTGCGGGCCGGGCCGCCGTCGAGCCCGAAGCGGGCCCGCACCACCCGGCGCTCGACCGGTTGGAGGTCGTCGAACAGATGCGGCGCCGCCGCATGCAGGCTGACCAGTTCGTCATCGAGCTCGGTGGTCTCGGCGGCGGCACCGTCGGCGTCCGAGTACGGCCACCCCTCGTCGCTGGGCCAGGAGTCGTCGTTGTCGTTGCCGTCGATCCATGACAGCGAGCCGGCCATCGCCACCAGTCTGCCCCGCCGGACGAGGCCGCGCGCTCAGAACTACGTCTCGTGGGCCGCAACCCAGGCCGCCACCCTCGGCGCCTCCGCGTCGAGATGCTCCTTCATCCCCGAGACCAGGGCCCGCTCGACCAGGCGGCCGACGAACGGGGTCTTGACCACGAGGTCGCCCTTGGTCTGGCGTACGGTGACCTCGCCGTCGGACCGGTAGACCGACGATCCGTTGGCCCGGAACCGGTGGCCGTAGTTGTCGGGCACGAGTCGCCAGGCGACGGCGTGCCCGGCCAGATCGTGGGTCGACTCCTCGACCCAGGTGAGCTTCTTCGGATCGAGCACGGCGGTGGCGGCCGACGGCAGGTCGGCGACGAACCGGAACCGGATGCGCAGGCGGACGGTGTCGCCGTCCTCCTCCCGCGCCAGCACCTCCGGTTTCCCGATCTTGGGCAGCCCGCCCAACGTGGCGTACAGGCCAGGATCGGTGTAGGCCCGGGCGACGTCGTCGATGGAGCCGGGGATGCGCTGCTCGATCCGGAAGTCCACGGCGACAGCATGGCTCATTGGTGCCCATCCTCGGATGACGCCGACGCACATCACCACCGGCCCACGGGGCACCAATGAGCTCTTCGCCGCTTCGCGGCGAAGGCAGGCGGTGTTGATGGTTCGCTCGCCCTTCGGGCTCGCTCACGCCCGTGACGATGCGGTGACGACCTTCAAGACGGCGGCCCCGAACCGCGCCGCCCGCACCGGTCCGACCCCGGCCACGCCTTCGAGCTCGGTGGACGACCCGGGCCGGGTCAGGGCGATGGCGCGCAGCGTGCTGTCGGTGAACACCACGTGGGCCGGGACGTTGGCCGCCCGGGCCGCGTCAGACCGCCACCGGCACAGGTCGTCGAACAGCCGGCGGGCCGCGGGCGGGAGCTCGACGTCGTGGGGGCCGCGCTCGACCCGTCCGGGTCGCTCAGACCGACCGGCATGCAGCCGCTGCCGCTCTCGGTCGAGATGCGCCCTCCAGTCGGCCGGGCGTTGCCCGGCCCGCAGCGCGGCCAGGGCGGGCTCGACCTCGGTCAGGTAGACGGACCGCGACCGGGTGAGGGTGCGCGTGCCGAACGTTCGGCGCCGCGCCCACGAGAGCGACAGCTCGTCCTGGGCCCTGGTCACGGCCACGTAGAACAGCCGCCGTTCCTCGACCAGCTCGGTCGGTGTCCGCGCGTGCCCGATCGGGACCAGCCCCTCCTCGAGACCGGTGACGTAGACGATGGGCCATTCGAGGCCCTTGGCCGCGTGGAACGTGACCACCTCGACGGCGTCGCGAGTCCCGCCGGCGTCCTCGCCCCCTAGCATGGCGATGAGCCAGGCCCGGAAGCCGCCCGCGCTGGGCTGCCGCTCGGCCGAGGCGAACTGGTCGGCCAGCCGCAGCAGCTCTTGCACGTTCGCGACCCTGGTCGTCTCGGCGTCGCCCGGCGGCCGTTCCTCGCCGTCGGGCGTCGCCGCCGTGATCGCCGACTCGATGCCGGCGATGGTGTTGGGGAACGGCGCCCGTGACGAACCCATCGTCCGGAGCGTGTCGCGCACCTCAGGGAGCTCGATGAACGGCCTGCCCCTGACGCGGTAGGGGACGCCGATCTCCTTGAGCGCCTCCTCCAAGAGCACGGTCTGGGCGTTGGTACGGCAGAGGACGGCCTGGTGCGACCACGGCACACCTGGGCCGTGCCGGTCGAGCACGCTCCTGGCCACCGAGTGGGCCTCGAGACGATCGGTGGGGTGGACGAGCTCGACCGGGATCCGGCCCTCGGGCCTGGTCGCCCGCAACCGGGTCAGCCCGATGCCGGTCGCGCCCGCCTCCGTCCACCGGAGCACGGCGTTGGCCGTGGCCACGATCTCTGGGGTCGAGCGGTAGTTGAGATCGAGGACGACGACCTCGGCGCCCGGGAACCGCTCGCCGAAGCCGGTCAGCAGGCCGGGATCGGCGCCGTTCCAGCCGTAGATGGCCTGGTTCGGGTCGCCGACGACGCACAGGTCGAGCCGGTCGCCGCGCCACGCCTCGAGCAGACGATGCTGGAGCGGGTTGGCGTCCTGGAACTCGTCGACGAACAGGTGGCGGAACCGCCACCGCTGGGCCGCGGCCAGCTCGGTGTCGTGCTCGAGCTGCTCGATGCACTGCCAAAGAAGGTCGTCGAAGTCGACCAGGCCTCGGCGCCGCTTCTCCTCCTCGTAGCGCCGGAAGACGGCGGTCATCTCGTCGAGGCTCACGGGCGGCCGGCGTCCCGCCGCGGTCGCGGCCGCGGCGTAGCCGGACGGGGCGATGATCCTGGCCTTGGCCCACTCGATCTCGCCGGCGAGGACGGCGGCCGTCGACCGGCCGCCGCCGGGTCCGATCCTGGCGAGGAGTCCGGCCTTGCGTTCGAGCAGGGCGGGCGGGGTCGTCCCGCGTTCTGACCACAGCAGTCGGAGCTGGGCGTAGGCCAGGGCGTGGAAGGTGCCGGCGGTGACCTCCTGCCGCAGGCCTAGACGACGGAGCCGCGAGCGGAGCTCGCCCCCCGCCTTGCGGGTGAAGGTCACGGCCAGGACGTGGCGGGGATCGATCGACCCGGTGAGGCAGCGGAAGCCGATCCGTCTGGTCAGCACCCTGGTCTTGCCCGACCCCGCGCCGGCGACGATGCACAGCGGCGCGCCCTCGGTGGTCACCGCTCGCCGCTGGGCCTCGTTGAGACCGTCGAGCAACGCGTCGACCCTGGCCGCAGCGGGGCCGGCGGGGACGGGGTGCACGCGTGCACGGTAATCGGCGGCCGCTACCGTCCAGTCCGATGGTCGACATCCCGCCCGAGCGTTTCGAGGAGCTGGTCGCCGACGCCCTGGACGGACTCCCACCCGAGCTGGCCCACCGGATGGACAACGTTGCCGTGTTCGTCGAGGACAACTCGCACCAAGGCGGGCTGCTCGGCCTGTACCAGGGCATACCGCTCACCAAGCGCGACTCCGGCTACGCCGGCATGGTGATGCCCGACCGGATCACCATCTTCCGACGGCCGATCCTGCGGCTGTGCCGGACCGAGGAGGAGGTGATCCGCCAGGTGCAGGTGACCGTCGTCCACGAGGTCGCCCACCATTTCGGCATCGGCGACCGCCGGCTCCACGAGCTGGGGTGGGGCTGAAAGTACGCTGCGGAGGTGCCGTTCCCCCCGAAGCTGCTCGGCCGCAACGAGAGGATCGTCCTCGACCTGCGACCCCACGCGTGGTTCATGTTCGAGCCGGTCGTCGCCGTCCTGGGGGCGGTGATCCTCGGCGGGCTCGTCATCAACTTCTTCGGCGACGACACCGGGGTGTTCTGGACCATCCTCAAGACGCTGGCCGGCATCCTCGTGCTCGGCTGCCTGGCGTGGGTCGGTGTGCGCTACCTCAAGTGGCGGACGACCAACTTCGTCATCACCAGCGACCGGCTGATCTACCGCAGCGGCGTGATCTCGAAGCGGGGCATCGAGATCCCACTCGAGCGGGTCAACACCGTGTTCTTCCGCCAGGGCATCTTCGAGCGCATGATCGGCGCCGGCGACCTCACGATCGAATCGGCCGGCGAGATGGGGCGGCAGCGGTTCAGCGACATCAGGCGGCCCTCCGAGGTGCAGAACGACATCTACCACCAGATGGAGGAGAACGAGAACCGCAAGTTCGACAGGATCGACGCCAACATCGACCGCAGGCTGACCCAGACCGGCCCGCCGGCAGGGGTCGAGCCGTCGATCCCCGAGCAGATCGAGCGGCTCGACGAGCTGCGGCGCAAGGGCCTCATCACCGACCAGGAGTTCGCGGCCAAGAAGGCCGAGCTGCTCCAGCGCATGTAGCCGCAGGGGTTCACGCATGAGGGTCGTCAGTCTGGTTCCCTCGGTGAGCGAGACCCTGATCGGCTGGGGGGTCACGCCGATCGCCGTCACCCGGTTCTGCGAGCAGCCCGGCCTCCCCACCGTCGGCGGCACCAAGGATCCCGACGTCGATGCCATCGCCGCCCTGGCTCCCGATCTGGTCGTCCTCTGCGAGGAGGAGAACCGGGTCGAGGACGCCGAACGACTGGCCGCCGGGGGGCTGGCCCTGCACACGGTGACCCTCCGGGCGGTCGCCGATGTCGGGCCGGAGCTCGACCGTCTGGCCCGCGTGGTCGGGATCGACCCGGAGCCCCTCGCCGAGATCGCGCCCGACACCGGTACCGCCCGGCTGCGAGCGTTCGTTCCCATCTGGCGTCGGCCGTGGATGACCCTGAACCACGACACCTACGGCTCGTCACTGCTCGCCTCGCTCGGCGTCGCCAACGTGTTCGCCGACGAGCCCGACCGGTATCCGACGACCGACCTGGCCGCCGCCGCGTCCCGCTCCCCGGACGTCGTGCTGGCGCCGAGCGAGCCCTATCCCTTCAAGGAGCGCCACCGGGGCGAGCTCGAGGCCGAGGTGGCGCCGGTCGTGTTCGTCGACGGCCAGGACCTGTTCTGGTGGGGGATCCGCACCCCGGAGGCCCGGCGCCGACTCGAACGCGTGCTCGCGGTGAAGCTGCGCCGCTCGGCCTTCGGCGACCGGCAAACGCCTCGCTAGCCGCTCAGCCCGGCTGAGGTTGTCAGGCCGCCGCCGGCCGTCGCCCGAAGCTTGTCGGTCCGCGCGCTTTGACGTCGGCCACCCCGCCTCGCTGGCCCGTGGCATCGCCACCATCTACCAGGAGCTCGACCTGGTCGACGACCTCACCGTGGCCGAGAACCTGTTCCTCGGCCACGAACTGGCCTCGGGCGGCATCTTCATCGACCGGGGCCGCACCCGCCGCCGGGACATCGAACACAAACGATGTGGGGCCCATGGTTGCCTTCGGGTCAGGTGAGCGCAGCACGGAGCTGATCGATCGTGGGGGCGCCGGCAGGTCCTTCCGGCGTCTGGTAGACGCGGCAGGCGAGTCCGACCGGCTGGTCGCCGTGGCTGGACGGGTCTCGACCGTCGACCAGGACGGACGGTGAGCCGTGGAACAACAGCATCTCCGCGTCCTCGGGTGACGCCCCTCGCGGTAGGTGATCTCGAATCCGAGTTCGGCTGAGAGCTCGCGCAACCGCTCGTCGGCGATGTGCCAGTGCGGGCAGCCTCGAAGCACTGGAGCGTGACGTCCATGGGAATCGCCTCTCCCGGGATTGGTAGTGCGTCGACTACCGTATGGCTTCCCCTGCACTGGAAGGTCCAGTCGACGGGAGATTCGCATGCGAATCGGCGAACTGGCGCAGCACGCGGGTACGACCGCCAAGACGCTTCGTTTCTGAACCGGCTGGCGTTCATCCGCGACGCCCAGGCAGCAGGGTTCTCGCGGCGTGATATCCGCCAGATCCTCGTCATCCGCGACGGTGGACACCCGCCGTGCGAGCACGTGGGGCAGCTCATCGACCAGCGGGTCGACGAGGTGGAGCGGCGCATCGTGGAGCCCGAGCAGACCCGCGATTCCCTCCGCCACCTCGCCCGCCGCACGGCCGAACTCGATCCGGCCGACTGCGGCGGCTACTGCAGCATCATCGAAGCCACGCCGGCGGTCAGCCGGTGAAGTCCGCGCGTAAGGCCGCGGGGAGGTCGGCCAGGGCCGCCGCCGGCCGAGCAGCGACCGCGCCCTCGTCACCCACATCGGCGTCCACGCCAGCGAGTACCTGCCTGGCGTGCGCTGCGGGCAGGAGGTTCCACCAGCTCAGCGCCAGCGCCTCACGGCCCTGCGCCGACAGCTCACCCCAGAGCCGAACCCGGGCCATCCCGCCGTCCGGGTACACGTCGACCCGGACGTCCGTGACCTCGTCGGTTGCCGGCAGCCGGAACCGGTGCCGGGTGTCGGGCTGCAACCGGGTCCGCTGCAGCAGCTCAAGCCAGCCCGACGGGTCGTCCGGCGAGCCGCTGCGGGCGTCCCACCCTCTCACCGTCGCCCAGCCCGGCGCGTTGCCGACGAAGTACGAGGTGTCCAGCTCCGCGATACGCACCACGCCGGGCCCGGCCAGCCGCAGTTGAACCCAGTCGTTGGCGTCGTCCCGCCGTCGCGCGGTCTCCCAGCCCTCGCCCATCACCCGGGCCTGCCCGGGGGAGATCAGGTTGGTCGGCGAGGAGTAGAACAGGTTGCTGCACCCGGTGACCACCCCCCCGTTCTCCAGGGCGGCCAGATCGATGGCGCCGGCGGCGAGGAAGCGGGGATCCGCGACTACCTCGCCGTGTACGCGCAGCCGTGCGACGCCGCCGTCGGGGTACATGCACAGCCGGACGTAGGTCATCCGCTGGGGCACGTCCACCGCGAAGGGGAACGCGGCGTCCCCGCCCACACCGGAGCGCGGCACCAGTGGAAGCCACTCCACCCGATCCAGCTCGGCAGGGGACGGGTACCCGTCCACCGCAGAGCCCTCCACCGACACCTCAGGCGGGTAGTTGCCCGTGAAGAACGAGGTATCCACGACCACACCATGGATGACCCCTGGCATGCCCAGCCTGACGATCGCCCAGTCGTAGCCAGGCTCGCGGCGCCGGCGCGTCTCCCACCCGTCGTACACCTGGCCTTTGTGGCCGAAGGTGTAGGTCTGGTACGCGGGAGCCTCCGCCTTGATGAGGTTCTCGCGTTCTGCGAACAGCTCGTCGTTGGCCGCCAGTACGCTGCCGCCGACCCGGCGGGAGGCGAGGTCTGGAAACCTGGTGAAGTCGCTCATGGTCGTCCTCTCCTCGGCCGCCGCCTGAGCGGCTCGTTCCGGTGATCAGCGCGCGCCCAGCCAGTCCACGGCGACCTGCCGGGCAAGCCGACGTACCAGCGGGCCCGCCTCGGTCATGGATCGGTGCGGGTCCGGCTCGATGTCGGTGAGGGCGTACGCCTGCCGGATGCCGGCGAGCTCGAGATCCTCGGCCGACAGCAGCGAGCGCCCGGCCACGGCGACGACGGGCACGCCGCTCGACCTCGCTGCGGCGCCCACCCCGGCCGGCGCCTTCCCGTTCAGGGTCTGCTCGTCCAGCGACCCCTCGCCGGTGATGACGAGGCTGGCGCCTGGCAGGTGTTCGGCGAACCCGACCAGGTCGAGGACGAGCTCGACGCCCGACCGCAGGGTGGCACCGAGCACTGCCAGCGCCGCGTACCCGACGCCACCGGCCGCCCCAGCACCCGGCTGGTCGGCAACGTCGATGCCCACGTCCCGGGCGACGACGTCGGCCCACCGGGCCAGCGCGGCGTCGAGCCGGTCCACCTGCTCAGCGCTCGCGCCCTTCTGCGGACCGTAGACCGCGGCTGCCCCCCGTGCGCCGAGCAGAGGGTTGTCCACGTCGCACGCCACCACGACCGGCACCTGCCCGACCCCCGGGTGCAGTGCAGAAAGGTCCAGGCGGTCCAGGCGCACCAGGGCGGCGCCGCCACGGCGCAGCTCTGTCCCGGCGGCGTCCAGCAGCCGGGCGCCCAGCGCCTGGACGAGCCCGGCGCCACCGTCGGTCGAAGCGCTACCGCCGACTCCGAGGACGGCGCTGGTGCACCCCGCCTCCAGCGCGGCGCGGAGCACCTCCCCGGTCCCGTACGAGGACGCGGTCAGCGGTGCGAGCCGCCCGCCGGGTAGTCGGCGCAGGCCGGAGACGTCCGCCAGCTCGACGACCGCCACGCCGTTCCGTTCGGCATAGCCGGTGTCCACCGGCTCCCCGGTGGGGCCCTCCGCACGAGCCGGCACCCACCGGTGCCCGGCCGCCAAGGCCGCGTCCACGGTCCCGTCGCCACCGTCCGCGACCGGAAGCTCGACCACGTCCAGCCCGGGCAAGATGGCACGCAGCCCGGCGGCGACGTTCTGGGCCACCTCCCTGCCGGTCAGCGACCCCTTGAACTTGTCCGGTGCGACCAGGACGTGCACGACACGGCCTCAGTCCCGCTGCGCCACGGCCGTGGCGGCAAGCTCGCTCAACTGGTCGAGGTCGGCGTTCTCGACGGTGTCCACGCCGTGTCCGCTCATGCTTCCCCTCTTCGAAGCAGCCGCCCGAGCGGCCCGTCGTCGTCGGTGATCTTCCGGCCGCGCAGCCAGGTGCTGCGGACCACCCCAGCCAGCGGTCGGCCGGCGTACGGGGTGACCGGGTGGCGGTGGTGCAGCCGGGCGGGGTCGACGACGAACGCATCATCCGGCGAGAAGACGCAGAGGTCGGCGTGGTACCCCAGCGCGATGTGGCCCTTACGCTGCATCCCCGCGATCGCGGCCGGCCGTTCGGCCATCCACCGCATCACGTCGCAGAGGGTGAAGCCGCGGCGGCGGGCCTCGGTCCACACCGCGGGCAGCCCGAGCTGCACGGAGGCGATACCGCCCCACGCCACCCCGAAATCACCGAGGTCGAAGCACTTGAGGTCCGGCGGGCACGGCGAGTGGTCGGACACGACCGTGTCGAGGTCGCCTGCCCGCAGGCCGTCCCAGAGCAACTCACGGTTGTCCGCCTCGCGGATCGGTGGGCAGCTCTTGAACTGCGTCTGCCCGTCCGGGATCTCCTCGGCGGTGAAGACCAGGTAGTGCGGGCAGGTCTCCACGGAGACCTGCACCCCGTCCCGGCGGGCCGTTCGGATCATCGGCAGGGCGTCCGAGGACGACAGGTGCAGGAGGTGCACCCGCGCCTGCATCCACCGGGCCGCCTCGATGACGTGCGCTATCGCCACGTTCTCCGCCCCCCTGGGGCGGGAGGCCAGATACCCGCGGTACGTCTCGCCGTGCGCGGACGGCGCCCGGGCGATCGCGTCGGAGTCCTCGGCATGAACGACCAGCAGCGAGCCGAACGTGCGGATCGTCCGGAGCACCTCGGGCAGTTCGCCCGGGTTCAGATGCGGGAACTCGTCGACACCGGAGTGCAGCAGGAAGCACTTGAAGCCGAAGACCCCTGCGTCGTGCAACCCCCGCAGCTCGCCCAGGTTGCCCGGGATCGCGCCACCCCAGAACCCCACGTCGACATGCACCTGCTGCTCGGCGGCCTTGCGCTTGACGTCGAGTGCGGGAAGGTCGACCGTCGGCGGAATGCTGTTGAGCGGCATGTCGACGATCGTCGTGACGCCGCCGGCCGCGGCGGCCCGGGTGGCGGTCGCGAAGCCCTCCCACTCGGTGCGGCCGGGCTCGTTGACATGGACGTGCGTGTCCACCAGGCCCGGCAGCAGCACCTCGTCCTCACCGAGGTCGACCACCTTCGGAGCCGTCAGCTCCGAATCCAGCGGCTCGATCGCGACGATCCGACCTTCGGCCACACCGACCCGTCGAGCGACCTCCCCCGCCGCAGTGACCACTCGCGGAGCCCGCAGGACAAGGTCGAGGTCGCTCACATCGGATCCCGCTCAGTCCAGCAACGCGATGGCGGTGGGGGCATCCTCGCCGCGCTGGGCGAGGTCCTCGAACTCGGTGATGTTGTCGATCTCGGTACCCATCGAGATGTTGGTGATCCGCTCCAGGATGACCTCGACCACGACCGGCACCCGATGCTGGGCCATCAGCTTCTTGGCCTCCTCGAACGCAGGAAGCAACGCGTCGGGCTCGAAGACCCGGATGGCCTTGCACCCGAGGCCCTCCGCGACCTTGACGTGGTCGACACCGTAGTCGCCGAGCTCCGGTGCGTTGACGTTCCCGAACGACAGCTGGACGTTGTAGTCCATCTGGAAGCCCCGCTGGGCCTGCCGGATAAGCCCCAGGTACGCGTTGTTCACCACGACGTGGATGTACGGCAGGTTGAACTGCGCCCCGGCCGCCAGCTCCTCGATCATGAACTGGAAGTCGTAGTCACCGGACAGCGCGACCACCGTGGAGACCGGGTCGGCAACACACACGCCGAGCGTGGCCGGGATGGTCCAGCCCAGGGGGCCGGCCTGGCCGCAGTTGATCCAGTGTCGTGGCCGGTAGACGTGCAGGAACTGTGCGGCGGCGATCTGCGAGAGCCCGATCGTGCTGACGTACCTGGTGTCGCGGCCGAACGCCCGGTTCATCTCCTCGTACACCCGCTGCGGCTTGATCGGCACGTCCTCGAAATGGGTGCGGCGCAGCATCGACTGCTTGCGCTGGGCGCACTCCTGCGCCCAGCCGCCGCGGTCGGCCAGCGCGCCGGCCACCTGGCGTTCGCGGGCAACCCAGACGAAGAGCTCCAGCGCCGCCGCGGCGTCGGACACGATCCCGTAGTCGGGCGGGAACACCCGGCCGATCTGGGTCGGCTCGATGTCCACGTGGACGAACGTGCGACCGGACCGGTAGACGTCCAGCCCGCCGGTGTGCCTGTTCGCCCACCGGTTGCCGATACCCAGGACGAAGTCCGAGGCGAGCAGGGTGGCGTTGCCGTACCGGTGGGCGGTCTGCAGCCCGGCCATGCCGACCATCAGCGGATGGTCGTCCGGGATGCTGCCCCAACCCATCAGGGTCGGGATGACCGGCACCCCGGTCAGCTCCGCGAACTCGACCAGCAGATCGCTGGCGTCGGCGTTGATGATGCCGCCGCCGGCCACCAGCAAGGGCCGCTCCGCCGCCGCAAGCATGTCCAGCGCCCTCTCGATCTGGGCACGGGTCGCCGCCGGCTTGTAGACCGGCAGCGGCTCGTACGTGTCGGGGTCGAAGTCGATCGTCGTCATCTGCACGTCGAAGGGCAGGTCCAGCAGCACCGGACCCGGACGTCCGGACCGCATCAGATGGAACGCCTGCTGGAACGCGCCGGGCACCTGCGCGGCCTCCAGCACCGTCATCGCCATCTTGGTGAGCGGCCTCGCGATCGAGGTGATGTCGACGGCCTGGAAGTCCTCCTTGTGGAGCCGGGCGACAGGTGCCTGCCCGGTGATGCACAGGATCGGGGTCGAGTCCGCCGCCGCCGAGTACAGCCCGGTGATCATGTCTGTGCCGGCCGGACCCGAGGTGCCGATGCACACCCCGATATTGCCGGCGGTGGCCCTCGTGTAGCCCTCCGCCATGTGCGATGCGCCCTCGACGTGGCGGGCGAGCACGTGCTCGATCCCGCCGCCGGCGTTCATGGCCGCATAGAACGGGTTGATCGCAGCGCCGGGTACGCCGAACGCATGCCGGACACCCTCCCGCTCGAGGATGGCGACGGCAGCCTCGGCGGCGGTCATCAAAGCCATGGTGATCTCCTATCGCGGGGCGCGGCCGGACAGCCGCTCCACACCGCGGAGCAGGGCCGAGTGGTCGAGGCTGCCATCGCCCTGAGCCCTGGCCCAGGCCATCAGCTGCGCAACGACAGCGCCCAGTGGGATGGCCACGCCGGCTTCCCGGGCGGCGGCGAGGACGATGCCCATGTCCTTGTGGTGCAGGTCGATGCGGAAGCCCGGGGTGAACTGGCGGGCCAGCATGCCGGGGGCCTTGCGGTCGAGGATCGCGTTGCCCGCGAGGCCACCTGCCAACACTGTCACTGCCGCATCGGTGTCCACGCCATAGGCCTCGAGGAACACGATCGCCTCGGCGACCAGCTCGATGGTCCCGGCGACGATGAGCTGGTTGGCAGCCTTGACCGTCTGCCCGGACCCGGCCGGGCCCACGTGCATGACGGTCCTGCCCAGCGCGTCCAGCACAGGCCGGGCCTCCGCGAAGTCTTCCGCGGCACCGCCCACCATGATCGACAGGCTGGCGTCGATGGCCCCCTGCTCGCCGCCACTCACCGGCGCGTCGAGCACCCGGACGCCGCGTTCGGCGCCCGCCGCGGCGACACGCGCGGACACGTCGGGGCGGATGCTGCTCATGTCCACGTACAGCAGCCCCGGGTCGGCGTTGGCGAACACGCCGTCATCCCCCATTGCCACCCCCTCGACGTCGGGTGAGTCGGGGAGCATCGTCACCACGATGTCCGCACCGCGGACGGCCCCTGCCACGTCGGAGGCCCCCCGACCACCCTGGCTCGCCAGCAGGTCGATCTTGTCCTGCTCGCGGTTGTAGCCGATGACGTCGTACCCGGCCTCGACCAGGTGTCCGGCCATGGGGCTGCCCATGATGCCGAGTCCGATGAAGCCGACAGTGGTCATCTGCGTCTCCTGCCTCGTCGATGGGGGACGGCTCAGGCGCGGGCGGCGCGACGGTCGCGGGGCAGCCAGTCGAAGGCGTCCGCGCTGGCGCCGCTGGGCATGTACTCCAGACCCACCCAGCCGTCGTAGCCGGCGGCGGCGAGCCTGCCAAGGTAGCCGTCGAGATCCAGCTCACCGGTGCCGGGCTCGTTGCGGCCCGGCGCATCGGCGATCTGGACGTGTCCGGTACGCGCCGCGTACGCAGCGATGACGGCGTCAAGGTCGTCGCCGTTGACCGCGAGGTGGTAGAGGTCGCACAGGAACCGCAGGTTGGTCGACCCGGTCTCGCGCTCCACGCGGTCGAGAACCGCGATCGCGTCGGCGGCGGTCCTCAGCGGGTACGCCGGCGCGCCGCTTACCGGCTCGACCAGGACCACGCCGTTGACGCGCTCCGCCGCCTTGGCGGCGAGGGCCAGGTTCTCGACGGCGAGGTCGTCCTGCACAGCGGGGTCCACGCCGTCCACCCGGTTGCCGTACAGCGCGTTGAACGCCCGGCAACCCAGCCGCTCGCCGATGCCGACCGCGACGTCGACGTTGTCACGCAGCTCCGCAGACCGGGCCGGCCACGACACCAGGCCGCGGTCCCCGCCCGGCATGTCGCCCGCGAAGAAGTTGAGCCCGACCAGCGCCACGCCCGCGTCAGAGACCGCACCGACGAACGAGTCCACCTCCGCATCGGACGGGACTGCCCGGTCGAAGGGCCACCAGAACTCGACCGCATCGAACCCGGCCGCGCGGACCGCCGCCGGCCTGTCGCGCACCGGCAACTCGGTGAACAGGATCGAGCAGTTGACCTCGTAACGGGGCGTCGTCATGGCCGCCTCTCTGGCCTGATCAATCCGTATTGCGGAAGAAGTATTCTGTCACTCGGAACACTAGTGCGACCGACGATAGCGGTCAAGCCGGCCGGCGGCGGGCCAGGAGGTCCAGAGCGCCGCGGTCCAGGCCGGTGAGCTCCGCCACCTCCGCCTCGTCCACCGCACCGCAGTCCATAGCGCGGACGATCGCGCCGGCGAGTGCCATAGCGGTTGCCGGCTCGTCCATGACACCGCCTTCCACACGGTCGACGTACGCCCGCAGCCGGGCGGCGGACTGCGCCAGCGTGTCGCGGAAGAACGCGTAGGTGGCCAGATAGCGGGTCGGCAGGTGCCCGGGGTGCATGTCCCAGCCCTGGTAATAGCCGCGTTCGAGGGACCGGCGCACCAGCCGCGCGTGCAACCGCCACGCCGTTCGCACGTGGTCGGCATCGCCGACCGGGACCACGTTGGTGGATCCGTCGGAGAGCCGGACCCCGGTGCCCGCCGCCGCGACCTGCATGACCGCCTTGGCGTGGTCGGCGACCGGGTGCTCCATGCTCTGGTAGGCGGCCGACACCCCGCAGGCCGCGCTGTAGTCGTAGGCGCCGTAGTGCAGGCCGGAGCAGCGCCCGGCCGCCGCGCCGATCATTCGCGACACCCCCGCCGTGCCGTCCGGGCCGATGATCGCCTGCGGCGTCTCGACCTGGACCTCGAACCGCAGTGCGGCGGCGGGCAGGCCGTATGCCTGCTCCAGGCGCTCGCAGATCTCGACCATGGCGGCCACCTGTGCCGGCGAAGTCACCTTTGGCAGGGTCAGCACGAACCCGTCCGGCAGTGGGCCTTCGGCAAGCAGGCCGCCGAGCACCAGCTCTAGTGTCCGGACACCGCGCCGCCGGGTGCCGGCCTCGAGGCACTTGAACCGGACTCCCGCCGAGAACGGGCGGTCGTCCGCCGCGAGCACCACGGCGAGAGTGGTCCCAGCCGTCACAGCCGCGTTGTCCTCCTCGTCGTCGCTGCGGGCGCCGTAGCCGTCCTCGAAGTCCACCCGGAGGTCCTCGACCGGTTCGCGGTGCAGCTTCGCCACGACGCGGGCATAGACCGCTCCAACCAGGTCGGCGTCGACGCCGGACGCAGCGGCCAGGGATATGGGGTCGGGAGCGTGTTCGGCGAGCAGCTGACCTGCCTGAGCCCCCCACTCGCCCACGGTGTCCGCGTGGAACCGGTCGGCGGGCACGTAGACGGTGTGCACCGGTTGGCGCGTGCCCGGGTCGCCGGGGTAGCGGGCCGCCAGCTCGGCGTCCCACGACCCGAGCCAGGCGTCGAGCTCCGCGAGCAGCCCGGCGCCGGTGCGGAGTTCGCCGGTCATCACCGTACCCCCTGCGAATCAACCGTGAGTCTGCCGCGGGCGTTCATGCGACTCGGTCGAGGGTTACTCGGTAGCCGGGTCCGTGGAGTTGCTCGATGAGGCGGTCGCGGTGTCGGTCGGGGTCGTTGGGGCGGGTGAAGTAGTCGCCGCCGAGGTCGTGGTGGTCGGTGTCGTTGGTGCGCAGGTGCCGGCAGAGCACCAGGATCGAGTGGCCGACCGCCATCGCCGCTTTCTTCTTGCCGATCCGGCGGGCGAGACGCCAGAACTGGGCGGACAGGTAGGTGTCTCGGGTTCGAGCGGCCGCCCATGCGCACTGGTTGAGGATCTCGCCGAGCCCAGACGTCGCCTTTGGTGGTCCGACCCGATCCGCGTTTCCCGCCGGTGATGTTGTTCCCAGGTGCCTCACCGGCCCACGACGCGAGATGACCGGCGGTCGGGAACCTCGCCATGTCGGTACTGATCTCAGCGATGATCGCCTCGGCTGCCCGTTTCGCGACCCCGGGGATGGTGTCGAGGTGGTCACGGGCCCGCTCGAAAGGGACGCCGGCCTCGCTGAGGTTCGCGGCGAACACGGCGTCGATCTGGGCGTCAAGGCGTGCCATCGCCGCTTCGAGGTGATCGGTGTGGTCCAGGCTCATCCCGATGAGCAGCGCGTGGTGCTCCGAGAAACGGCCCCGCAAGGCTCGGCGCAACTCGGGGACCTTCTTGCGCAGCTTGCCCTTGGCCAGCTCGGCGAGCACCTCGTCGTCTCGTTCCCCTGCGACCAGCGCTCGCAGCATCGCCCTCCCCGAGACCCCCATCACATCCGACGCGACCGAGTCCAACTTGATGCCCCCGTCGTCCAGGGTCTTCTGGATCCGCTGGACCTCCGAGGTGTGGGTCTGCACCAACCGCTTGCGGTATCGGGTCAGGTCTCGCAGCTCACGGATCACCCGCGGCGGCACGAAGCTGCCGCGTAGCAACCCGTGCTCGAGCACATACCACACCGGCTGCCAGTACGTGCCCGTCGCCTCCATCGCCACATCGGTGACCCCCTCCGCCGCGAACCACTCCGCCATGGTTTCGAGATCACCGACAAAGGACCGGAAGCTGCGCGTGTCCTTCCTTCGGCCCCGCCCACCCGGACCAGGCGTGCGAACACAGGCAACCACCTTGTCCTTGCCGATGTCGATGCCCGCGCACCGCTCCAACATCACATCCACGACCTCTCCTCTCGTCGCCCTGCCCGACGGGGTCGGCGGGGCCAACCGATCTACGACGCTGTGAAACGTGCTCGCAGCAACAATTCGTGGTGCCGGGAAGGCCCCGAGCTCAGTCTCAGTATCGGGTTCGTGCGCACCAAGCGTGAACGCGCTCAGCCAGACCCCACCCGATTCTCATCCCTCGTGGCGGCCCCTGGCCATGGGTTCTCCGTCGGGCAGGACCATGCCGCGCCGGGACCAACCTCGGCCGACCGTAGAAGCCCACGCTTGGCATTCGCAGTTTCTGCCCAGCGGACTCTATCTTCTGCTATACGGAAGGAACACCGCCGAGTTGTCGAGTCAACCGCCGTCCATCACACTTCTTTCACGATGCGGAACACGGCGCCCATCTCAAGGATCACCCATGACAGCAAGGCAACAGCGGACAGTTCAGTCGGTGGAGCGCGTGTTCGACGTGTTGGAGATCATGGCGGAGGCGGGCGGTGAGCTGTCCCTGTCCGACATCGCGACGACGTCGGGGCTGCCCCTGCCGACCATCCACCGCCTCGTTCAGACCCTGGTCAACCGGGGCTACGTGCGACAGCAGCCGTCTCGGCGGTACGCGCTCGGACCGCGGCTGGTGAACCTCGGCGAGGCAGCCAACGGCATGATCCGCAGCACCGCGCTTCCGCACCTGTCCCGCCTGGTGGACACGTTCGGTGAGACCTCGAACGTGGCGATGCTCGACGGCGACCGCGCCACGTACGTGGCCCAGGTCCCGTCGTTGCACCCGATGCGCATGTTCACCGAGGTCGGCCGCCGTGTCCACCTACACACCACGGCTGTGGGCAAGGCACTGCTGGCTCAGCTTTCCGACGGCGAGGCACGAGCGCTCCTCGGGCGGACCGGCATGCCCGCGCAGACCGAGCACACGGTGACCGACACCGACGTCATGCTCCGCGAGCTGGCAGAAATCCGAGACCGGGGGTACGCCGTCGACGAGGGCGAGCAGGAGATCGGCGTCAACTGCCTTGCCGTGGCCGTCCCCAGCGCCGCGACCAGGACCGCGATCTCGATCTCGGGCCCCGCGGCGCGGATGACCCACGATCTCATCGCCCGGGCGGCGTCGCCGCTCATCGCCACGGCCGATGCGCTGTCCGCCGACCTGGTCGACGAGCGCCCCTCCGCCTGAGCCGCCAGCGTCGTGGCGGTCACCAGCCCGGGCCCGGGTCGAAGGCCAGCCCGGGGTCACCCGCGTCCTCGCGGTGGATGGTGCCCTCGATGAGCCCGTACGGCCGGTCGTCGGCGTGGAACACCTCGTTGGGGTTGTCCAGCCCGAACGGGGACAGGTCGATGACGAAGTGGTGCTTGTTCGGCATCGAGAAGCGGACTTCGCCGATCTCCGGCTGGGCCGCGATCATCGCCTCACCCATCGCGTACATAGTCTGCTGCAATGCCAGGCTGTAGTGACCGGCGAAGCAGTCGGTCATGGTCGCCAGCGACGCCTTGTACGACTGCGCCCACTCGGTGCTCAGGTCGGTGTGCCACCACTGGCTCCGCACCGACGTCGCCATGATCCGGTCGTGGGTGGGCAGCAGCGTGGTGTACCGCTCCTGCAGGTAGCCCCAGAACTCCGAGTCCGTCGTCTTGAGCACGGTGAGGTCGCGAATGCCCGAGACCACCCAGGCCTGACCGTTCTCGACGGCCACTGAAGCGGTCCGGACGTACCCGCCGTGCCGGGCGAACGCGTGCGGGTGCGGTGAGCCGGCGTGGTCCAGTCGGACCCAGGGGTACATCTCCAGGGTGATCCGGGCCCGGCTGACCGCTTCGACGTCCTCGACGAAGTGGCGCGCGAGCGCGAGGCCGAGGGACTCCGGCTGCCGCGCCGCGTCGGGGTACTCCTTGCAGAAGGCGTTGACGGTGTTCTTGGTGGCGTCGGTGGTCAGGCACTTGGCATTGTCGCCGGTCAGGTGGATGTCGGCGAAGTCGCCCGACAAGGCCACCGAGACGTTGTAGTCGACCAACTCGTGCGGGTCGGAGTCGCGGTAGACGCGGACCACCCGGGTCTCCGCCTTGCCGTACTGGTTGTGTCCGAGTGTGACGCCCATGCCTTCAGCTCCCTCGGTAGGTCGAGAACGCGAACGGGGACAGCAGCAGCGGGACATGGTGGTGACTCGCCGGGTCGGTGACCTCGAACACGACCGCCACCTCGGGATAGAAGCCGGTCTGCCCGGTGGCCGCGAAGTACGCGCCGGTGTCGAACTCCAGCCGGTACACGCCCGGCTCGAGCGCAGCGGGCCCCAGGCCGGAGCTCCGGCCGTCGTCGTCGGTGACGCCGGTGCCGAGTCGCTGCCAACCGTCCGGGATCCGACGGGACAGGACGACCGGTACGCCGGCAGCCGGCCGGCCATTGGCCGCGTCGAGAACGTGGGTGGACAGTGTCATTCGGTGAGCAGCCTTTCCACCCGCAGCCGGGTGATCTGGGCGAGCTGGTCGGTGACCACGGCCCGTTCGGTTGTCTCGTCATTGGCGAGCCGCGACCGCAGCGCGGCGAGCATCTCGGGCCCCTCGCGGCCGGCTGCCCGGATCAGGAAGACGTGCCCGAACCGCTTCTCGTATGCGCGGTTCCCCTCCATGACCGCGCGCCGCAGCGCTACGTCGGCCTCGCCCATCGCCGCCTGCTCACGCCGCGACCACTCGGCCTCGGTCCCCTGCCCGTCCGGACTCTCGCCGATGCGGGGGTGGGCAGCGAGCGCCTCCAGCACCTCGGCCCAGGGCAGGGCCCGGCTCTCCCGCTCGGCGGTGGCCAGCAAGGTCTGGACGTCCACATACGGCCGGCCCGCCACCATCGCCCGGGCCCAGCCGCGCGAGCTGTTGCACGCTCGCAGCCACTCGGTGGCCTCGGCGGCGGAAGCACTGTTGAGACGGTCGAGCGCGTGCCGGGTGGACCAGGTCTCGGACATCCTCTAACTTCCGTAGAACGAAACATGGCTACCGTCAGGCAGAAACTAGCGGCCAGCGGCAGGATCTTGTCAACGGACCATTGACGGCCGTAAGGATACCCCCTACGCTTCCCCAGCGAGAACAAGTTTCCGCTCTGCGGAATCCGGAAGCTCGGCTGCCGGACCGCCCGGAAGCGAGGCGTAATGACGATCGCCCACCCGCGAACGCTCGAGCAGACCTTCGACGCACTCGACGAGATGCCGGACGCGCAGCTGCTCGCCGGTGGTACGGACTTCATGGTCGAGGTGAACTTCGGTCACCGGGCCCCGACCTCGGTCGTGTGCCTACGCCGGGTCGAAGAGCTCCAGGGCTACGACGTCGGTGACGACGAGGTGGTGCTGGGCGCCGGGGCGACCTGGACCGAGGTGGAGATCGACCTGGTCGATGTGCTCCCGGGGCTGGCCGCGGCCGCGCGCACGGTCGGCTCCCCGCAGATGCGCAACGCCGGTACCGTCGGCGGCAACGTCGGCACCGCCAGCCCTGCGGGCGACGGCCTGCCGGTCCTGGCCGCGATGGACGCGATGGTCGTACTGGCCAGGCGCGGCGGAACCCGAACCGTGCCGCTGACAGAGTTCATCACCGGCGTCAAGCGCACGGTGATCGAACCGGGCGAGGTCATCTGGCAGATCCGGGTCCCGCGGCTGGACGGTCCACAGCAGTTCCTCAAGGTCGGCACCCGCAACGCCATGGTGATCTCCATCGTTTGCTGCGGGCTGGTGGTGGACCGGGCCGGCCGAAGCGTACGGCTCGGGCTCGGGTCGGTCGCGCCTCGCCCGCTTCGCGTCACCGAGGCCGAGCTGTTCGCCGCCGAGGCGATCGACTGGGCGACCATGTCGGCGCCCCCGGCGGCCGCGGCCCGCTTCGGGGAGCTGGCCCGGCGGGCTGCCACGCCGATCTCCGACCAGCGCGGCACAGCCGACTACCGCTCCCACGCCGTCGGCGTGATCGCGACCCGCGCCCTGCAGAGGAGCCTGGCAGCATGACCCAGCAGCCCAGCGACGCCCTGCACGACCCGACCACGTCGGACGGCACCCTGGGGCTGACGGACTACCCGGTGCCGACCGCGGACCGGCAGGTGACCCTCGACTACACGCTGACGGTCAACGGCCGGGAGATGCCGGTCACCGACGCCTGGATCGGCGAGAGCCTGCTGTACGTCCTGCGTGAGCGGCTCGGCCAGCCGGGCAGCAAGAACGCCTGCGAGCAGGGCGAATGCGGATCCTGCTCGCTGCTGTTGGATGGCAGGCTGCTGGCGTCCTGCTGCGTGCTCGCGGCCGACGCGGTCGGCAGCCAGGTCGCGACCATCGAGGACCTGGCCCAGGACGGGACGCTCACGGACGTGCAGCGCGCCTTCGTCGACCAGGGCGCCGTGCAGTGCGGCTTCTGCATCCCCGGCATGGTGGTGGCCATCCACGACCTGCTCGACCGCAACGTGGCGGCCGACGAGCTCGAGCTTCGCGAGGCGATCTCCGGCAACCTGTGCCGCTGCACCGGGTACGGCCGGATCTTCGCCGCCTTCCGCCAAGCACAGGAGGAGCGTCTGCGTGCCCGCACATAGCCTGCCGTCGACCTTCACCCGTATGCGCCGTGCCCCCGGGGTGGGCGAGAGCGTGCTGCGCCCCGACGCCCCGGCCAAGGTCCAGGGCACGTTCGCGTTCTCCTCGGACCTGTGGATGGACGGCATGGTCTGGGGCCGGACGCTGCGCAGCCCGTACCCGCACGCGCGCATCCTGCACCTGGACACAAGCCCGGCGTTGGGCGTGCCAGGTGTGCACGCGGTCATCACCAACGACAACCTCTGGGGCAGCCGCACCTACGGCTTGGAGCACCACGACCAGTCGGTGTTCGCCCACGAGGTGGTGCGCTACCACGGCGAGCCGATCGCCGCGGTGGCGGCCGACCACCCCGAGATCGCCGCCCGTGCGGTGGCCGCCATCACGGTCGAGTACGAGGTACTCGAGCCGCTGTGGAACCCAGAGGACGCGCTCGAGCCGGAAACGGCGCCGATCCACCCCGATGGCAACGTCTTCCGCCACATCCGGCTGCGGTTCGGCGACCCGGAAGCGGTCGGTGACGTCAGCGTCGAAGGCACCTACGAGGTCGGCATGCAGGACCAGGCCTTCCTCGGGCCGGAGTCCGGGCTGGCCGTGCCGTCCGAGGACGGCGGCGTCGAGCTGTTCATCGCCACCCAGTGGCTGCACGTCGACCGCGACCAGATCGCGGCCTGCCTGAACCTTCCCAGGGAGAAGGTGCGGCTCACGCTAGCCGGCACCGGTGGGGCGTTCGGGGGCCGTGAGGACCTCTCCATCCAGATCCACGCATGCCTGCTGGCGTTGGTGACCGAGAAGCCGGTCAAGATGGTCTACAGCCGGGAGGAGTCCTTCTTCGGCCATGTGCACCGTCATCCCGCGCGGCTGTGGTACCGCCACCATGCCAGGCGCGACGGCACGTTGGTCAAGGTCGAATCCCGGATGGTGTTCGACGGTGGCGCGTACACCTCGTCGTCCACCGCGGTCATCTCCAACGCGACCTGCCTCGCCGCCGGCCCGTACTTCGTGCCGAACGCGGCGGTCGACGGGTACGCGGTGCGGACCAACAACCCGCCGTGCGGCGCCATGCGCGGCTTCGGCGCGGTGCAGACCTCCTTCGCCGCCGAGGCGCAGATGGACAGGCTGGCGGCGGCGCTGGGGATGGACCCGGTCGAGCTACGCCTTCGCAACGCGTTGAAGACCCACGACCAGCTGATCACCGGGCAGGTCATCACTGGGGTCGCACCCGTTGCCGAGTGCATCAAGGCATGCCGGGACCTGCCGATGCCCGAGCCGCTCGCAGCCGACGCCCCCGTGATGACGCTACCCGGAGGGGCGGGGCTGACCGCATTGCACCACAACGTCCGCCGCGGCGTCGGCTTCGCGGTGGGCTTCAAGAACCTGGCCTTCTCCGAGGGTTTCGACGACTACTCGACCGCACGGGTGCGCCTGGAGCTTGGTGCGGATGGGGAGCCGGTAGCCACGGTGCACACCGCGACCGCAGAGGTCGGCCAGGGTTTCGTCACCATCGCCCAGCAGATCGCCCGGGCCGAGCTGGGCGTCCGCGACGTCGTCGTGCTCGCCGCGGACACGCAGGTCGGATCCGCCGGTTCCACCAGCGCGTCACGCCAGACCATGATGAGCGGCGGCGCCGTGCAGATGGCCTGCGGCGCGGTCCGCGAGGTGCTGCTGGAGCGCGCCGCCCTCGAGCTGCACCTGGCGCCCGCCGACATGGTCCTGGAAGAGGGTGGGCTGTTCACGAAGGACGGCAGCCGGCAGGTGACGTTGGCCGACGCGCTACGGGCCGGCCCGGTGGAGTCCACCCGCGAGTTCCACCACGCGCCGACCGACCCGCTGGACGAGAACGGGCAGGGCAACGCCTACTGGTCGTTCGCGTTCGCCGCACACCGCGCCGTCGTCGACGTGGATGCCGAGCTCGGCCTGGTCAAGGTTGTCCAGGTGGCGACCGCCCAGGACATCGGGAAGGCCCTCAACCCGCTGGCCGTCACCGGTCAGATCGAGGGTGGCATCGCCCAGGGTGTGGGCCTGGCCGTGATGGAAGAGATCATCGTGGACAAGGGCCGGATCCGGAACCCGTCGTTCACCGACTACCTGCTGCCCACGCCGCTGGACATGCCGTCGGTGGTGCAGACCTGGATCGAGCAGCCGGAACGCGGAGCGCCGTACGGCGCCAAGGGGGTCGGCGAGCCGCCGACCATCTCCTCGACGGGCGCCGTGATCGCGGCGATCCGCGACGCCACGGGGCTCGCCCTGACCCACGCGCCGGTACGCACGGACGACATAGCACTGGCCGCCGAACCAGCCGCATCGGCTGGCTGACTCGAACCGACGACCGACCATCGCATCGCGGTCCCGACCGCGGTCGAGAAGGGGAGGACCACCATGGCGCAGGACGTCGCACCCACCCAGGAGAAGCCTGCGGTGCACCCCGTCGACCAACTGCTTCCGGCACCGAAGCTCGCGATCTACGGCTTCCAGCACGTGTTGGCGTTCTATGCCGGGGCCGTCATCGTGCCGATCCTGCTCGCGACCGCGATCGGCTTGACGCCTGAGCAGCTCGGGTTCCTGATCAACGCCGACCTGTTCACCTGCGGCATCGCCTCGATCCTCCAGACCATCGGGTTCTGGAAGATCGGGGTCCGGCTGCCATTGCTGCAGGGCGTGACGTTCGCTGCGGTGTCACCGATGATCGCCATCGGGCTGGCCGAAGGCGGGGGGGTGCCTGGGCTGCGCGCGATCTTCGGCGCCGTCATCATCGCCGGGATCGTCACGTTCCTGGTCGCCCCGTTCTTCGCCAACCTCATCCGGCTGTTCCCGCCGGTCGTCACGGGCACGGTCATCACGATCATCGGCGTCGTGCTGCTCTCGGTGGCGGCTCTCGACGCCGGCGGCGGCGGTGCCAGCCTGGCGGACGAAACGTTCGGCGACCTCGACAACCTGGCGTTGGCCGGCTTCACGCTGGTGTTCATCCTGGCGCTTTACCGGTTCTTCCGGGGCTTCGTGGCGACGATCGCAGTACTCATCGGGCTCGTCGTCGGGACGGCCGTGGGGGCGATCTTCGGGTTCACCGATTTCAGCCGGGTCGGCGAGGCGGACCTGTTCGGGGTGACCACGCCGTTCCACTTCGGGGCTCCCACCTTCAACGCTGCGGCCATCATCGCGATGGTCATCGTGATGCTGATCACGATGGTCGAGACCACCGGCGATGTCTTCGCGTTGTCCGACATCGTCGAGAAGCCGGTCGACAAGACCGACGTCGCTCGTGCACTGCGCGCCGACGGTTTGGCGACGACTCTGGGTGGGGTGCTCAACTCGTTCCCCTACACCGCCTTCGCCGAGAACGTCGGCTTGGTCCGGCTGACGAAGGTCAGGAGTCGCTACGTGGTCGCGACCGCCGGCCTGTTCATGATGATCATCGGCATCTTGCCCAAGGTCGGCGCCGCCGTGGCGGCGATCCCGCCGCCGGTGCTGGGCGGCGCGGCGTACGTGCTGTTCGGCACCGTCGCCGTAGTCGGGATCCAGATCCTGCGCCGGGTCGATTTCCACGACGAGCGCAACGTCATCATCCTGGCGGTCAGCCTGGCCATGGCGATCACGCCGACGGTGTACCCCACGATCTTCGCCAACTTCTCTGTAGAGGTGCGGACCATCATCACCAGTGGCATCACCATGGGAAGCATCACCGCGATCCTGCTCAACCTGATCTTCAACGTGTGGGGCGGCAAGAGCAATCTGGTGACCAAGGTGTTGCCGACCCCTCAGCACGACGATGTACTGAGCATCGACCAGGTCAACCAGATGAGCCGCGAGCAGTTCGTGGCGGAGTTCGGCGGGCTGTTCCAGGGCCCGCCCTGGATTGCCGAGCAGGCGTACGACGCCCGTCCGTTCGGGGACGTGTACGCACTGCGGCGGGCCTTCCATGACGTGATGTTCGAGGCTTCGTCCGATCAGCAGCTCGAGCTCATCGGCGCGTATCCGGACATCGGCAGCGTCTTCCGCGGCGACAGCAGCGCCTCGGTGCTGTCCGTGAAGGATCAGGCGTTCGCTGGGCTCGACCGGCTCGACAGCGACGAGCACCACAGCCTCGACGGCCTCACCTCCGAATACCGAACCAGGTTCGGCTTCCCGTTGATCATCGCGGTGCGTGAGAACACCAAGGAGACGATCCTGCGGTCGGGCAACACCCGGCTGAACAACTCCCCAGCCGCTGAGCAGGCGACGGCCCTGGTCGAGATCGCCAAGATTGCCAATCTGCGACTGCTCGACCTCGTCGAGGAGCCGGACCGCATTCCAGCCGAGCCATCGTGAGCCGGACGGTCCTGCGCGGCGCGAGGTGGCCGGGCGACGTCGCCATGTCCGAGGGCCGCATCACGGCCGTCGGGTCGATGCCGGCGGAAGAGGGTGACGAGGTCGTCCGGGTTGACGGCGACATCGTCACAGCCGGGCTGGTCAATACGCACCACCACTTCTATCAGTGGATGACCCGCGGCTGGGCCTGCGACAGCACGCTGTTCGAGTGGCTGGTCACGCTGTACCCGGTGTGGGCGCAGGTCACGCCGGAGGACGTCGAGGCGGCGGCCGCCGTGGCGCTGGGGGAGCTGGCGTTGAGCGGCTGCACGACGGCGGCCGACCACCACTACGTGGTGCCAGACGGCGACGACTCGGTGTTCGACGCGATCGCCCGCTCGGCCCGGCGCATCGGCATCCGCGCGCATATCGCCCGCGGCTCGATGGACCTGGGTGAGAGCAAGGGCGGGTTGCCGCCGGACTCGGTGGTGGAAGACCTCGACGCCATCCTCGCCTCGACGCAGTCGGTATACGAGCGGCTCCACGACGGCGAACGGATCAGCATCACGGTGGCCCCGTGCAGCCCGTTCAGCGTCACGACGGAGCTGATGAGCGAGTCCGCCGCCCTGGCCCGGAGCCTCGGTCTGCGCCTGCACACCCACCTGGCGGAGACCCTCGACGAGGAAGAGAACTGCCTGGTCCGTTTCGGCAAGCGGCCGCTCGGAGTGCTCGACGACCTGGGCTGGATCGCCTCCGACGTCTGGGTTGCGCACGGCATCCACTTCGACGACGCTGAGGTGGCCCGGCTCGGGGCGACGGGCACTGGGATCGCCCACTGCCCGTCGAGCAACTGCCGACTCGGATCGGGCATCGCCCGCGTGGTCGACCTGACGGCGGCTGGCGCGCCGGTGGGTCTCGGCGTCGACGGGGTGGCCAGCAACGAGATCGGCACCCTGTTCCCCGAGATGCGGATGGCCTTGTTCCTCGCGCGGCAGCGGGACCTGTCGGCGACGACGTTCGGGCCTACCGACGTGCTGCGGATCGCTACGGAGGGCGGGGCCCGCTGCCTCGGCCGCGACGACATCGGGCGGCTGGAGCCCGGGTACCGCGCCGACGTCGTGGTCTGGCCGGGCGACGACCTCGCAGATGTGCTCGACCCGCTGGCCGGGCTGGTGCTCGGCCCGGAACGGCGGGCTCGGCATGTGTTCGTGGAGGGCGGGTACGTGGTTCGCGACGGGCACCTGGTCGGCGCTGACATGCCGGCGCTGCGCCGGGACCTTGCCCGCCGCGCCCGCCGGCTGTGGCCTGACGGGCCGACAGAACGCGGCCCTGCGCCCGGTACCGGCTCGGAACGCGGGTCCGCTACAGCGTGATGTCAGCGAGCGTCGTCAACGGCCGGATCGGGGATGTCTCCGTACCGGCGAGCGGGTCGAAGTCCTTCAGGTCGCCGAAGTCGAGACGCGTCTGCTCTTCGATGGTCGCGACCGGGACCTGGTAGGTCTGGAAGGGCCCGAACGCGAACTCGAGGTCGTCCATGAAGTCACGCTGGCTCACGACGTAGCCGGTCGCCGACAGTCGCTCGGTCTCGTCGTCGACCACGGCGACGACCTTCCAGTAGTCCTCGGGCCCGGCGCACGTTGCGGGCCGAGCCACCGTCGATGATGACCGCGGTGTACATCGCCAGGCGCCGGAATCGGTGCATGCGCAGCGAGTAGTGCGATCCACCGGCGGCGCCTCCCGGGCGATGGCAGCTTCGACCTCGAGCGGTTCGTCCGTCTCATCGACGGCCACGGCGTGCGGTGCCCCTCGTCGGTCGAGATCCTGTCCGACGAGCTGCGGCCGCGACTGGCGGCCGACCCCGCCGCCGCCGGCGCCGCGACCCGGGCGGTGTTGACCGCGGCCCGCAGCCAAGGAGCGCCCGATGCGGGTTGACGGCGCCGTCGGCTGAGGCGGGAGTTGACGAGGACGCAGCGAGACGACACAGTCACGCACACGGCTGGAGGAGGTCGGCCGGCGAGAGGGGGACCGTGATGCCCATCGGTCGCAGGCTCTTCGTGAGCATGTTCGTGCTCGCCTCGATGGCCGTCACCTCGCCCGTCGGGGCGAGCTCCACTTCTCGGCCGCACCGGACGACATCGTGCGGGCCGGCCGCGCCGTCCCACCCCAGGCGTGCAACGAGGGGCCGCCGCGCAGCCGGTTCCCGGGCAGGATCTTCTTCGACGCCATCCTCACACCAACCTCGATCACTGGGTGCGCGACGACGTCGCGCCACCCAGCGCCGACCCCATCACCGTCGTCAACGGCGCGCCCGTGGTCGACGAGTTCGGCAACGTCGAGGGTGGCCTGGGGTCGCCGTACCTGGACGTGCCCACCAGCACCTGGTTCGGGAGCGCCACCGGTGCGTCGTTCTGCTTCATCGCCGGGTGGGAGCGGCCGTTCACCCAGGCTCAGCTCGACGCCCTCTACCCCAATCACGGCGCTTACGTGCGCCAGGTCGAGGCCAGCGTCGAGGGGCTGGTGGACGATCGGATCATCACCCCATCGGACGGGCGGCAACTGATCAAGGAGGCCGAGCGGTCCGACGTGCCGTAGCCGGGTCTGGGGCCGCGCCGCAGGAGTAGGGTTTCGGCATGGCGACGTCGTGGCGTTCCGACGGTGTGGTGGCGTGGACCGATCGTGACGGGCCCGGCCGTCCACCGGCCGGGCCCGGGCCGGGGCTGACGACGGCCCTCAGCGCGGGGCTGGCGATCCTCTTCAGCGCGTTCCTCTTCACCGACCTGCTGTGCCCCGAGCACCGGATCTGGGCGCAGGGCCTCGGATCGGTCGCCATGTTCGGCGCCATCGTCGCCGCCATCGGGCTGGCGCGCGGCTGGGCCTCGGCCGCCTTCATCGCCCTGCCCACGACCGTGTGCGGGATCGCCGTCGGACTGATCGACTCGGTGCACGCGGCCGAGCGGGGCCGGATCGTCGCCGTGGCCTTCGCCCTCCTCACGCTCGGAGCGATCTGGCTGATGTGGCGCCAGGTCGTGCTGCTGACGTGGGACCGGTCGGTGCGTCGCAGCCTGGCCGGGACGAGGATGCCGGTGGACGAGGCCGAGGCGACCGCCGTGGCCGAGGCCGGGCGCGAGCCCGCCGCCGACACCGCCGCCACCGCCGACGACGTTCAGGAGCCGGTGGCCCAGTCGACCGTGGTGTGAACCCCGTCGGGCGGCCCGACGCCGCCCGCCGGTTCGTCAGACGGCCGTTGTGGTGGGTCGTGATCGTCGCCGGCGCGACGGCCTGGATCTTTCTCGACGACCTCGTGTCGTCGTCGCGGGTCGACCAGGCCTTCGACGACGGGCCGCGAGCCGTCGCCGACGTCGACGCCGACTACGACGGCGGCGCCGAGGTGCCCGTTGCCTTCGAGCACCCCATGCGGCAGGAGCGGATCCGCGCGGTCATGGCCCTGTCGGATATCGATCGGGCCCCGGAGCCTGAGGCCCAGGTGCCGATCGAGATCTCGGTCGACGACCCGACGCGCGTAACCCTGGTCGGCGACCGCCACCGGGCCACCGACTCCGTCGGGTTTGAGCTCGGCCTGGTCGCCCTGCCCCTCGTCTTCTTCCTCGGGCGCGCCATCGGCGTCCGACGCAGCGAGCGGCTGATGACCGCGGCGGGCCCGTCGTACTCGATGACCGGTGTCCTGCGGTCGACCGGTCGCCTGCGGCCGCACGTGGCCGTCGACCTGTTCCCACTCGACGCCCCGGCCGGAGGGGCCGCGTTGGCCTCGGTGGCCCTGCTGAGCACCGGAGGCGTCCCCCTGGAGCGCAGCTACCCGGTCGAGGTCAAGGGGTCGCCCCGACCGTTGGGCGCGGTGGTGGCCCGCGTCGCCGACGGCACCGTGCTGTGGCCGCGGGGGCGGGCGTCGTGGCGGACAGGGTCGACCTGGTCGGTGTGGCCGTCGACCACGAGATCGACCGGGCCCGGCCCGGCCCCGACGGGCGTGCTCCCGGCTCGGTCCGCGCCGGCCGCGCTCCCCGCGCCGACGTGGCCGCCCCCGTGGCGGTCGGTGCCGCCGTTGCTGGCGCTGGCGCTCGGCGGGAGCGTCCTCCTCGGCAGTCTGGTCTCGGTGACGACCATGCTGAACGGGAGGATCGCCGCCCGGGCCGACCGCTCCGACGTGCTGGTGCTCGGGCGGGTGGTCGACGGTGGCCTGGCCTTCGGGGAGGTCGTGGTCGACTACCGCCTGCCGGACGACATCGAGGCGCGCCGCGTCGTGGTCGCCCTGGACGACCCGGACCTCCATCCCGAGGGTACGACCGTCGCCCTGCGGGTCGATCCGTCCGACCCGGACAACATCCGCGTCGCGTCCGAGCCCTACGACGCGGCCGAGCCCCAGGTGTGGGCCTGGCTGCCGGCTTTCGCCGCGGCGATCGTGTTCGTGTCGTGGCTGTCGGTCACCCGGCGCAACCGGCGGGTCGCCCGACGAGGCTGGCACCCGGTCGACAGTTGGAGGGTCACCAACGCCAACACCGTCGCCCTGGCCGTCCCCGACGCCCCGACGGCCAGCTGCGTCGCTCGCGTGCTCGAGGGGTACGCCAGCCGGTGGCCGCCCGCGCTCACCGGGAGTCGGGAGATCCTCGTGGCCGGGACGATGGCGCCGGGCGACCCCATCGCGCTACGCATCGACGACCGGGCCGTGCCTGCGGTCTGGGTGGCCGAGGCGCCGACCGAGCCGTCGTCGGTCGAGCGGCCCGGTGGCCAGGCCCACCGGTCGGCGGCGTGACCCCTTGTTCTGTCGCCCCCTGGTCTCGAATTCCGAGACC
>JBOGDS010000041.1:0-30608 GCA_050743075.1 Jiangellaceae bacterium | reverse complement strand
TCGTGGTGGCGCTCGGCGTCGGCGTCCGGAAGCTTGCCGATGCCGACGGCGACGACGACGCCCGCCTTGGCCGCTCCTCCGGTCGGGACCTTGGTCACCTCGTCGGCCTTGCCGGCGGCACCGAGTTGGCGAAGCGTCGCAGCCAGGGACCCGCCCAACGCGGCGTCGACGGCTTCGGCGCCGCCCAGCAGGCGAATGCCGTCGTCGGCACCGGTCACGCCCACGACGATGGCGTCGACCTCGAGGCGCGTGGGTTCGGCGGAGGACAAGTCGATGGTCGTCACGGCTCTCCAAGGGCTCGGGTTCGGCAGACGATGCTAACGCGACCCCGCCGCGGAAATCATGAGGCAGGTACGCCCGTCGGACCGCCGCACCTGTCTCGTGATCCGTAAAGTGCCACCTGTGATCAGATCTCCGCTCCACGACCGGCACGCGGCGCTCGGCGCTCGTTTCGCGGAGTTCAGCGGCTGGGAGATGCCCCTGCAGTACTCGGGCGTCGTCGACGAGCACACGGCCGTACGGGAGCGCGTCGGCATCTTCGACGTCAGCCACCTGGGCAAGGCGACGGTCAGAGGACCGGTGGCGCGGGCCTTCGTCGACTCGTGTCTCACCAACGCCCTGGACAAGATAGGGCCCGGCCAGGCGCAGTACACGCTGTGCTGCGACGAGAGGACCGGCGGCGTCCTCGACGATCTGATCGTCTACCTGCGCTCGGACGCCGACCTGCTACTGATCCCCAACGCCGCCAACTGCGCCGAGGTCGTCGGGCGGCTCGCGGCGGCCGGCCCCGAAGGCGTCGAGGTCCGAAATGCTCACCGCGACTACGCCGTGCTGGCCGTGCAGGGGACGAAGAGCGACGAGACGCTCGCCGCGGTGAGCCTGCCGATCGGGCACGACTACATGGCGTTCGAGGAGGCCGCCTGGGACGGCGTGGCGGTGACCGTGTGCCGCACGGGGTACACCGGCGAACGCGGCTACGAGCTGGTCGTGCCCTGGGACGACGCCGGCCGCGTGTGGGATGCCCTGCTCCGTGCCGGCGAGCCGCACGGGCTGCTGCCCTGCGGGTTGGCCGCGCGGGACACGTTGCGGACCGAGATGGGATATCCGCTGCACGGCCAGGACCTCTCCCTGGACATCACGCCCGCGCAGGCCCGCGCCGGGTGGGCGGTCGGCTGGAAGAAGCCGGCGTTCTGGGGACGCGACGCGCTGTTGGTCGAGCGAGAGTCCGGACCGACGCGCATGCTGCGTGGGATCAGCGCACTCGGGCGTGGTATCCCGAGGCCAGGCTTGACGGTGTCCATCGGCGGAGCCGCCGCCGGGCGGGTGACGTCAGGCACCTTCTCGCCGACGCTGCGCAGGGGCATCGGGCTGGCCCTGTTGCCGCCGGGCACAGCCGACGGCGACGAGGTCCAGGTCGACGTGCGTGGGAGGGCGGAGTCGTTCGAGGTCGTCCGCCCGCCGTTCGTCCAGCCCTCGACCCGGGAGTCCTGAGCGCGGCGCGGCCCGCGCACCTCCCGTCACGCTTCATGATCACCGGGAGGGGAGGCGGGTGAGGGCTCAGCTCCCAGCAGGGCGGCCGCGGCGCGCAGGTGCGCGACGGCGAGCAGCGCGCCGGTACCGTCGTCGGCCCCGATGGCGTGGTCGACCACGGGGTCGAGCCGCAGCCGTTGGAGCAACGCGGCCTGGCCGGGGTCGGGCGAGCGGTGACCCGCCACCAGCCACGCCGTGCTTCGACGGCTGATGCGCTGTGCGACGGCGGCTGCCGCGCAGGTGACCAGGCCGTCGACGACGACGGGCGTCCGCCGGACCGCGCTCTGAAGCAGGAGGCCGGTGAGCGCTGCGAGATCGGCGCCGCCGACGGTCGCCAGCAGGTCGAGCATGTCGCCCCCGTCGCGGAGGACCCGTCGGCCCCGCCGCGCGGCGTCGCGGACAGCAGCGCACTTGCGCATCCAGGTCCGGTCGTCGATGCCGGAGTCTCTGCCGACCACCGAAGCGACGTGCTTGCTGGTCAGAAGCGCGGCCAGGGTGGCGGCGGGGGTACTGGCGGCAACCCCCACGGCGGCGGCGACGAGAAGGTCGGTGCCTGCATCGACCTCGGCGTCCGCGACGGCGACGCCGCTCTCGAACGCGGCCTCGACCTCGGCCCGGGTGAGCGCGTCCTCAACGTCGACTCGACCGGATCCGCGGCGGACCGCGCGGCGATCCACGGCGGCGGGCAGTTGACGGTCAGCGACGTCCAGGCCGACGTCGACCACGTGGACTCCGACCTGCTCGAGCTCAGCCAGGGTGCTCACGATGCCGCCGCCGGCGACGAGTGCACGCACGCGCTCGGCCGTGACCGAGGCGGAGTACGCAGAGACGCTCGCATCTGCCACGCCGTGGTCGGCAGCGACGACGACCAGCCGAACCCGCACAAGCCGTGCCGTGGGGCACCGACCCTGGGCGGCGGCAAGCCAGCCGGCATGCTCGCCGAGCCGCCCCAGCGAGCCGGGCGGTGACATCTGCTCGGCAAGGAGGGAACGAGCGAGGTTGCGGGCGTCGTCGTCGAGCTTGGGCACCCGAGCCGCACGCCCGGGCAGGTCGAGGGACATGCGCCGAACCCTAGGACGTCGTGACCCGAAAGAGACCGTCCCCGTCGTCCCCCGAACGACGAGGACGGTCCCGCCCCCCCAGAGCGGTGTCGGTGAGATTCCCCCGCCGCCGACCCCGCTGCTGAACTGGACGGCCGTGCCGGGCCGGAATGACGCGGCTTGGCGGAAAGATTTCGAACCCCGGGTAACCTTTCCTCGCCACCCGGACGGTGAGGGGGATCGCGATGGCCTGGACCTGGCGCTACCTCGATGAGAGCGGTGCCGTGGTGCCGCCCGCCGAGGTCTCCGGCGGCGGCGACGGTAGCGGGTTCCCGACCCAGTCCGATGCCGAGAGCTGGCTGGGTGAGCGATGGCGGGCGCTGGCCGAGGCCGGTGTCGACGCGATGACCTTGCTGGAGGACGGGCGCGAGGTCTACGGCCCGATGAGCCTGCAACCGCCCGACTGAGCCGGTGGCCCGGCTCGGTCACGGTCACGCGGGAGAGCCGACGTCCTTGCCGAACGAACGGACGAGGTCCATCCCCGCATGGAAGCCGAAGTCCGGGATCAGCTCGTATCCGCTCGACTCGTACAAGGCGATGGCTTCGGGCTGGCGCAGTCCGGTCTCGAGGATGATCCGCTGGTATCCGGCGTCCGCGGCCCGGGTTTCGAGCTCCGCCAGCAGGCGCCGGGCGAAACCCACGCCCCGCCGGTCCTCGACCACGTACATCCGCTTGATCTCCGCCGCCTTGTCGTCGTGGCGGCGGTAGCCACCCGACGCCACCGGCTCGGCGCCGGCGAACCCCACCAGGAACAGGCCCTGGGGGGGCGCGAACTGGGTCGGGTCGACGGGCGTCTCGTCCCCTCCGCCATAGCGGTCGACGTACTCCTGTTGCAGCTCGGCCTCCAGGGCGCGGACGACCGCGTCGGTGTAGGCCAAAGGGCGCAGCGTGAAGTCACCGGCATCGGACTGTCCCGGTACGCCCGGGCTCACACCGTCGTCCCAGGCTTCACGGCGGGCTTGGGCAGGCGCAGCCTGCGAATCTGCGTCGCCCGCGCGATCGCGTAGAGAACATGGCCACGGCCGGACTCGTCGGGAAACCGGGCGCGGATCTCCCGCTTGACCCGGAACCCGAGCATGGTGAGATCGACGATGAGCAGCAGCATCGTGGCCAGCCAGAGCAACGTCGAGACCAGCTGGATCTGCGGGACGCTGATGAAGCTGAACAGCAGCACCAGGACGATGATCGGCAGGAAGAACTCCGCGATCGTGCGGCGGGAGTCGACGTAGTCGCGCAGGAACTTGCGCACCGGCCCTCTGTCCCGCGCGAGGAAGTGGCGCTCGTCCCCGGTGGCCATGGCCTGCCGCGCGTGGGTCCGTTCGGTGCGGGCCAGCTCTCGCTGGCGACGTGCGGCCTCACGCCGGGTCAGCGCCGGCTTGACCCTCTGCTTGCGTGCCTGCTCGGCCTCGCGGCGGGTTGGTGTGGGCCGTCCCTTTCCGCCTGGCGGGGCCGTCGTGCCATCGGGCGCTGGTGCGGTGGGCGTGGCCTGGTCTGCGGTCGTGCGGCGGCGGAACACGTACCCAAGCGTAGGTCCTCCCCGGCACCGGCCTGCCCGGCGGGACCCCTGACGCCGTAGGGTGGTACGAGCACACAGACCGCGACCGCATCACGAAAGGGCTACGGGTCCAGATGGGGATCCTCCAACGCATGTCAATGATCTTCCGGGCCAAGGCCGAGAGGGCGCTTGACCGTGCCGAGGACCCCCGGGAGACTCTCGACTACTCGTACAACAAGCAGCGGGAGCTGCTCGTGAAGGTCCGCCGCGGCGTTGCCGACGTCGCGACGAGTCGCAAGCGCATCGAGGTCCAGATGTCGCAGCTGTCCGCGCAGGGCAGCAAGCTGCAGGAGCAGGCTCAGCGGGCACTGTCGCTCGGCCGCGAGGACCTCGCCCGCGAGGCGCTGACGCGGAGGTCTGCGCTCGAGACTCAGGTCTCCGACCTCCAGACTCAGCACGCCGCGCTGCAGGGAGAGGAGGAGAAGCTCACCCTCGCCGCTCAGCGGCTGCAGGCCAAGGTCGAGGCGTTCCGGACGAAGAAGGAGACGATCAAGGCCAGCTACACCGCCGCTGAGGCGCAGACACGCATCGGTGAGGCGTTCAGCGGGATCTCCGAGGAGATGAGCGACGTCGGGATGGCCGTGCAGCGGGCCGAGGACAAGACCGCGGTGATGCAGGCGCGGGCAGGCGCGATCGACGAACTGCTCGCATCCGGGGCGCTCGACGACCCCACCGGCACGGCCAAGGACGACATCAGCCTCGAGCTGGACCGGTTGGCCTCCACGAGCGACGTCGAGCTCGAGCTGGCCCGGATGAAGCAGGAACTCACCGCGGGACCCGCCGAGGCGCCCCGCCAGATCGAGGGCCAGGGCCAGCCGGGCGCCGAGTCGGCACCGGTGCAGCAACCGCAGGCCCAGCCGGAGGAGGGCAGGCCGTGATCGTGCGGATCATGGGAGAGGGTCAGCTCGAGATCGACGACTCCCGGCTGCGCGAGCTCAACGCGCTCGACGACGCGTTGGCGGCAGCTGTCGAGTCCGGCGACGACGACACCTTCCGGTCGGCCCTGGTCGCACTGCTCGAGGCCGTGCGCGTGGCCGGGACACCGGTGGCCGACGACTCCCTGGTCGACAGTGACCTGGTGTTGCCGTACGCCGACGCCCACATCGACGAGGTCCGCGAGCTGCTCTCCGGCGAAGGCCTCATCCCAGGCTGATCAACCCGCCATGGCCGTTGATCACGTACACCACCCTGGCGGGTAGTTCACCAGGCACCGGGACCTGGTGAAGCACCTGTTCGCCTGGTGAAGGAACCCCCACCGGTCGTCCTCACGTTGGTTCAGTAAGCCGAGACAAGGAGCAGCAGTGGCGAGAACGAGGTTCCGTCCGGACCGTGGCCTGACCACCCGGATGGTGCTGACCATGGTGCTGCTCGCGGCGCTCTACGTCGTGCTGGTCTTCTTCATCGGCCAGCTCACCGGTGCCTTGTGGCTCGGCATCATCATCGGGCTCGGCGCCCTCTGGGCCCAGTGGTACTTCTCGGACAAGCTGGCACTCTCCGCGATGAAGGCCCGTGAGGTGTCGCCCGAGGAGGCGCCACAACTGCACGCGATCGTCGACCGGCTGTGCGCGAGCGCCAACATGCCCAAGCCGCGGGTCGCCATCGCCGACACCGAACTGCCGAACGCGTTCGCCGCAGGGCGCAGCGCCGACCGCGCCGTCGTCTGCGCGACGACCGGGCTGATGCGTCGCGTCGACGAGCGAGAGCTCGAGGGTGTGCTGGCCCACGAGCTGTCCCATGTCGCCCACCGTGACGTGACCGTCATGACGATCGCCTCCGTGGTCGGCGTGCTGGCGGGCTTCATGACCCGGGCCATGGTGTTCAGCGGCATGGGCCGCAACCGGGACGGCAACGCCGCCATGGTCGCGCTGATGGCGACGGTCATAGCCATGGTCGTCTACGCCGTCAGCTTCCTGCTGACCCGCTTGCTCTCGCGTTACCGCGAGCTGGCCGCCGACCGAGCCGGCGCGATGCTCACCGGGCAGCCCTCTGCGCTCGCCAGCGCACTGACGAAGATCACCGGTGACATGGGGCGCATCCCCCAACGCGACCTGCGCGCCGCCGAGCCTTACAACGCGTTCTTCTTCGCCCCAGCCCTCACCGGCAAGATGGATCTGGGTTCGCTGTTCGCCTCGCACCCGCCGTTGGAGAAGCGCCTCGACCAGCTCGCTCGCATCTCCGCCGAACTGGGGCAGGGCTGAGGGTGGGTCTGTTCGACGCGCTGCTGGGCCGGACGAAGCAGGCCCAGCCCAACCTCGACGCGCTGTTCTCGCTGCCCGGAGCCGCGCTGACGCTGGAGGCTGCCGCGGAGATCCGGCCCACCGGCGTCGGCGCGGTGTGCTTCCGCGAAGCCGAGGGCGGGCCGTTCGTGCGGCTCAAGGACGAGATCACCGCCCTGTTGGGCGGCTCCGAGCCGGAGGAGGTACGGGACGGCTTCGGCTACACCTGGCTGGTGGTCCGCCGCCCCGCGGCCGACGTGCCTGCGCTCGTGACCGACCTGCACGCGGTGAACTCGACGCTGGAAGGGGAGGGGTTCGGCCCGTCGCTGCTCTGCTCGACGATCGGGCTGCGGACCGACTCGGGACAGTCACTCGTACTGGTCTACCTCTACAAGCGGGGCACGTTCTACCCGTTCGCGCCGGTCGACGAGAAGCAGCACCGTCGCGACTCGGTTCTCGAACTCCAGGTGCGCGCGCTGGTCTCCGGAGACCTGCCGATCGAGCCTGAGGTCAGTCGATGGTTCGCTGTCTGGGGAGCACCCGGGCTTTAGGTACGGTGCAAGCCATGGCATCGAAGTCCCCCTGGTTGACCGACGAACTCCACGCCTACATCGTCGAGCACGGCACGCCTCCCGACGACCTTCAGCAACGGCTGATCGACGAGACGGCAGCGCTCGGTGGCGTGAGCAAGATGCAAACCGCACCCGAACAGGGCGCGTTCATGACGCTCCTGTGCCGGCTCTCCGGCGCCCGTGCCGCGATCGAGGTCGGCACGTTCACCGGGTACTCGGCGCTGGCCATCGCCCGCGGTCTGCCCGACGACGGGCACCTGCTCTGCTGCGACGTCAGCGAGGAGTGGACGGCGATCGCGCGCCGGTACTGGGAGGAAGCCGGAGTCGGCGACAAGATCGAACTGCGGATCGGCCCGGCGCTCGACACGCTCCGGTCGCTCCCGAGCGCCGAGGAGTTCGATCTCGCCTACATCGACGCCGACAAGGAAAGTTACGTCGCGTACGCGGACGAGATCGTTCCAAGGCTGCGCTCGGGGGGACTGCTGCTGGTCGACAACACGCTGTGGTCCGGCGAGGTGGCCGACCCGGAGATCGTCGACGACAACCTCGTCGCCATCCGCGCTTTCAACAACACACTCGCAGCCGACGGACGGCTCGAGGTCGTGGTGCTCCCGATCGCCGACGGGCTCACGCTGGCCCGCAAGCGCTAGTCCCGGACGGCCTCGGGGCCGGGGAGGGCAAGCATCCGGTCCAGCGCGACCCCGGCCCAGTGCGCGGTGTCCCGGTCGACGTCGATCCGGTTGACGACGCGACCCTCCACCAGGTTCTCCAGCGCCCATACCAGGTGCGGCAGATCGATGCGGTTCATCGTCGCGCAGAAGCAGACCGTCTTGTCCAGGAATACGACCGTCTTGTCCGGGTGCTCCTGTGCCAGCCGCTTCACCAGGTTGAGCTCGGTGCCGACGGCCCAGGCGGTACCCGACTGGGCCGCTGCGATCGTGTTGATGATGTACTCCGTCGAGCCCACATGGTCGGCGTGGATCACGACCTCGTGCTGGCATTCCGGGTGGGCGATGACGTTCACGCCCGGGATCCGGTCGCGGACGTCGGCCACGGACTCCGCCGTGAACCGCCCGTGGACCGAGCAGTGACCCCGCCAGAGCAGCATGGTGGCGTCGCGCAGCTCCTGGTCCGTGACGCCGAAGTCAGGTCTGTGCGGGTCGATCACGACGCAGTCGTCCAGGCTGAGGCCCATCTGCAGGACGGCGGTGTTGCGGCCCAGATGCTGGTCGGGGAAGAACAGCACCTTTTCTCCGCGCTCGAAGGCCCAGCCGAGCGCCTGCTTGGCGTTGCTCGACGTACACACGGCCCCGCCATTGCGCCCGCAGAAGGCCTTGATGTCGGCGGACGAGTTCATGTACGTGATCGGGACGGTGACGTCGGCGACACCGGCGTCGGCCAGCCGCTCCCACGCCTCCTCGACCTGGACCAGGCGGGCCATGTCGGCCATGGAGCAGCCGGCCGCGAGGTCGGGCAGGATCACCTGCTGGTGGTCGCCGGTGAGGATGTCGGCCGACTCCGCCATGAAGTGCACGCCGCAGAAGACGATGTACTCGGCCTCCGGGCGAGCCGCGGCCTCGCGGGCGAGCTTGAACGAGTCGCCGGTCACGTCGGCGAACTGGATGACCTCGTCGCGTTGGTAGTGGTGTCCCAGGAGGAAGGCACGCTCACCCAGGGCAGCCCGGGCACTGCGGGCCCGGTCGACCAGGTCCGGGTCGCTCGCGGCCGGCAGGTCGCCCGGGCATTCGACGCCGCGCTCGCTCTCGGGGTCAGCGTGCCGCCCGAGGAGCAGCAGCGGCAGCGGGACCGGGCCTGCCGTCGGGGTCACTGTCACGGATGCTGCCTTCCTGGTCACTCTCCACCGGCATGATCCCACGCCGACGTGGCTGCACCACGTTCAGCCGCCGGGCGGCCGCGTTCATTCCGCCAGTACCACGGAACCAATGCCGGCCAGGGCGGCGAAAGTTTCCGTGCTCATGGTGCAGCGGTGCAGGACGGACCACAGCGGCGCGGCGCACCACTCCACCCGCGCCTGGCCAGTACCCGGCCTACAGGCCAGCTCATCCGCTTCAGGCCCTCTGAGCTGGGGTTTTACCCTGAGGGGATCGCTACTGCGGCACTACTGTGCCTGCGATCTTGGGCGAGGTCGTCCCGTTGCGATGCTCGTGACCGAGGCCGCCTCGTCCAGGAGAGCGGACAAGGCCCGCTTCTGGATGGCGAGCTGGGCACCAGGGCTGTTGGGGTCGGCGAGGGTGATCAGGGCCTTCCAGAGCGCCCAGCCGCGGGCTCGAGCCCAGGCATCCTCGGGAAGGCCAACAGCGTTGCGGAAGATCGCGCGCTCGCGGGGATCGAAGAAGGTCCAGGCGATCACCAGGTCGCACACCGGGTCACCGACAGCGCAGGTGCCGAAGTCGATGACCGCGGAGAGCCTGCCGTCGAGAGTCAGAAGGTTGTCAGGGGCGAGGTCTCCGTGGAGCCAGACGGGAGCGGGACGCCATACCGTTCGTACTGCGTCCGACCAGATCGCCAGACACATCGCCTCGTCGGTATCCGGCCCCAGAGTTCTCAGGCCTGCCTGCACCTGGTCGCCGTAGACGCTGGGATGGCAGCCGCGAAAGAACGAGTGCTCGCCTGCCATCGGCCCACGGTCGGCCGGGATCTCGCGAAGATCCACCAAGAAGCGACCGAGGTCTTCTGCCAGCCTGGTGCGATCCAGGTCCGGGTCGTTCTCTGGGTGGCTCCCCGTCAGCCAGCGGCGCACCGACCAGGGGAACGGGTATTCGTCCGAGGGCTCACCGGTCGCGACCGGACTGGGGAGGCCAACCCGCACGTGGCTGGTGAGAAGCGGAAGGACGACGTTCTCCTTCTCGATCCCCGCGACGTAGGCACGGTGAGAGGGCATTCTGACCGAGAGTTCCTGACCCAGTCGGAAGGTCCGGTTGTCGTTGCCCTGCTGCGGGACCGGGGCGATGGGAAGCCAGGACCACTCGGGGAACTGGTCTGCGATCAGACGCTGCACCAACTCGGCTGAGATCTCCACGCCGACAGTCTCGGCTAGACCAGGCACGACGGGCGAGCCGTTTCTGCCCGAGCCGGGGTCAGGCGGTGATGATCCGAAGTCCCTCGTGTTCGACGAAGTCCTCGAAGTCAGATGTGTTCAGGGTCGAGGTCGACGAGGTCAGGCAGGAGATCAGGGCATGCGGGCTGTGGCTCGCTGGTCATGGTGACCTCCTCGGATGCTGACGGACGACTCCGATGTGCCATCGGCTGATGTGGCTGCCGCGCTACCTTGGCGCGTCGTTCCGGTGGGCGTCTCCGCGGTGTTGCGCAGTGGAGCCCTGCACCGTCTCGATCACTGCTCGGCTGCGGTCGTCCTCGTCGCTCAGCGCGGGCGAGCTGGCGGTCGACGCGGATGGTTCCGACGTCGGCTGACACCCGGTCGAGGGTGAGCCCCAGTAGTTCACCGCGTCGCATACCTGTGCCTGCACCGACGACGACGACGACGACGAAGGTCTCGTAGCGAGCTGGCATGGCCTCGTGGAGTGCGAGCACGGTGTCGGTAGTGATCGGGACGAGCGCGGACTTCGACCCTGGCTCGACGCCAGTTCGGCCCGCTCCGCCAGTGGTGCGGCGGCACGGCCAGCGAGTGCACAACCTCAGCCGAGCCAGGCCGACGGCAGGTACGGCATCGGTGGGCGCATGTGGCGCAGCGCCAGGAACCCGCCGACCTGAACTCCGAGCCCGGCGGCCAGGCCGACGTCCACGGCCCAGTCCTGCTCCGCTGTGAGCCCGCCGACGGCGACGCGGCTGCCGGCGGGGGACCGGGTCAGCACCGACCAGAGGAGCCGACGCGCGACCTCTCGGGTGGTCGCCGCGAGTGCGACCGGCGAGCCGTCGCGGTGAAAGGCGTATCCCGAACCGGTCGTCAGCTCACACACCAGCAGGCCGCCGCCAGCCTGCAGCCGCCCGTGGTCCGGCCCGCGGGCGGCGCTGCGGACCTGCCGGTCGACCGAGTCCACCAGCGCCCGGTCGGCATCGGTGGCCTCGCGCACGCCGTCGATCAGGGGCCGGGCGGAACGGTCGATCCGGCCGGTGAGGCGCATCGTCGGATGCAGGACGAAGCCGGCCTGGCGAACGAACCGCGCCGTCGCCGGATCGTCCGGCAGGACGGCGACGCCGCCCAGGCAGCCACGGCTGTGCGACAACGTCGCATCGAGCAGCGTCGGCGCCACTGCCTCGGCCGCCGCGCCCACCGCCAGCGCGGACAGGCACCACAGCAGGTCCCGCCGGGTCGACAACGCCGCACCGGCCACCTCGCCGTCCGCGTCGGCCACCCAGCACCCGGGTGCGTCCTGGCGCAGCAGGTGCTCGACGTCGGACCTGGCGGCACGGGTCACCGCGGCGACCTCCCCGACGTCGTCGGCGCGTACCGGGCGGATGCGCATGCTGCAGACTCTGCCGCAGGCCCGGGGGATGGGCCTTGCCGGGAGGTGGCGGGGGCGCCACGCTGTCGTCGAGGAGGGCAGCCGATGCTGTACGGCGAGCAGGTGGTCCTACGGCCGCTGCGCGAGGCAGATCTGGACTGGTTCTGCGCAACCGCGGCCGGTACTACCCACGTCGCACGATGTCGGAGACGGCGCTGCGCCGGGCGTTCGCCGACAATGGCCTCTGGTCCGAGCACGAGGGGACGCTGGCCATCGTCGCCGTCGACGACCAGCGGGTCGGGTACATCGAGTTCTTCCGGCCGATCGCCTATCTCGACGCCTACGAGATCGGGTACCTCCTCTACGACCCGCAGGTCGCGGGCCGTGGCTACGTCACCGAGGCCGTGCGGCCGCTCACCGACTACCTGTTCCAGACCCGGCGCTTCAACCGGGTGGAGCTGCGGATCCACCCGGACAACGCCGCGTCGGTCCGCATCGCCGACAAGGCCGGCTACACCAGGGACGGCGTCGCGCGCGGCGCATGGCACAACGACGGGATCTACCACGACCTGCTCGTGTACGGGCTCCTGCGTGCGGAGTGGGCGTCCGGCCACGGTGGGTGAGGCAGACTCAGCCCCATGCGCGTGCTGGTGGCCCCGGACAAGTTCGCCGGCACCCTCAGTGCTGTCGAGGCGGCAGACGCGATCGCTGCGGGCTGGCGCCGCACGGCACCCGCCGACGAGGTCGTGACGATGCCGATGTCCGACGGCGGTCCAGGCTTCGTCGACGTCGTCCACGCCGCGCTCGGCGGTGAGCTGCTCGCGGTGACGGTGCGGGGGCCGCTCGGCGCGACGGTCCCGGCCACGGTGCTGGTCGCTGAGGGCACCGCCTACGTCGAGTCGGCGCAGGCCTGCGGGCTGGCCCTGTTGCCGATGCGGGGCCGCGAGCCGGTCCCCGGCCTGGTCGAGGACGCGTCGTCCTACGGTGTCGGGGAGTTGATTGCCGAGGCGGTCGAAGCCGGGGCACGCCGCGTCGTGGTCGGGCTGGGCGGCAGTGGCACGAACGACGGCGGTGCCGGGCTGCTCGCCGCTCTGGGTGCTTTCAGCGAACCCGCGGGCGCGCTGACGGCCGGTGTCACCGGGCTGACCGAGCTGGCGACCCTGGACGTCGCGTCGGCGAGAGGCCGGCTTGCCGGGGTCGACGTGATCGCGGCCTCGGACGTTGACAACCCCCTGCTGGGGCTCCGCGGTGCGACCAACGTCTTCGGGCCGCAGAAGGGAGTGGCGACCGATCGGCTGCTCGAGGTCGACGGTGGGCTCACCCGGCTCGCGCATCTCGCCGGACGGGAACTGGCCGACGCCGCAGGGGCTGGTGCGGCCGGCGGCCTCGGCTACGGGCTGATGCTCGCCGGGGCGCGACGCGTGCCCGGCTTCGCGACCGTGGCCGATCTGGTCGGCCTGCCGGAGGCGCTCCGCGCCGCCGACGTCGTGCTCACCGGCGAGGGCAAGCTGGACTGGCAGTCGATGAGCGGAAAGGTCGTGTCCGGCGTGGCCGCGCTCGCCGGCCCGGCGAACCGCCCATGCGTCGCGCTCGCGGGTGCCGTGCAGGTCGGCTCGCGCGAGTTGCGGGCCAACGGCGTCGAGGCCGCCTACGCACTCGTCGACGTCGTCGGTGTCGACGAGGCCTTCGCGCGCCCGGCCGAGAGCCTCGCCACGGTCGCGGCGCGCGTGGCGCGGACGTGGAGCCGGCGGTGACGCTGTGCGACGATGGAGGGGTACGGTGGAATGGCGGGCGCGGTGAGCGCGTTCGATACTGATGACCGGATCCGATGCCGACGTAGGAGCAGACAGATATGACGGTTCAGGAAGAGACCACCAGGACCCTGGTGGTCACCGACGGCGCCGCCACGAAGGTCAAGAACCTGCTCGAGCAGGAGGGCCGTGACGACCTCGCCCTGCGGGTCGCGGTGCAGCCGGGCGGCTGTTCGGGCCTGCGCTACCAGCTCTTCTTCGACGAGCGCTCGCTCGACGGCGATGTCGTCGAGGACTTCGGCGGTGTCAACGTCGTTGTCGACCGGATGAGCGCTCCTTACCTGACCGGCGCCACGATCGACTTCGTCGACACCATCGAGCGCCAGGGCTTCACCATCGACAACCCGAACGCCACCGGCTCCTGCGCCTGCGGCGACTCCTTCCACTAGGCGCGCCGGCGGGCCGTACACTCCCCGCTCGTGAACGTTGCCGTCACCGGGTCGATCGCGACCGACCACCTGATGAGGTTCGCCGGCCGGTTCGCCGACTCCCTGGTCGTCGAGCAGCTGGACAAGATCTCCCTCTCCTTCCTCGCGGAGGACCTGCAGATCCGGCGGGGAGGGATCGGGGCCAACATCTGCTTCGGCATGGCCAACCTCGGCCTGTCGCCGGTGCTGGTCGGCGCGGTGGGGGAGGACTTCGCCGACTACCGCTCGTGGTTGGAGCGCCACGGCGTTGACTGCGCGAGCGTGCACGCATCTCCGGTCCGCCACACGGCGCGGTTCGTGTGCACGACCGACGACGACAACGCACAGATAGCCACGTTCTACGCCGGTGCGATGACCGAGGCCCGTGACATCGAGCTGCGTCCCGTGGCCGACCGGATCGGCGGTCTCGACCTCGTCGTCGTGAGCCCCAACGATCCCGAGGCCATGCTGCGCCACACCGAGGAATGCCGCACCCGTGGCTACGCGTTCGCAGCCGACCCGTCACAACAGCTCGCCTGGATGGACGGTGCGTCCATCCGCCTGCTCGTTGCGGGCGCGGCGTACCTGTTCTGCAACGAGTACGAGGCGGCACTGTTGGAGCAGAAGACGGGGTGGAGCGGGGGCGAGGTTCTCGGCCGGGTCGGCGTGCGGGTCACGACTCTGGGGCGCGAGGGAGCGCGCATCGAGCAGGTTGGCGAGCCGCCCGTGCACGTTCCTGCCGCGGCGGAGCGGGTGGCCGTCGATCCCACCGGCGTGGGAGACGCCTTCCGTGCCGGGTTCCTCTCAGCGGTCGCCTGGAAGCTGCCGCTCATACGGGCGGCACAGGTGGGCGCTCTGCTGGCCACCTACGTGCTCGAGACCATCGGCACCCAGGAGTACGAGCTGGGCAGGGAAGACGCGCTGCTGCGGCTCGCAGCCGCCTACGGTGACGAAGCCGCAACTGACGTCGAGCCCCATCTCATGACCCCGCGCCCCTGACCCTCACCCGTTCGGCCAACCATGATCAACGGGGGTGTGGAAGCCGGCGGACGAGGTACGACGGGGTGCCGTCGACAGGATCGCCCAGCCCGAGGTAGGACTGCCCGCGCATCCGGCACCACGCCGGCACGTCGGTCGCCACCGCCGGGTCGTCGGCTACGACAGCGACGATCTCGCCCTCGGCCACGCCCGCGATCCGGCGCGCCAGCTCGATCACCGGGAGGGGACAGCGCATGCCCCGGCAGTCGAGGACCAGCGCCGCGTTCACAGGCGGTCCGCTCCGGCCGTCTCGCGCACCCGCTGCACGACATCGGGCAGCACGCCGAGGAACCGGTCGATCTCGGCCGCGGTCGTGGTCCGGGCCAGCGACACGCGGACGTTGCCGTGCGTGAGCACCCCCATCGCCTCGAGCACGTGGCTCGGTCGCAACGTGCTCGCCGTGCACGACGATCCGCTGCTCACGGCAAAGCCCTCCTTGTCCAGCTCGGTCAGCAGCACCTGACCATCGATGTAGAGACAGGAGAACGTCACCAGGTGGGGGAGCCGCTCCGTGGGGTGGCCGACCACCTCGACGTCGGGAACGAGCGCCGGCACGGTGGCGCGAATCTTGTCGACGAGGGCGGCCTGCGAGGCCGCCACCGCGGTCGCCTCTTCGCCGCGGGCACGCAGTGCGGCGGCGGCGGCCAGAGCACCCGGCACATTCTCGAAGCCGGGCACCCGACCCGACCCACGTTCGTCGTACGGCAACGGCGAACGCCACCGGGTGCCGTGCCGCACGGCGAGGATGCCCACGCCGGCAGGCCCGCCCCACTTGTGCGCGCTGGCGGTGAGCAGGGTCCAGCCCGCCGGTACCGGCAGCCGGCCGACCAGCTGCGCCGCATCGACGAGGAGCGGTACGCCACGCTCTGCGCACGACGCTGCGGCCGCGTCGACTGGTTGCAGCGTCCCTACCTCGTGGTTCGCCGCCTGCAGACAGGCCACGGCCGTGACACCGTCCAGCGCGGAGGCGAACGCGACGGCGTCGACCCGGCCGGCACGATCTACGGGCACCTGCGTGACGACGCCGCCTGCCGCTTCGGCGGCGTGCAGCACGCTGGAGTGCTCGACGGCCGATACGACCACCCTGGAGCCGACCCGGCGGCGGCCGAGGACGCTTCCGAGAACGCCCAGGTGCACGGCCTGGGTCCCGCTCGCTGTGAACGTCACCTCGTCGGGCCGGGCACCGAGCGCGGCCGCCACGACCTCCCGCGCGTTGTCCAGCAGCATCCGTGCGCGCCGTGCGGAGCCGTAGAGCCGGGCCGGATCAGCCCAGCCGTCGTCCAGCGCTGCCAGCAACACCTCGCGCGCTGCCGGGTGCAGCGGCTCGGTCGACGCCGCGTCCAGATATCCGTCCGGCACGCCATGAACGCTAATCGTCGCCCTCTCGGGATGTTGAGCCGGTCCTGCCGCTAATGTGGCCACGGCAGGGAGAGGATGCCCTTCATGTCGCCGACCAGCGACGTGGAGCGGCCGTGTGGGAGGGCGCCTGGTGGGTCTGTACCGCAGCGATCGCCCGGCGCGTCGCCGGGTCAGGACTGCACTCATCCTGGTCGGCGCGACCGTCGGGCTGAGCGGTTGCTCGGCCGAGCTGACCGACCAGTTCCAGCGACTGGGCCTGCCGGAGCCGGCGACCGAAGAGACACCTCTCGTCGGCGATCTCTGGCTCGGCGCCTGGATCGCCGCGCTGGCCATCGGTGTCCTGGTGTGGGGCCTGATCCTGTGGGCGGCGTTCGCCTACCGCAGACGCAACGACGACCTGCCGCCGCAGACCCGGTACAACTTGCCGATCGAGTTCCTCTACACGGTCGCGCCGTTCGCCGTGATCGGCGCGTTGTTCTACTTCACCGTCCAGTACCAGGACGAGATCCTCGACACCTCTGCCGAGCCCGATCTCACCGTCGGTGTGATCGGTCAGCAGTGGGCCTGGACCTTCAACTACCTGGACGAGGACGTCTACGACACCGGCACGCCTCTCGACCCCACGACGCTCTACCTGCCGGTGAACCAGACCGTGCGGTTCGAGCTCAACTCGCCTGACGTGATCCACTCGTTCTGGGTCCCGTCGTTCTACATGAAGATGGACGTGATCCCGGGCGAGGACAACACCTTCCAGGTGACCCCCAACAAGGAGGGAACCTTCGCCGGCAAGTGTGCCGAGCTGTGCGGCGCCTACCACTCCCGGATGCTGTTCACCGTCGAGGTGGTGTCCGAGGATGCGTACGACGACCATCTGGAGAGCCTGCGTGAGGCCGGTCAGACCGGTCAGGTAGAGGCCGACCTGCGGGGCACGTTCTCCCGCACGCCACTCGACGAGGGGAGCGACCCGTGACCACTTACGTCGAGCGCACGGCCACTGTCGCCACCGGGCCGGTTGCCCGGCCCCGGCGGCCGGGCAGCGTGGTCATCCGCTGGATGACATCCACCGACCACAAGGTCATCGGCTACCTCTACCTGATCACCTCGTTCGGGTTCTTCCTGTTCGCCGGCGTGATGGCCCTACTCATCCGGGCCGAGCTGTTCTCGCCGGGCAACCAGGTGGTCACCGACGAGTTCTACAACCAGCTGTTCACCATGCACGGCACGATCATGCTGCTGCTGTTCGCGACGCCGTTGTTCATCGGCTTCGGCAACGTGATCATGCCGCTGCAGATCGGCTCTCCCGACGTCGCGTTCCCGCGGCTGAACATGTTCAGCTACTACCTGTTCCTGTTCGGCGGGCTGATCACCATCTCCGGGTTCATCACGCCCGGCGGCGCGGCCGACTTCGGCTGGTTCGCGTACGCGCCGCTGAACAACGACATCTACACCCCCCACGTCGGCGGGGACCTGTGGGTCATGGGCCTGGCCCTGGCCGGCTTCGGGACCATCCTCGCCGGGGTGAACTTCATCACCACGATCATCTGCATGCGCGCGCCCGGTATGACGATGTTCCGGATGCCGATCTTCTGCTGGAACATCCTGGTCACCAGCATCCTGGTGATCATGGCCTTCCCGCTCCTGGCCGGGGCCCTGCTCGTCCTGTTCGCCGACCGCAACTTCGGCAGCCACGTCTTCGACTCGTCCGGCGGCGGCGCGGTGCTGTGGCAGCACCTGTTCTGGTTCTTCGGCCATCCCGAGGTCTACATCATCGCGCTGCCGTTCTTCGGGATCATCACCGAGATCCTGCCGGTGTTCAGCCGCAAGCCGCTGTTCGGGTACAAGAGCCTCGTCGGCGCCACGCTGGCGATCGGCGCGCTGTCCATGGCCGTCTGGGCGCACCACATGTACGTGACCGGGGCGGTCAACCTGCCGTTCTTCGCGTTCATGACGATGCTCATCGCGGTGCCGACCGGGGTGAAGTTCTTCAACTGGATCGGCACGATGTGGCGTGGGTCGGTGACGTTCGAGACGCCGATGCTGTGGGCGATCGGATTCCTGTTGACCTTCCTGTTCGGCGGGCTGACCGGGGTGATCCTGGCCTCGCCGCCGCTGGACTTCCAGGTGTCCGACTCGTACTTCGTGGTCGCGCACTTCCACTACGTGGTGTTCGGCACCGTCGTGTTCGCCATGTTCGCCGGGTTCTACTTCTGGTGGCCGAAGATGACCGGGCGGATGCTCGACGAGCGGCTTGGCAAGATCCATTTCTGGATGCTGTTCATCGGCTTCCACACAACATTCCTGGTGCAGCACTGGCTGGGCGTGGAGGGGATGCCACGGCGCTATTCCGACTACCTGCCCGAGGACGGGTTCACCGTTCTCAACCAGGTCTCCACGTTGGGGGCCTTCCTACTCGGGGCGTCGACGCTGCCGTTCCTGTGGAACGTGTGGCAGGCGCGGCACGCGCCGAAGGTGGCCGTCGACGACCCGTGGGGATGGGGCGCCTCGCTGGAGTGGGCGACGTCATGCCCGCCGCCGCGGCACAACTTCACGTCGCTCCCTCGTATCCGCAGCGAGCGCCCGGCCTTCGACCTGAAGTTCCCGGAGATCGCGGAGATCCAGGAGAAGAAGCCGGCAGATAGCGGAGTGCTTCAGGAAGCCCTGGGCGCTCCGGACGTGGAGGAGCGTCGATGAAGGTCGAGGGCCTGGTCTTTGGTTTCATGACCGTCTTCTTTGCGATTTCTGCGGCCGTCTACTGGTACCTGTCCGAGGACCCGACAGGCACGACGGCACTGGTGCTGACGTTCGGCCTCTCCTCGCTGGTCACGTTCTACCTGCTCTACACCTCGCGGAAGGTGTTCCCTCGACCTGAGGACCGGCAGGACGGCGAGATCGAGGAGATGGCGGGGGAGTACGGCTTCTACAGCCCGAACTCGTGGTGGCCGTTGGCCTGCGCCGGGACCGCCGCGATCGTGTTCCTGGGCCTGGTGTTCGCCTGGTGGTTGTTCATCATCGGCATCGGGCTGGGAACGATGGCCGTCCTCGGCATGGTCTTCGAGTACTACCGGGGCGAGTTCGCCCACTGATCGCGCCGGTCCGTTACGGCTCGGGCAGCGGATTGGCCAGGCAGCGTGCGTCGGCGTCGGTGGCTGCCTGCCGGGGCCGTGCCGGCTCCGGCGTGCGGTCGCGCGCCGTCGCCAGGACGGATCCCGCCAGGATCAGCCCGAAGCCGACGAGCGTCGCACGTGTCACGGACTCGTCGAGCACGATGACGCCCAGCACGAGCGCCACGGCCGGGTTCATGTAGGTGATGACCGTCGCGCGTGACGGGCCGACCTCGGCGATGAGCTGGAAGAAGATCAGGAATGCCAACGCCGTGCAGACGACGGCGAGGCCGACCACCGACAGCCACGCCTCGGTCGAGACCGGTGCCGTGGGCCACTGCGCGACGCCGACGGGAAGATAGATGACTGCGGTGATGGCGAGCGACGCCGCGACCACTCCGAGGCCGGGCCGGTCGGACAGGTGCCGGGCGAGAATCAACGGCCCGAGCGCGTAGCAGAATGCCGTGACGGCGACGGCCACCACCGGCCAGATGTTGGCCGAGCCGACATCGAAGCCGACCAGGGCGGCCACGCCCGCGAACCCGACGAGCAGACCGGCCACCCGTCGGCGCTCGAGGCTCTCGTGACCGGTGACCCGGACCAGCACGGCGCCGACCAGCGGCACGGCGGCGACGAGCAGCCCGGTCAGCGAGCTCGACAGCTGGGTCTCGGCGTAGCCCAGCATCAGCCACGGCACGCAGATCTCGATCACGGTGTAGACGAGCAGCGGACGCCAGTGACGTAGCAGGGGCCGCAGTTGGCCCTTGGCGGCGGCGATGGGAAGCAGCAGCGCGGCCCCGAGCGCCGTGCGGGCGAGGACCAGCACCGCCGGCGACATCTCCTCGACGGCGATCTTGATCAGCAGATATGGCACGCCCCAGATGACGCCCATGGCAAGGAACAGCAGCCAACCCCGACGCGACACCTGGCAACCCCTTCGACGAAGACCGCCGCCCAGCCTACGGGGTGCGTCCGACAACGCCGGCCGACGTGCGATGTGGGGGCCGCCGATCCTGGACTTGAGCTGGTCGGGCGTGCCGGTGGCGATGACCCGGCCCCTGTCGATCACCGAGATGCCGTTGGCCAGCCGGTCGGCCTCGTCGATGTCGACAATCCCGACGACGGCTTCGAGTTCGGCGCCCAGCGGGTGCTGGACGGCATCAAGCTACTCGTCAGGGCTCGGTCGGACATGGCGTAAGCCGCCTGACAGCGGTGTCAGTGCTGGTCGGTGCCGATCTCGGAGCGCTCGCCGGCGTGGCCGTCGCCCGTACCGAGCGCGGCGCGCCCGTCACCATGCCCGTCGTGATGGGCCGCCTCGAGCTCCGCCGCGGTCGGCTTCTGCACCACGTCGCCGAAGTAGAACGACGAGAGCCTCGCCCGCACCTTCTCCACCTGACGGCGCGGGGCCGGAATGCCGTTCTCGTCGACCTCGGGATCGAGCTCGACGAGCACCTCGCGCCGGTGATGGGTGAGCCGGTACGCCGCCGGCGCGGACAGCGATGCGTGCAGCTCGGAGAACTCGCCATCCGGGCTGACCATGATCACACCGGACTCCCGGCCGTGCAGGAGCTTGTCCCGGTCGCGGTGCTGCAAGCCCAGACACATCCGTTTGGTGACGAAGAACATCACCACCGGCAAAATGATCACGCCTGCCCGGACGAACCAGGTGATCCAGTTCACCGGAATGTTGAGGATCGTCGCGAAGAAGTCGTTGCCGCCGGCGATCCACAGCAGGACGTAGAACGTGATGAACGCGACACCGATGCCGGTGCGCACGGGCTGGTTCCGTGGCCGGTCCAGGATGTGGTGCTCGCGCCTGTCACCGGTGACCCACTGTTCCAGCCACGGGTACAGGAACAGCCCCCCGAGGATGATGGTGGGGATGATCGCCGACGGGATGAGCACGTTCCAGCTCAGCGTGTAGCCGAACAGCCTGGACTCCCAGTTGGGCATCACCCGCAGCGCGCCGTCGAGGAACCCGACGTACCAGTCCGGTTGTGTGCCCGCACTCACCCGGGACGGATCGTAGGGCCCCCACAGCCACACCGGGTTGATCTGGATCGTGGCCGCCATCAGCGTGATCACGCCGAAGACGACGAAGTTGAACCCGCCTGCCTTTGCCACGTAGATCGGGTAGAACGGGTAGCCGACAACATTCTTCTCGGTCTTTCCCGGGCCGCCCCAGTGGGTGTGCTTCTGGTACCACAGGATCATCAGGTGGGCCACCACGAGCGCCAGGATGAGGCCGGGCACCAGCAGGATGTGGAGGGAGTACAGCCGCGCGATCGCGTCCTCGCCGGGGTACTCGCCGCCGAAGAGGAAGAACGACAGGTACGTACCGACGACGGGGGTGGCGAGCACGCCGCCCTCGATGATTCGCAACCCGGTGCCGGAGAGCAGGTCGTCGGGCAGGGAGTAGCCGGTGAACCCGGCCGCCACGCCGAGCACCAGGAGGGTGACGCCGATCACCCAGTTGAGCTCGCGCGGCTTGCGGAACGCGCCGGTGAAGAAGTTCCGCAGCATGTGGACCGACATCGAGGCCAGGAAGAGAAGCGCGGCCCAGTGGTGGACCTGGCGCATGAGCAGGCCGCCGCGGACCTCGAACGACAGGTCGAGAGTGGAGGCGAACGCCTCGGACATGTGGACCTCGCGCAGCGGGACGTACGCGCCGTCGTAGAGGACCTCCTGCATCGACGGCTTGAACCACAGCGTGAGGAACGTACCCGACAGCAGGATCAGGATGAAGCTGAACAGGGCGATCTCGCCGAGCAGGAACGACCAGTGGTCGGGGAACGCCTTGCGGATGTTGCGCTTGAGCCAGTTGGACGCCGTGATCCGCTGGTCGACGAAGTCGACGACCTTGCCCGCGCCGTTGACGACGGCACTCATCCGCGCTCCCAGTAGCTCGGGCCCACCGGTTCAGTGAAGTCGCTCTGCGCCACCAAGTATCCCTCGTCGTCGACCTCCAGGGGCAGCTGGGGCAGGTTGCGAGCGGCGGGGCCGAACACAACCCGCCCGTCCTCGGCGAGGTCGAACGTGGACTGGTGGCACGGGCAGAGCAGGTGGTGCGTCGTCTGCTCGTACAGGTTGATCGGGCAACCCACGTGCGTGCAGATCTTGGAGTACGCCAGGATGCCGTCGACGTGCCAGTTCTCGCGGCCCTCGGCGGCGTCGATCTCGGCCGGCTCCATCCGGACCAGGATGATGGGCGACTTGGCCCGTTCGTTGATCCGGTCCGGGCCGTGTTCGGGCAGGTCCTCGAAGGTCTCGGGCAGTGCGTTGACCAGGGAGCCGATTCCCAGGTCGCTCGCTCGCAACGGCCGGAAGCCGGGGTCGGTCATGACGCGCACGCCCCCGCCCCAGATCGTGCGTGTCTTGACATCGCCCGGCAGCGGCCCGAGGTCGCGCAGCAGGACGATGGCGGGCAGCGGCAGCAGGGCCATGGCCCCGATCAGCGAGTTGCGGATCAGCCTGCGGCGGCCGAACCCGCTGTCCTCGGTGCCCTCGTCCCAGTCGGCCAGTGCTGCCGCTCTGACGTCGTCCGCGCTGCGCAGGTCGTGCCGTTCGTGGGTCACCATCTTCTTGGACATGATCTTCTTGGCCCAGTGGATCGCGCCGGCGCCGATCAGGAAGAACGCCCCCCCGAGGGTCAGGCCCAGCGCGAGGTTGGATCGCCGCACTGACGCGACCAGGTCGTCGCCCTCCTCGAGCTGGAAGGCGACGAAGGCGACCAGGAACGCCACCACCAGCAACGCCGCCAGGGCGAACATGCCGGCGACCTGCTTCTCCGAACGACGTGCCGCCCGTTCGTCGAGGTCGGACAGCCGGTCGGGCCGAGGCTGGTAGCCCGGGTCTGGAATCGGCTCCGCCATCGGCTCGGTGGCGGACGGCCCGGTGGGCTCCGGCCGTTCGACGTCGCCAGGACGCTGCTCGACGGCGGAGCCGTGCCCGCCGCTGTAGTCGGACATCCCCGTCCCCTCGGTGGTCACGATGCCTTCGTCCCGATCCACACCGCGACGCCGATCAGCCCGCCGATACCGATGAGCCACGCCCACAGGCCCTCCGGGACCGGCCCGCCGCGGCCGATGCCGAGCCCGCCGGGGTTCGGCTCTTCGCCGACCGCCTGCAGGAACGCCATGATGTCGCGCTTCTCCTCGGGATCGAGCGTGTTGTCGTTGAAGACCGGCATCGACTGCGGCCCGGTCAGCATCGCCGTATACATGTCCCTGGGCTCGACTCCGGTCAGCGACGGCGCTTCCTTGCCGAACGTCAGCGCACCTCCCTGACCCGTCGTGTTGTGGCAGGACGCGCAGTTGATGCGGAACAGCTCGCCCCCCCGGGCGACGTCACCGTCGGAGAAGTCCAGCGCCTCGTCATCCGGGATCGCCGGCCCGGGCGCGAGGGAGGCGACGAACGCCGCGAGCTGCTCGATCTGTTCGTCGTCATAAGCGGGGTCCTTGCGCTCGGACTGGACGTTGGGCGCGGCCATGGGCATCCGCCCGGTGCCGACCTGGAAGTCGACAGCAGCGGCGCCGACGCCGATCAGCGAGGGACCCACGACGGTGCCGTCCGCACGGACCTGGCCCTCGGCGCCGAGGCCGTGGCAGGACGCGCAGCCGATGGCGAACAGCTTGCGGCCCTCCTCGACCTGGGTGGACGACTGGGTTCGCACGTCGGCGCTGCTCGCCGGCGCGAAGGCCGCGTAGATCGCACCGAAGACGAGGAGCGCGAGCAGCAGGACGACGACCGCCGCTGCGGGGTGGCGGCGTCGGGCGGAGATCGCGGACACGTGTCTCCTCGTCACTTGATCACGTAGATGGTGAGGAAGAGCGCGATCCACACGACGTCGACGAAGTGCCAGTAGTACGAGACGACGATCGCGCTCGTTGCCTGTTCGTGGGTGAACCGGCGGGCCAGGAAGGTGCGGCCGAGGACCAGCAGGAAGGCGATCAGCCCGCCGGTGACGTGCAGGCCGTGGAAGCCGGTGGCGAGGAAGAAGATCGATCCGTACGGGTCGCTCGACAGGCTCAGGCCCTCGTGCTGGACCAGCTGGGCGTATTCGTATACCTGCCCGGAGATGAAGACCGCACCCATGACGAACGTCAGCGTGAACCATTCGCGCAGGCCCCAGCGGCCTACCTGCAGCACGCCGCCGGTGCGGCCCACCTGACCACGCTCGGCCCGGAGAACGCCCATCTGGCAGGTGACCGACGAGAGCACGAGAACGATCGTGTTCCCCGTCGAGAACGGGATGTTGAGCAGCTCGGGCTGCGTCTCCCACAGGTCGGGGGCGTTGGACCGCAGCGTGAAGTACATCGCGAACAGCGCCGCGAAGAACATCAGCTCGCTGGACAACCACACGATGGTGCCGACCGACACCAGATTGGGGCGCTCCGGGGCTGGTGCGGGCGCCGTGTCGACTGCGCTTGCCGTGGCCACGATCGCCATTATGTCGGCGCGTGCCGCCGCGCACACCCCGACCCCTCAATCCACGCATGCGGCGTGTTGCGGGCCGATACCACGGCATCCGGCAGCAGCGCGGACCGGTACCATCCGCCGGTAGCGACCGCCCCAGCTGCTGCCACGCGAAGGACCCCCGATGAGCACGGCCGAGCAGACGATGACGATCCTGGTCTACAGCGACGACCGCGCCACCCGCGACAAGGTGCGTCTCGCGGTCGGCCGTCGGCCGGCAGCGGACCTGCCCCTGGTCGAGTTCCTGGAGTGTGCCACCCAGCCGGCGGTGCTCAAGGCGCTCGACGCAGGCGGCGTCGACGTCGTCGTGCTCGACGGCGAGGCCGCTCCGTCCGGTGGGCTCGGGCTGGCGCGTCAGATCAAGGACGAGATCTACCGGTGCCCACCGGTGCTCGTGCTGATCGGCCGGCCACAGGATGCCTGGCTCGCGACCTGGTCGCGCGCGGAGGCGGCGGTGCCCCATCCGCTCGACCCGGTGGCGGTCGCGACGGCGGTGGCCGAGCTCGTGCGCCGGCGGCCACCGGTCGTTCGCGCGGTGCCGTGAGCGTGTCGTGACCACGCCGCAGACATGGCCGGCCGTGCTGTCGGCGCTGCTGGAGTGCGCCGACCTGCCGGCCGAGGCGACCGCCTGGGCGATGGGCGAGATCATGAGCGGCTCGGCGACGCCGGTCCAGATCGCGGGCTTCGTGGTCGCGTTGCGGGCCAAGGGCGAGACGGTCGACGAGGTCGAGGGCCTGGTGCAGGCGATGTACTCGCACGCAACGCCGATCTCGATCCCCGGCCGGGCCGTCGACGTCGTCGGCACCGGTGGCGACCGCGCCCACACGGTGAACATCTCGACGATGGCTGCTCTGGTGGTCGCAGGCGCCGGCGCGCGGGTGGTCAAGCACGGCAACCGGGCCGCGTCGTCGGCCTGTGGCGCCGCCGACCTGCTGGAAGAGCTCGGCATCCGGCTGGACCTGCCGCCGTCGAGGGTGGCTGAGATCGCCGCTGAGGTGGGCATCACGTTCTGCTTCGCGCCGGTGTTCCATCCGGCGCTTCGGCACGCCGCCGTCGCACGGCGCGAGCTGGGTGTCCCGACGACGTTCAACTTCCTCGGGCCGTTGGCTAACCCGGCCCGGCCGTCGGCGCTGGCGGTCGGCGTCGCAGACGGCCGGATGGCCGGCATCGTCGCCGGTGTCCTGGCCGGCCGCGGCGTGTCGGCGCTGGTGTTCCGCGGGGACGACGGTCTGGACGAGCTGACGACGACCACGACGTCGCGCGCGTGGCTCGTGCGCGAGGGCGAGGTCACGGAGGAGCGCCTCGACCCGACGGCTCTCGGGCTGCCGGCCGCACCGCCCGATTCGCTGCGTGGGGGCGAGGCTCCGTACAACGCGTCCGTGGCGCGCCGCCTGCTCGGCGGCGAGCGCGGCCCGGTGCGTGACGCCGTCCTGCTGAACGCCGCGGCCGCCCTGGTGGTGTACGAGGGGGTCGAAGGGCCGCTGGTCGACCAGCTGGGGCCGGCTTTGGAGCGGGTCGCCGCCTCGGTCGACTCCGGTGCGGCAGCCGACGTGTTGGCCCGCTGGGTCGCCGCCTGCTGAAACCCGCGCGCCGGTCCCGGAGGGCGTGATCGAAGCGCCGTTTGCGGGCCTATGACCCCCAGGATGTCGCTTCGATCACGGGTCGCGAGGCAGGCGGTGTTCGGCCGGTTCCGGCAGGCCGAGCTCTGCGCGGATCGACCGCTCCACCGTGCCCGAGTCTGGGCTCGCGTCGACGGTGACGACGTACTCCTTGCGGGCGAACAGGTCCAGCACGGGGTCGGTCTTCTCGTGATAGTCGCGCAGGCGCGCGGTCAGCGCCTCCTCCGTGTCGTCCTCGCGGACGACGAGCTCGCCGCCGCACACGTCACAGCTTCCCTCGGCCCGGGGGCGGTGCGCGATCAGGTTGTAGTCCATGCTGCACGACGAGCACAGCCGCCTGGCCAGGACTCGTCGCCGCACCTCCTCGTCGGGCAGGTCGAGGTGGATGACGGCGTCGATGTCGTAGCTCTCCAGGAAGAACTCGGCCTGCCGCCTGTTCCGGGGGAACCCGTCGATGACGAACCCGTAGTTCCAGTCGTGCTGCTGGAGCCGCTCGTGAACGACGGTCTCGACCAGGTCGTCGCCCACCATCTCACCCGCGGCCATGATGCGCCGCACCTGCGCGCCGATCTTGGTGTGGTTCTGCACATGCCAGCGGAAGATCTCGCCGACGCTGATCTGGGTCAGCTCGAGGTCGGCGGAGAGCAACGCTGCCTGCGTACCCTTGCCGCTGCCCTGCGCACCCATGAGCACGTATTTGCGCACCCTCGGCACTGTCGCACAACGGTGCTCGGTCGGACCAGGCTTGATCGACGAGTGCGTCAGTCAGGATCGGCCTCGTCCGGTCGTGCGACGAGCTCAGCCGTGGAGGAGTTCGACGAGCCGGTCCAGGAACGCCCGCTGGCCGGTCACGATCTTCCTCCGCGCCTCGTCGAGCGGGAACCAGGCGACCCGGTCGACCTCCGGGAACTCCTGGAGCCGGCCGGATCCCTTCGGCCACTCCATCTGGAACGTCCCAGGCGTCACGGCGTCCGGGTCGAGATCGCTCTCGGCGGCCCACGCAGTCACGACCTTCCCGCCGGTCTGCCGCACGTCGCCGAGCGAGACCAGCGCGACGGCTGGAGCCGGCAATCCGAGTTCCTCCCCGAACTCCCGGCGGGCTGCCGCCACCGGTTCCTCGTCGGGCCCGTACTCGCCCTTGGGTACGGACCAGGCGCCCGCGTCACGCCGTACCCAGAACGGTCCGCCCATGTGACCGAGGAGCACCTCGACGTGACGGCCGGCTCGCCGGAACACCAGGATTCCGGCGCTGCGCTTGCCCGTCACAGCGCCGAGTCTGCCGGGTGAGCGGATCAGTCGACGCGTGGGTAGGTCGCGTCGAGATCGGCTGCCCGCAGCCGGAATACCCGAAGCCTCAGGTTGTAGTACTTCTGCGTCTCGCCGACCCATTCCATGCCGATACGGCGCGCCGTTCTCTCGGCCCGCGTGTTCGCAGGTCGCACGACGGCGAGGATCTCGTCGGAGCCCTGGCTGAACGCCCATCGCGCAAGCACGCGGCCGGCCTCGGTCGCGTACCCCTGACCCCACGCCGCCGGACGCAGTTGCCAGCCCATCTCCAGGTCCTCATTGCCGGGCGGCAGCGGCAGGACGATCGCACCCCCGACGAGGTCGCCGTCCGCTTTCAGCTCCATGGCCCAGCGGCCGGCGGGCGGGACGGTCCGGGAGTCCTCGGCGACCCATTGCTGGAGGAGTAGCCGCATGGCGGCAAGGTCGCCCACGCGGTCCATCGCCGGGCTGAGCCAGCGGGCCACCTCGGGGCGGCCGTAGATTCCCAGTGCCGCCTCCGCGTCGTCGGGATGCCACGGACGCAGGACCAGACGCTCACCCTCGAGTCGTTCGGCCACGGGTCACCGCCCTCACCAGGTCGCGGCGACAGCATATGGAGTGGCGCGTTCGTCGACACGACACGTGACGAACCTCGGTGCGCCGCTGCGCTACCCGGCATCGCTTCACCCTGGTGGGCGCTCCTTGACGCCCGCTTTGCACAGCTCGACCATCTCGGTGATCCGGGCGGCCCGGGTCTCCGGGCTGCGCTTGGTGGCGTCGATCCACCGCAGGTAAGCCCGCCGGTAGTACTGGGCGATCGAGTCGAAGTACGCGGCGGCTTCCGGTTCGGCTCCCAGGGCGGCCGCGACGTCGGGAGCCAGGTCGGCGCGCTGCGGCCCCTCCGGAGCGAGCACGACGGTCACCTCGTCGCCGGGGCCGATCCCGCAGTCGCGCCGCCACGCGGGTCCCAGCGTGATGCCGTGACTGTCGCCGAGAGGCTCGACGACCGCCCGTACTCCCATGCCGTTGACGGTGCCGTGCACGTGATGCTCACGCCTGCGTCCCCAAGCCTCGTCCGGGTCGAAGGTGAGCGGGACCATCACCCGGCCCTTGCGGCCCGTGGTGACGGTTGCGGTGAAGCTCTGCGCATCGGCCACGTCGTCAGTCGGCATCCTCGGCGCCCAGTGCGAAGGCCGCCTCGAGGTCGTGCTTGGAGAACGTCCGGAACGCGATGTGCGTCTCCGTGCGCATGACACCGGGAACCTTGTTGAGGCGGTCGGCGACGACGTCGGCGACGTCTTGGTGCTCGCGTACCCGGACCATGGCGACCAGGTCGATCTCGCCGGTGACCGAGTAGACCTCGCTGACGCCGTCGAGGGCGGCTATCCGCTCGGCGACCTCGGGGATGCGCGCGACGTCGGCCTGCACGAACACGATCGCAGTGATCACGGCTGCCTCCTGGCAGAGCGGTTCGGGTCCGCGGTGGACACTACCGGGGCCGGTACGGAGGGATCTCGTTCGGACTGGAGCCACGCGGCAGCTCCCTCGGCCGGCCGAGGGCCAGCGCGATCAGGAAGCCGACGACGAATCCGGTGACGTGCGCGACGTACGCCACCTCGCCGGCGGCCATACCGGTCCCCAGGCTGTAGAGGGCCTGGATCACGAACCACATGCCGAGCACCAGCCACGCCGGCAGCGGCACGGGGATGAACAGCAGGAACGGCACCAGGCTGATGACCCTGGCCCGCGGGTACCACGCCAGGTAGGCGCCGAGCACACCGGCGATGGCCCCGGACGCTCCGACCAGCGTGGTGCGGGCGTCGGTGAAGGCGAAGGCGTAGGTCGCCGCGATCCCGCATGCCAGGTAGAAGAGCAGATAGCGCACCCGCCCCAACCGGTCCTCCACGTTGTTGCCGAACACGGCGAGGAACAGCATGTTGCCGAGCAGGTGTGCCCAGCCGCCGTGCAGGAACATCGCCGTCACCGCCGACAGGAACGGCGACTTCTCGTAGTCCGGCGGGACCAGCTGGCAGGCGGGGTTGCCGGCCGGGTCGAGTACGGCCTCTCCGACCACCAGCGGGAGCTGTACACCCGATGTCAGCTCCAGGGGGATCGCCGCCCATCGGTCGAAGAACTCCTGCACCGAGCAGAATGCCTGGGCACCGGAGTCGCCGAGGCCCGCTATTCCCAGCGGGCTGAGCAGGAACACGACGACGTTGACGGCGACCAGGGCGCGCGTGACGTACGCAGGTCGTCGGGTCGGGTTCCGGTCGTGGATGGGGATGACCACCCGAGGATCATGCCCTGGACGGGTGCCTCGGTGCAGGTGGCAGCTTGCGGTCAGCCAGATGTGCCAACGCGCAGCAGACGAGGTATACGACAGCCACGCCCAGACAGTTGAGCAGCACCCGGCCGTACCCGTGCTCGGCCATGTCGACGAAGGGGTACGGGTACCAGTCGGAGACGGCGCCGTGCACGAGCGTGTACGCGAGCCAGGCGACAGGAAGCAGGATCGACACGGCGATCGTGCGCATGTCGATCCGCGGTCGCGGTCCGAACGCGAGCCAGCCGACGAGAACGAGGATCGGCACCACGATGTGCAGCCCGATGTCGCAGACCTGGCTCCAGCCGGTGAGGTCCTGGACTTCCGGCAGCGGCCGCAGCACGTTGTAGTGGACGACCCCGGTGACGCTGATGCAGACCACCGCGGCGAGCCGGAACACCCTGAAGGCGGGCCCGTCGTGGTCCGGTTGCCGGGCCAGGATCGCGCTGACCGCGCAGACCGCGATGTTGCTGAGGATCGTGAAGTAGCTGAAGTAGCGGACGACGGTGCTGTTCTCGTTCCCGTCGTTGAGGATGACGACGAACTGCGCGACGAGCGACGCGCCGGCGACCAACGCGGTCAGCCCGTGCCACCAGCGCGCAGCGGTCCGGTTCCGCGTGACGCCGGGCGCCTGTGCCGACATGGCACGGAGCATAGGGGCGGGTTGATCGCCGTGTCAGCGAACGGGCCGCAGCGGCCGCCGGTCGTCGAACGGGCGGGCGGCCCGCTCCGCCGATGCTGCGGCCGCGACCAGATCCGCCAGCCCGCCAGCCCCGCCCGCCGGCAGCGCCCAGACACCGTCGATCTCGACC
>JBOGDS010000040.1:0-31579 GCA_050743075.1 Jiangellaceae bacterium | reverse complement strand
GCGTGAGGGCGATCTCGTCGTCGCCGCGGGCGACGGTGTGCGCCGCCGGGTCGAGCGACAGGTCGCCTGCCGTGAGCACCGACGGCCGCGGCGGCGCGCTCCGCCGCAGCAGCGCGCGCAGCCGGGCGACGAGCACGACGTACGAGAACGGCTTCGTCAGGTAGTCGTCGGCCCCGACGTCGAGCCCGTCGGCCTGGTCGTACTCCCCGTCCTTGGCCGAGAGCATGAGCACCGCTACCCAGTTGCCCTCCGCCCGCAGCGCCCTGCAGACCCGGTAGCCCGACAGCTTCGGCAGCATGACGTCGAGGACGACCGCGTCGTAGCCGCCTTCGCGAGCCTGGTGCAGGCCGTCCTCACCATCGTGGGCGACGTCGACCGCGAAGCCCTCCGCACGCAGCCCACGCTGCAGCGCCTGCGCGAGGCGGACCTCGTCCTCGACGACCAGTACCCGCATGGCCCCTAGCCTGCCCTGCCGCGCCTGTGCTGCGGCTGAGAGGCGCTCTCTCCCGTGATCTCTCAGCGATCTCACAGGTCGGATGGCGGACAGTGGAGACCTGCCAGCCACGTGGGAGGTTCACGATGACTTCGATATTTCGCACCCGACGGGCCCGCTGGGCCGTACCGGTCGGAACGGTCACGGTCGTCGCCGGCGCGATCGGGGTCGGCGCCCTGATGGCCGGCGCGTCATCCCCGGACCTGCCCGACAGGTCCGCCGCCGAGCTGCTCGCCTCGGTCGCCGGCTCCGAGCAGCCCTTCTCCGGAACCGTGGTGAAGACCGCGCGCCTGGGCCTGCCGGAGCTGCCGGAGATGGTCACGGACGAGGCGCCTGCTCTCGTATCGCTGCTCTCGGGATCGCAGACGGCCCGGATCTGGTACTCGTCGCCAGAACAGGCTCGGTTCGCGGTCATGGGTGCGGTCGACGAGACCAACGTCATCCGCGACGGCGAGGACGTCTGGATCTGGGACAGCTCGACCAACACCGCCGGCCACGCCCTGCTGCCAGAACGCGATGGCGACGGTGAGGCCGTGCCGACGCCGCAGGCGCCGGTCAGCCCGCAGGTAGCGGCGCAGCTGTTGCTCGCCGCCGTCGACCCGAGCACCGAGGTCACGGTCGACGGGACCGCCGAGGTCGCCGGGCGGGCCGCGTACGAGCTGGTGCTGAGCCCGCGCGAGGACGGATCGCTGATCGACGACGTACGGCTCGCCGTCGACGGTGAGACCTCGATGCCGCTGCGCGTGCAGGTCAACGCCGACGGCGACGACGAGCCGGCGTTCGAGGTCGGCTTCACGTCGGTGACGTTCGGCGAACCATCCGACGACGTGTTCCGCTTCAACCCGCCGCCCGGCGCCACGGTCGAGGAGCAGGACCTCAGCGGGCTGCTGGAGCGCGGACACGCCCAGAAGGGCCATGGCGAGCCGGCCGACCCTGGCGCGCCGACGATCGTCGGCGAGAACTGGACCGCCGTCGCAGTGCTGCCCGGGGTGAGCCTGCCCGAGACCGACGAGAGCGGGCTGCTCGACGCACTGCTCGGGTCGGCGACGACCGTCACCGGGCCGTACGGGTCGGGCCGGATGCTCGAGACCGCGCTGGTTTCGGCACTCCTGCTCGACGACGGCCGGCTGCTCGTCGGCGCCGTCACACCCGACGTGCTGGAGGCCGCGGCGCAGAGCGTGGGCCAACCGTGAACACTGAGCTCATGGAGCGAGCGGCGGACCTTGCCGTCAGCCCTGCGAACGCCTCGGTGATCAGCACGCAGGGGTTGACCAAGCGGTTTCCCGGTGGACAGGTCGCGGTCGACTCCCTCGACCTTGCCGTGCCGGCCGGTGCCGTCTTCGGCTTCCTCGGGCCGAACGGGTCGGGCAAGACCACGACGATCCGCATGCTCCTGGGCCTGGTCTCGGCGACGGCCGGCGAGATCGAGTTGCTCGGCCTGCCCATGCCCGACCGGGCGGGCAGCGTGCTGCCCCGGGTCGGCGCGCTGGTCGAGGGGCCGGCGTTCCACCCGTACCTGAACGGGCGTGACAACCTGCTCCGACTGGACGCGGCCGACCGCACCGTCACCGGGGCGGGCGCGCGCCGCCGGGTCGCCGATGCCCTGGACCGGGTGGGGTTGTCCGCCGCAGCCGGCAAGCGTTACCGCGCGTACTCGATGGGCATGCGGCAGCGGCTGGGGCTCGCGGCGGCCCTGCTGAAGCCCCGCGACCTGCTCGTCCTCGACGAGCCCACCAACGGCCTGGACCCGCAAGGGACCCGAGAGGTGCGCACGATCATCCGCGAGGTCGGGAGCAGCGGCACGACTGTGTTCTTGTCGTCACATCTGCTCCCCGAGGTCGAGCAGGTGTGCAGCCACGTCGGCGTGATGAGCCACGGGCGGATGGTGTTCTCCGGCTCCCTCGCCGAGATGCGGCAGGCGTCCGGCTCACAGATACGGGTCGACACGACCCGGCCGGCCGCAGCGGCAGCCGTGCTGCACCAGTTGGGCACCGGTGAACCGGCGATCCACGCGAACGGGGTCGTGGCCCAGCTCGACGGTGCGGCCAGCGAGGACCTGACCGAGGCCCTGGTGAAGGCGGGCGTGCCCGTCCGCCAGATCGTCGTCGAGCAGCCGGACTTCGAGGAGCTGTTCGTGGAACTGACCGGGGAGGGCTTCGATGTCGACCAGTGAGCTGACGGCGGCCCCCATCGTCGCCGTGCCGGTACGGCGGGTGAGCAGCCGGCTGCTGCGCTCGGAGCTGGGCCTGGTCTTCCGTCGCCGCCGGAACATCGCCATGCTCGCCGTCCTGGCCAGTGGTCCCATCCTGCTGGGGCTCGCCGTCCGGCTGGCGGCACCCGCGCCCGGCGACGGCCCGCCGTTCCTGTCCCAGGTCACGCAGAACGGGCTGTTCCTGGGCCTCGCGTTGGTCGTGGTCGCCATGCCGCTGTTCCTGCCCCTGGCCATCTCCGTGGTGTCCGGCGAGTCGATGGCCGGTGAGGCCAGCACCGGGACGCTGCGCAACCTGCTGGTCGTCCCCGCGAGCCGGGCCCGGCTGCTCGCCGTCAAGTACGGCGGGGTGGCCGCGTTCGCACTGGCCTGCGCGGTCACGGTTGTGGGTGTCGGCATCGTGGCCGGCCTGGCGATGTTCCCGGCGGACGAGCTGACGCTGCTCTCCGGCACGACGGTCGGCCTGCCCGAGGCCCTGTACCGCGCCGCGCTGGTGACGCTCTATGTGGCCGCGATGTTGGCGACGGTCGGCGCGATCGGGGTGTTCGTCTCGACGCTGACGGAGGTGCCGATGGGCGCCATGGCGGCCACGGCGACGATCACCGTACTGAGCCAGATCCTCGACACGATCCCGCAGGTCTCCGTGATCCACGAGTACCTGTACACGCACTGGTGGCTGGCGTTCGCCGACCTGCTCCGCGACCCGATGGCGCTCGCCGAGATCAGGACCGGCCTGCTCACCCAGGCGGTCTACATCGTGGTCTTCGGTACGCTGGCCTGGGCACGTTTCACCACCAAGGACATCACCGCCTGACCGTTTCGCCCCATTCCCCGTTGGCGGTCAGCTGGACGTGGGAGTTGGCCTGCCTGGTTGATCGCCGCCGCGGGCGTCCAGGTAGCTCTGCTTGGGCACGAGCACCCGGCGCCGGAACACGCACACCACGGTGCCGTCCTGGTTGTACCCGCGGGTCTCGACGCGGACGACCCCCCGGTCGACGCGGCTCTCGGACTCCCGCTTGTCGAGCACCGTCGTCTCGCCGTAGATCGTGTCGCCGTGGAACGTCGGCGCGACGTGCCGCAGGCTCTCGACCTCGAGGTTGGCGATCGCCTTGCCCGAGACGTCGGGCACCGACATGCCCAGGAGCACCGAGTAGATCAGGTTGCCCACGACGACGTTGCGCCCGAACTGCGTCGACTCCTGTGCATAGTGCGCGTCCAGATGCAGCGGGTGGTGGTTCATCGTGATGAGGCAGAACAGGTGGTCGTCGGACTCGGTGACGGTCTTGCCCGGCCAGTGCTTGTAGACCGCGCCGACCTCGAACTCCTCGTACGTCCGCCCGAATTGCATGCCGACAGCGTGCCCTACAGCCCACCCGCGCGGTTGGAACATGGCACCGTCACGTGCACCGTGGCACTGTACGACCATGGCGGATCGGGTCTTGCGGAACTTCATCGACGGGGCGTACGCCGAGGCGCGCAGCGGCCAGACGGCGCCGCTGATCGATCCCAGCACGGGCGAGGTCTTCGGCGAGGCGCCACTGTCCGGCGAGGCCGACGTCGACGCCGCCATGCAGGCGGCGGCCCGGGCGTTCGAGGGCTGGCGCGACGCGACGCCCAGCGAACGCAGTCGCGCGCTGCTGCGGATCGCCGACGCGGTGGAGGACCGGGCCGACGACCTGGTGGCCGCCGAGAGCCAGAACACCGGCAAGCCGGTCGGGCTGACCCACTCCGAAGAGATCGGGCCGATGGTCGACCAGATCCGATTCTTCGCAGGGGCTGCGCGCATGCTCGAGGGCAAGGCGGCGGCTGAGTACATGACCGACCACACGTCGTGGATCCGGCGCGAACCCGTGGGCGTCGTCGCCCAGGTCACGCCGTGGAACTACCCGATGATGATGGCCGTGTGGAAGTTCGCGCCAGCGGTCGCCGCCGGCAACAGCGTCGTGCTCAAGCCGTCGGACACGACGCCCGCCACCACGTTGATGCTTGCGGAGATCGCGGCGGAGTTCCTTCCGCCCGGCGTGCTCAACGTCGTCACCGGCGACCGCGACACCGGGCGCGCGCTGATCCGGCACCCGATCCCGCAGCTGGTGTCGATCACCGGTTCCACCCGGGCTGGCGTCGAAGTGGCCCGGACCGCGGCGGAGGATGTCAAGAGGGTGCACCTCGAGCTCGGCGGCAAGGCGCCGGTGATCGTGTTCGACGACGCCGACGTGGAGAAGGCCGCCGAGGGCATCGCCGGGGCGGGGTACTTCAACGCCGGCCAGGACTGCACGTCGGCCACCCGGGTCCTCGCCGGGCCGCGTGTCCACACCGACTTCGTCGACGCACTGACCGAGCAGGCACGCGGCACGGTCGTCGGCCCGCCGTCCAACGACGATGCCGAGTACGGGCCGTTGAACAACGTCAACCAGTTGCAGCGGGTCAGTGAGCTGGTCGGCCGCGCGCCCAGCCATGCCGACGTCGTCACCGGCGGGCACCAGGTCGGCGACCGCGGCTACTTCTACGAGCCGACTGTCATCTCCGGCTTGCGTCAAGACGACGAGATGATCCAGTCGGAGATCTTCGGTCCGGTCATCACGGTCCAGCAGTTCTCCGACGAGGACGAGGCACTGAGGTGGGCCAACGGCGTCGACTTCGGACTGGCGTCGTCGGTGTGGACCCGCGACCACGGCCGGGCCATGCGGATGGCCCGGCGGCTCGACTTCGGCTGCGTGTGGATCAACACCCACATCCCGCTGGTCGCCGAGATGCCGCACGGCGGGTTCAAGCACTCCGGATACGGCAAGGACCTGTCGATGTACGGGCTGGAGGACTACACCCGCATCAAGCACGTCATGAGCTACATCGGGACCTGAGCCGCCCCTGCCGCACCGAGCACGGCCTGGTGCTCCCGCCGACGAAGGTGGCCACGGAGTGCCGCCAGGCCGAGCTCGTAGGCCGTCGAGTACAGCGGTGGAGACATGAACGGCGCCACCAGTTGCTGGCGGCCGACCGGCGGACGGGTCGTCGACGAGGCGGGAGAGCGTGGACGGCCGCTCGAGGCTGCGGGTCGCGTGTGCCTGTTCCGGCCAGTCCGGGTGCTCCTGGTGGTTCGTGGCGTGGGCCGGGCTGCGAACCCCGGCGCGGCGGCATGGGCGACAACCTCGAGGTCTCCCTGGTCGGTCAGCGCTTCGAGGCGACGATCGCGCTACGCGATCCGCGGGTCGGCGACCCGCTCGCCGTACAGCCACCGGTGCCTACTGCTTCACGATGTCGAACAACTACAACGGCGCCCGTCGCATCCCGGTGATCTTCGCCGTGGGCGGACCGGCCCGGCCGGTGGTCCGCCGAGAGACCTGGGCTGACCTGTTGGCCCGCGACGTCGCGTCCTGACGCGGCTGGCTGGGCACAGCGTACGAGCAGTCCGCGTACGTCCCTGCTGGCCGTGACACCCGGCCGAGGGCATGGGCATTGAGCGTCAGTCAACGCGGCCGGGACATCCAGGCGTTCCACGCCGCGAATGCCTCCTCGCCGGTCATGGCGGCGACCTCGTGCGGCGCCACGCCGGCGGTCCGCACGAGCTGGGTGAACAGCCACCCCGGAACTGGATCGGGCTGCGCCTGCGGCGCCCGTAGCCGGACGTCCTGTTCGAGCAACTCCACCGTGGCCATCAGCTCGGCGAGGTTGAGCAGCTCGGGACGGGAGTCGGCGGCGCGGCGTACCCGGCGGCTCGCTTCGACGTAGACCTCGGAGTTTCGGCGGTGGCCAACGGCCCAGATCTCGCAGATCTCGATCGAACTGCCGCCCGCGCCGATCCGATAGACGATCCGGTAGGTGGTGCGACCCACGACGAGCTTGCGGAACCCGGTCAGCTCCCCACCCAGCGGCTGGCCGGCGTGGACGTCGGTCTCCAGCAACGCGATCTTCTTGAAGATGAGGCGGATATCCGGGCGGCCGATGTGGCGGAGGTCGTCTTCGGCGACAGCACGGACGACGTAGATCTCGACCATCGGCGGCTGGCTATGCCTCGTCCTTGACCTCATCCTCGGGCCCAGCAGTCAGGTCTTCCCGGCTGAGCCCATATGCGATGAGCAGGTCGTCGAACGAGATCCGGGCGCTGTCGTCGGTGACCACTCGCGACGCGGCGAGTGTCAGGTCTCGCAGGTCGTCGAGCACGCCCTGGATTCGCTCGATCCGTTCCACGCTGATGACGGCGGCAACCGGCCGGTGGCGGCGGGTGACGATGATGTCGCCCGATTCGGCATCGCTGATGATGCCTGCCACGCCGCGGCGGGTCGCCTCCGTCACGGAGACCACCCGCGCGTTCTCGAGTACGGTCATGAGCCTAACTGTACACCTCACCTGCACAGATTCCACGATGCTGCCGAGCTGGCCAGGGGAATGACTCCGCATCCGTACCGACGGACCGTGGAACCAGGCATCTGCGATGACCTGCGGGTCGGCGGCGGCGGCGGCAATCTCCGACTCCGCGGCCGACCTTTCCGCAGGCGTCAGGTACTGCCAGACGACCGAATGCCACACGACGGTCAGGACCACTACCGCGAGCGCATTGTTCCAGGCGCCGTGTGGCGGGGATGTGCCGCCGACACTGCTGTAGAACGGGTGCGATGTCGGGCGCTCGCCCTTCGGCATGGACCGGGATCGCCCGCTCGTAGGCAGCGGCGTGCCGGCGGAACTGGTCGCCGAGCGCTCCATCTCCCGTCAGTCCGTGGCGATTGCCGGGGACAGCACGACGCTCTCCACCACGAGCATCCCCACGACGACCGCGATCAGCGCTGCCAACTGGACCACCGCGGGCACCACCAGACCGATCGGCACGGTCGCCAGCGCGGCCAGGGCCCCGGCCACCCGCGGCGTCGCCGGTCCCACGTACAGAACCCGCCGGAACTCGGCGTCGCCCGCGAAGAAGAGGGCGATCCCGCCGGCCAGGGCAAGGGCGGCGCCGAGGCCCAGCGGATCACCGGGGTGGCGTAGGACCTCGTGGATGCCCGCCGCCGCTACGACCAGGCCGGCAGCATCGGGATGTGCGCGTAGAAGTACCCGCGGATCGCCAGGATCGCCCGCGGACCCGGGTCGGCCGAGGCGAGAGCGTGCTCGGCCGCCTGGTCGTCACCGGAGAAGTACGACCACCACAGCGCCGCCGGCAGGGCGAGGGCCAGGACGACGGCGCCAAGGACGCTCGCCGTCACGTGCTCGGAGTCGACGCCGAGCCCGATCGCGATCACCGTCTCCCCGAGCGCGACGATCACGAACAGACCGTGGCGCTCGACAAAGTGCTCCGGGTTGAGCTCGAAGTGCGGGGCGACGTTCAGGTACGGCGTGACGGCCTGCAGGAGGAACGCCCCCACCCACAGCACGTACTTGGTCGGTCCATCGACGAAGCCGGCCGCGACCACCAGCAGTGCCGATGTCAGGTTGAACGGCGCCAGCCTCGCCGTGCCCACCCGAGCACTCGACTGCGACAACAACGCCAGGTGGACGCAGACCACCACGAGGTAGCCGAGCCCGAACCAGACGCCGGTGTCGTCGAACGCGTGCGGCACGGACACCGCGGCGACGAGAAAGCCGGCCATGCCGACGAGCAACAGGATCTGCTCGAGCGGCCGGCGGGGCGGCACCTGGTTGGTCAGCCAGGCGTAGCCGCCGTACATCCACCACAGCACGGCGAAGATCAGGAACCCGTCCTGCACCAGCCGGCGAGAGATCGTCCTCGAGCAGCGCGGTGAGCTGCGTGAACGTGAAGACGAAGACGAGGTCGAAGAACAGCTCGAGCGTCGTCACCCGCGAGACGGGTGGGGCATCTGGGTCGCGCCAGCGGAACCGGACCACGGATGCAAGCTACGACATGATCGGACCGAGACGCCACGGCCGTTCGCTGCAGGCGGACCAGGCCCTCACCGGCTCCGCTGTCCCCGTGTGGTCCGCGCCGGGAAACCACGACCTCGCCGGGCGTACCTCCGGCGGACCGCACCGGGAGAGTGGGTTCCCGGGTCGTTACCGCGACGTCGACGACTATCGGCAGGCTGTGGGACCCGAGTGGTACTCCTTCCAGTACGGCCCGCACCACTTCGTCGTGCTGGAGAACTACCGCGGCCTCGGCGAGAGCGACCAGCTCCGCTGGCTCCAGCAGGACCTGGCTCTCAACGCGGCCGGCAAGCAGGTCGTCGTCATCACCCATGTTCCGTGGAATGTGCCGCAGACGGCGGCCGAGCACACCGCCGCCTACCTGGAGCTGCTCGGGCGACACGACGTGCGGCTGCTGCTCGCCGGGCACACCCACTCGAACGACGTGGTCAGCGGTGTGGTCGGCCGGGCGGTGCAGGCAGTGACGACGTCGGCGGTGTCGACCCTCGACCAGACCCCGCGCGGCTTCCGGCTGGTCGAGTTCCGCGACGGTGGCGTCGAGCTGCCGTACGGCGAGCTCGACGCGGACCGGGAGCCGGCCGTCGTCCACCCCGTCGGCGCTGTCGGCATCGCTCGCCAGCCGACCACCGTGCAGATCAGCCGGTACCACCCGCCCGGTGTGGCGGCGGAGGTCGAGTACCGGTACCCCCGCACCCCTGGCAGCCGCTGCGGCCGCTGGGCCCCCCGAAGCTGGACCGCAGACCTCGACGACAGCTGGCTGGAGCCGGTAGGGCCGCGCCGTCGCGCCTCGGCAGGGAAACGCCGTGGCCGATGTTCCATCGGGACGCGCGCCACTCGGGGCACAGTGCCGATGCCATCTCCCCGCCGCTGCGCCTGGCCTGGGTCCGGCACTCGGGCGGCACGATCCTGACCTCCTCGCCCGCGCTCGCCCACGAGGCCGTCTTCATCGGCGTGCGGGACGAGGACGGGGAGCACGCCAACGGGGTCATCGCTCTCGACCTGGCCACCGGGCAGCCGCGCTGGCGGACGGCGACGCCGGGTGCGGTGGAGGCCTCCGTCGCCGTTGCCGACGACCTCGTGCTCGCACCCGCGGTACGCGGGCCCCTGCACGCAGTGGAGGCGGACACCGGGCAGGTCCGCTGGGACTGGATGCCTGATCATCCCGGCTCGCCGCACTGCTGGATGTACTTCTCGCCGACCGTTGCCGACGGAAGCGTCTACCAGGCATACAGCGTGGCCAGCGGCACCTGGGTCATCGCGCTGGACGCCAAGAGCGGCGAACCGAACTGGCGCACGAGCCGGCCGATCGGGCGACTGGGTCTCCCATGCGTCGCCCGCGGTGGATGGCGACCTGCTCGTCTTCGCGACCGCCTACGCCAACCTCGTCGCCCTCGACGCCACCAGCGGCGCCGGGTGCTGGCAGACCGCGCTCGGGGCCGGCGTCGGGGTGCGCGCCAAGCCGGTGATCGCCGACGGGATCGTGCTTCTGGCCTGCCAGGGCGACCTCCTCGTCGCCGTCGAGGCGGACAGCGGGCAGGTGCGGTGGCGCTACGAGGCCGCTGGCGAAACCCTGCTGCCCGGCGCCGGCACCGCCGCCACGCCGGCAGTGGTCGACGGGCTGGTGTACGCGGCGTTCACCGACGGCAGCGTGGTCGCCCTGCGTCTCGACACCGGCGACCCGATCTGGCGGCAGCACACGCAGGGCGCGGTGCTTTCCTCGCCGGCGATCAGTGGTGACGTTCTCTACGTGGGCTCCAACGACGGACGGCTGCGCGCGATGGACCGTCGTACCGGCGCGGACCGTTGGTCGCACGACCTCGGGGCCTGGGTGGCGTCGTCGCCCGCGGTGTCGGGCAACGCGGTCGTGGCTGCCGCGTGGGACGGCAACGTCTACGCCTTCACCAGCGGTGCAGAGGACTGACGGTGGCGGTCGAGTTCACCACAGTGGTGGGGCGAGCCCGGAGCGGGACCGGCTAGCTCGGCGTCTGGAGCGAGAGCTTGGCCAGCAGGTCGCGAGCCTGATCGGCGTGCTGGTGCTGGCTGAAGATCTCGTAGTGGCCCGCGATGGTGACGCTCTGCGACGTGAAGTCGCGCCGGCCGCCGGTCGCGGCGTAGCCGACGAGACCGAAGATCAGCATGAACAACGCACCCCAGAGCACGCTGAACACGATGATCTGCAGCCAGCCCTCGTCGGTGAACAGCCCGAGGAGCAGCCCGACGAACAGACCGAGCCAGGCGCCCGCCGCGAGCCCACCGAGCGCGGCCTTGGCCCACGTCATCCGGCCGGTCACGCGTTCGACCTGGCGTAGGTCGGTGCCGACGATGGCGAGATTCTCGACCGGGAACTTCTGGTCGGACAGGTGGTCGACGGCGCGCTGCGCCTCGGTGTAAGAGTCGTAGGTACCGACGGACAGGCCCGTCGGGAGTCCAGGTACTGGGCTGGCCATCGCCGTCCTCCTCAGCGTGATCGCTACGGGAGAAGTCTGCCCGGTCGGTGACGGCACCGCCAGCCGCACGTCACCCCCGCAGGGCATACTCCTCCAGCAGGCGTCGCCCGATGATCATCCGCTGGATGTCGGCCGTCCCCTCGCCGATGAGTAGCATCGGCGCTTCGCGGTACAGGCGCTCGATCTCGTACTCCTTGGAGTAGCCGTAGCCGCCGTGGATCCGGAACGAGTCCTCGACGACGTCCTTGCAGTACTCGCTGGCGAGGTACTTGGCCATGCCGGCCTCGAGGTCGTTGCGTCGTCCGGCGTCCTTCGTCCGTGCCGCCATGACCATCATCTGGTGGGCCGCCTCCACCTTGACCGCCATGTCGGCCAGCCGGAACTGCACTGCCTGGTGCTCGGCGATCTTCTTGCCGAACGTCTCACGGTGCTGGGCGTATGCCGCCGCCAGCTCGAACGCGCGCAGGGCCACCCCGCAGCCGCGGGCGGCCACGTTGACCCGCCCGACCTCGACGCCGTCCATCATCTGGTAGAAGCCACGGCCCGGAGTCCCGCCCAGGATCGCGGCTGCGTCGATCGCGAAGCCGTCGAAGAGCAGCTCTGTGGTGTCGACGCCCTTGTAGCCCATCTTGTCGATCTTGCCCGGGATAGTGAGCCCCGGCGCGACCTCGCCGAAGCCGGGCTCCTTCTCGACCAGGAACGTCGTCATGTTGCGGTAGACGGACTCGGCGCCCTCGTCGGTCTTCACCAGGACGGCGACGAGGTTGGCCGAGCCGCCGTTGGTCAGCCACATCTTCTGCCCGTCGATGCGGTAGCCGCCGTCTGCCCTCTTCGTCGCCTTCGTCCGGATCGCCGCGACGTCCGAGCCGCAGCCGGGCTCGGACATCGAGAACGCGCCGCGCACGTCCCCAGCCGCCATCTGTGGGAGCAGACGCTGCCGCTGCTCGTCGGTGCCGTGCTGGGCAAGCATCCAGGCGACGATGAAGTGGGTGTTGACGATGCCGGAGACGCTCATCCAGCCACGCGACAGTTCCTCCACAGCGAGGGCGTACGTGAGCAGCGACTCCCCCAGCCCTCCGTACTCCTCCGGAATGGTGATCCCGAACAGGCCGAGCTCCCGGAGACCCGCCACGATCCGGGTGGGGTACTCGTCGGCATGTTCCAGCGCGGTCGCGACCGGCAGGACCTCCTTCTCGACGAAGTCGCGGACCGTGGCGACGATCTCGGTCTGGACGTCGGTCAGTCCGTCGGTCCGGGCGAGGCGGCCCATGGCGTGCGTCCCTTCGGGCGGAGAGGGTGCTCCCGGCGAGTATCGGTCGCAGTCGGGCGCGCCGTCACCGTGAGTGACCTCACAGACGACGGTTCAGGCGGTGGCGGCGACCAGCCAGGCCGGCAGCCGTTCGGCTGCGGTCACCCCGATCGCCAGGATGAGCGCCGTCTGCGCCTTGGGCTCGTGCGGGTCGACGAGCAGGCGCATGCCGGCCTCAGCCGGCGTGCGGTTCGCCTTCGCCTGGTTGCACGGGACGCAGGCGCCGACGGTGTTGAGCCAGCTGCGGCCGCCGCCGCCCCTGGACACCGGCACGATGTGGTCGATCGTGCTGGCCTTGCCGGCGCAGTACGCGCAACGGTGCCGGTCGCGGTCGAGGACGCCCTTGCGCGACCAGGGCAGCTTGCGGCGGTACGGCACCCGGACGAACTTCAACAGCCGCACGACCAGCGGCATCGGCAGCTGCCGGCTGGCGGACCGGATCGGGCGCTCGTCGTCAGCGTGCTCCATGACGGCCTTCTCGGTGAGCACGAGCACGACCGCCCGGCGCACGGACACGACTGCCAACGGCTCGTAGGAGGCATTCAGCACCAATGTCTGCATCAGGCGCGCGCCTCCTTCCATCCGTTCCCAGGCAAACTGTAAGTGATCCACGCCACAAGTCCGCCACCACGGTGCGACACGGGGACGGTGACGGCAACGTCATTTCCTCCCCCTCCCCATGATCACGAAGGATCACGGGTGCTATGGGCCCGCTGATCCTTCATGATCATGGGGAGGGGGAGGGTGGGCCGTGAGGCCCGATGACGTCAGCCGGCGAGGGTCCGCCACACGGCCGTCACGCGTTCCTGGATCAAGGTGACGGTTTCGTGCAGCGTCCGGCCGGCATACTCGGCCGCCTGGATCGGGCGGCCGACCCGGATGTGCACCTTCGGTCGCCGCAATACCGAGGTCGCCGCCGTCCGCAGGCTCTCGCTCACCGTGCCCGTGCCGAACACCCGCGAGTCGTGGTGGGCGACCGGCACGATCGTCGCACCGGTGTCCAGGGCGAGCCGGCCGACCCCGATGCGAAAGGTGCGCGGCGAGCCGTCGGAGCTGAGGTCGACGGCGACGTCCCCCTCGGGATAGATGCCGATGATCTCCCCGTTGCGCAAGGCGTCGATCCCCGCCTGCAGCGCCGACTTGGCCGAACGCCCTGGCCCGACGGGCACGAAGTCCGCGTGCTTGACCAGCGGACCGAGGATCGGATGGCGGAACAGGACCTCGGTCGCAAGGAACCGGATGTGACCGTGCGTGCTGCCGCATCCGCCCTTGGCGCAGCGGCGGCTCGGACGCAGGCCGGCCCGGTACAGCGACGCGATGACCGGAGGCGTATCGGCGATCGACGTGTGGTTCACCGCTAGGATCGCCGGCCCCGTGAAAGGAAGCAGCTCGGCGCCCGAGAGCTCGAAACTGCCCAGCCACGTACTCAGCCCGACGGCGACCGGACCCACCAGCTCCACGACCGGCAGACCCTACCCGGCGACGTCGCAGCGAACGCTGCCAGGCCCTGACCAGGCGAAGCGACACCATGTGTGCCGAGGCTGTCGTGACGAGACGCGACGTGCCCTCGCCGGAGAAATCGTCGGGCGATGGTGCGGATGGCACGCTCAAACGCCGTAGATGGCACGCTGAACCGTCGTTCCGGCGCCCGAGTTGTGCCGGTTTATGGAGCAGTTCAGCGTGCCATCTCCTCACCGAGCCGTCGCCTCGGCACGTCCGGCGAACCGTCGGAGAACCTGGTCCGCGCGATCACACGTGCGGGTCCGGGGGCGAGAAGGATGACGCGCGGGACAGGCCGGCCGCGCGGCCCTTGGCGGCCACGACCAGGGCCATCTTGCGCGAGGCCTCGTCGATCATCTCGTCGCCCAGCATGACGGCTCCCCGCGCGCCGCCCGCCTCGGACGTGTGCCACTCGTAGGCGTCGAGGATCAGCTCCGCGTGGTCGTAGTCGTCCTGGGTCGGGCTGTACACCTCGTTCGCGGCGGCGATCTGGTCCGGGTGCAGGACCCACTTGCCGTCGAAGCCGAGCGCTGCGGACCGGCCGGCCACCCGCCGGAACCCGTCGAGGTCGCGGACCTGCAGGTACGGCCCGTCGATCGCCTGCTTGTCGTAGGCGCGGGCGGCCATCAGGATCCGCATCAGGATGTAGTGGTACGCGTCGCCGACGTCGTACCCGGCCGGCTGCTCCCCCACGACGAGCGATCCCATGTTGATCGACGCCATGAAGTCGGCCGGCCCGAAGACGATCGTCTCCACCCGGGGCGACGCCTGCGCGATCGCGTCGACGTTGACGAGCCCCAGCGCGTTCTCGATCTGCGCCTCGATGCCGATCCGGCCGACCACGAGGCCGACGGCCCGCTCGACCTGGGTCATCAGCAGGTCGATGGCCACGACCTGCTCCGCTGTCTGGACCTTCGGCAGCATGACGCAGTCGAGGTCGGCACCGGCGCCCTCGACGACCTCGATCACGTCGCCGTAGGTCCACTGGGTCGTCCAGTCGTTCACCCGCACGACGCGGGTCTTGCCCGTCCAGTCGCCCGTGGTCAACGCCGCGACGACGTTCTTGCGTGCGTCGACCTTGGCGAGCGGGGCCACCGAGTCCTCCAGGTCGAGGAACACCTGGTCGGCCGGCAGGCCCTGGGCCTTGTCGAGCATCTTGTGGCTCGACCCCGGTACGGCCAGGCACGAGCGACGGGAGCGCAACGGCGAAGCCATGACGTAGACCTCTCAAGCCGGGAGCGGACGGATGCCCGCGAGCGTATCCGCGGGCGTACGCACGCCACGCCCGCCGCCCATGATCATGTCGGTTACGTACACGGTTTGCTGTGCGTAGTCGACATGATCATGGGAGTTCGCGGGGCCGGAGGCGGAGGGTCACCACTTGGAACGGCCGCAGTCGCAGCTCGATGCCGCCGGACTCGCGGACCAGGGCGTCGGCAATGATCGGGCGCTCGAGCAGGTCTGTCTCGGCCACGTCGGCCACCGGGAACGACGGCTCGAGGCGGGCCGACGCCCGCCCGCCCAGCGACTCGTAGAGACGCACGACGACGTCGCCGGAGCGATCCTCGGCCAGCTTGACCGCCTCGATGACGACGGCTTCGTCGCCGTCCACGCGGACGATCGGGTCAACGGGGCCCCCGTGGGCCAGCCGGGGCGGAAGGTTGATCGCATAGCCCTCCCGGACGGCGTCGGCGATGCCGGCCCCGACGGCGAGCGCGTACCGCAGTACGTGCCGGCCCTGGTCGGTGTCGGGGTCCGGGTAGCGGGGCGCACGCAGCAGCGAGAGCCGCACGGTCGTGGTGGTGCCGCCGCCGGGCCGTTCCTCGCGCCGAACGTCGTGGCCGTACGTCGAGTCGTTGACGACGGCGACGCCGTAGCCGGGCTCGCCGACGTGGACCCACCGGTGGCCGCACACCTCGAACCTGGCCGCGTCCCACGAGGTGTTCTCGTGGGTCGGCCGGTAGACGTGCCCGAACTGGGTCTCGTACGCGGCCCGGTCGCTGTGGACGTCGAGCGGAAAGGCCGCCTTGAGGAACCTCTCGCGTTCGTGCCAGTCGACCGCTGTGCGGACGTCGACCCGCCGAGCGCCGCGTGCCAGCGTGATGTCCTGCACGACGCGGGACCCCCCGAAGCGTCGAGCCACCCTGACGCCGCCGCCGTGCAGGTCGAGCGAGTCGACCTCGACCAGGTCGGTCACCCGGTTGCGGTAGAAGGAGTCGACGTCCCACGCGTCCCACCGGTTGGGGAAGTCCGGGTGAAGCTGGAGCAGGTTCCCGGGCCGGCCCGGCGCGAGAACCTCGCGGTCGGCCACCAGGTCGCGCACGGACGTCAGCAGGCCGCGGGCGTCGACGACCACGCGGACCAGCCCGTTGTCGAGCAGGTACCCACCGTCGTGTGCCGCGGCGCTCACCTCGGCGCCGTCGCCCGGCACCGTCCCCGCCGACAGGGCGGGGACACCGTCGCGAGCCTGAGGTGCGGCGTTGAAGGCGACTCCGGGGCCGCCGTCACCGGCGAGCGCCTGCGTGGCGCCGACGATGATCGCCTCGAGCTCGGCGGCTATTCGCGCGTAGGTCTCCCGCGCCTCGCGGTGCACCCAGGCGATGGACGAGCCGGGCAGGATGTCGTGGAACTGGTGCAGGAGCACCGTCTTCCAGATCCGGTCCAGAGCGTCGTACGGGTACTCGAACAGGCCGCGGACGGCGGCGGTGGCCGCCCACAGCTCGGCTTCGCGCAGCAGGTGCTCGCTGCGCCGGTTGCCCTGCTTGGTCTTGGCCTGCGACGTGTACGTGCCCCGGTGGATCTCCAGGTACAGCTCCCCTGCCCACACCGGGGCGTCGCGGTACTCCTGCTCGGCGGCGGCGAAGAACGCCGCCGGTGTCTCCAGGACCACCCGGGGAGAGCCCTCGAGGTCAGCCGTGCGGCGGGCGCGCGCCACCATTTCGCGGGTGGGGCCGCCACCGCCGTCGCCCCAGCCGAACGGCACCAGCGACCGGGGTCGCGCCGCCCTTGTCGCGGAAGTTGCGCACCGCGTGCGCCAGCTCGGCGCCGGACAGGTCCGAGTTGTACGTGTCGACCGGCGGGAAGTGGGTGAACACCCGGGTCCCGTCGATGCCCTCCCACCAGAAGCTGTGATGGGGAAAGACGTTCACGGTGTTCCAGGAGATCTTCTGGGTGAGGAACCACCGCGAGCCGGAGAGGCGCACCAGCTGGGGCAGCGCCGCCGAGTATCCGAACGAGTCGGGCAGCCACACCTCCTGGGTGTCGATGCCGAACCGGTCCAGGAAGTACCGCTTGCCGTGGACGAACTGGCGGGCCATCGCCTCGCCGCCGGGCATGTTCGTGTCCGCCTCGACCCACATCCCGCCGACCGGCACGAACCGGCCGGCCCGGACGTGCTCGGCCACCCGGGCGAACACCTCGGGCCGGTGCTCCTCGATCCAGGCGAACTGCTGGGCCGAGGACATCGCGTAGACCAGGTCCGGGTTCTCGTCGAGCAGTTGCACGACGTTCGACGTGGTGCGGGCCACCTTGCGCACCGTCTCGCGCACCGGCCACAGCCAGGCCGAGTCGATGTGCGAGTGCCCGACGGCGGACAGCCGATGGGCGCTGGCGTGTGCGCGGCGGCACAGCACGTCGGAGAGCTCCGCCCGGGCCTGCTTGGCCGTCCCGGCGACGTCGTCGAGGTCGACGGCGTCCAGCGCGCGGCCGACGGCCCGCAGGATCTCCCACCCGCGCGGGTCGCCATCCGCGAGCTGGCGGGCGAGACCGTCGAGCACCTCGAGGTCCTGCACCAGCTCCCAGACCTCGGTCTCGAGCACCGCCACATCGGCCCGAGCCAGCCGGTACAGCGGGCGGTCGCCCGCCGTCGACTTCTCCCCCAACGGCGTCGGCCGGAAGCCCACCAGGAGGGGGTTCGCCGCCGCCTCCACGTACAGGTCGATGTGCTCCTCACCCGCGGCCACCGGAACCCAGCCGTTGTTCGGGTTCAGGCCCTTCACCACGGTGCCGTCGGGCGAGTAGACCAGACCCTCGGCCTGGAAGCCGGGCGAGCGGCCGGACCACCCGAGGTCCACCAGCAGCTCGACCCGTCCGACCGCAGCGTGAGCCGGGACCGAGCCGGTCAGGTGGAACCAGCTGGTTCCCCATGCCGGCCCCCACGGCTCGCCCACCTGGCACCGCTGGTAGGTGCCCTCGCCGAGCGCGATCGCCGGCGCCACCGGTTCACCCTGGCCGCCCTCGACGTGCCACACCTCGGCGGACAGCGTGCCGACGGTCCGGTGCGTCGCCGGCCGGATCCGTTCACGCAGCGCCCGCTCGATCCGGTCGCGGATGAGGGCGCGGTCGTCGTGCATGGCAGCGATCTCCGTCCGCAAGGTGGCCGTGGGATCGACAGGTTCCCGCGACCGGCTCAGAGCCGGGGTGCCCGGCCGGCCCTGCGGTGCACGACCCAGGGCAGCTTGCCCGTGGTCGTCGCCGGTGACTCGACCGGAGCGGCCGCGAGAGAGTCGTCCGGGTATGCGCCCGGGCGCTCGGTCGTCTCGCCGGTCGGCGTGAGTCTGGTGACCGTCGACTGCTCCGCCCAGACGTCGAGGAGGGCGTCGCCCTGGGTGGCATTCAGCCGCTCGGCGCGCAGCAGCTCGACCGCCGCCCGCCAGTCGTCGCTGCGGGGCTCGAGAACGACCGGCTCGGCGACCCAGCTGACCAGCCGCTCCCTGCTGTCCTTGGCCCGGGCGGTGACCACGACACGCTCTGCCCGCTCGATGCCGTCCAGCCGCTGCTCCCGCCCTGCCGACACGACGTAGGCGGCTGCACCGTCCCAGACGTGCCAGACCGGCCAGGCCCGGTCGCTTCCGGCGAAGGACAGCCACACCAGCGCCGTACGCTTCATCGCCTCGTCGACCAGCGCCCGCAGCTCGGCCTGCTCCATGGAGCCCACCCTGCCACGTTCCGCGGCGACCCGCGCAGGCCCACCATCGCCCGACATCGGTCGGGCAATCCCGCTGGGAGGCTGCTACTGCCCTGGCAGGCTCTCGACGTCGACGACGGACCCGGCCGCCGGTGCCTGGATCGCGACGTCTGCGCCGAAGTCGGTGAACGCCAGCACGCCCGTGCCGGCCGAGGCGCCCTTCTCCTCGAACTGGATGGGCAGCGGGTCGCCCTGCGCTGAGACCCAGAGCGTCCCACCGGACTCCGGAAAGACCAGGCCGAGCGCCGGTGCGCCGTTGACGTCGCGGACGCCGGCCATCTCGACCGGACCCTGGGCACCGAGCACGGCGTCGGCGAACGACCCACCGTCGGCGAAGATCGAGAAGCCCGACGTCGCGTCCTGCGGCAGCAGGAGCCACTTGCCGGCCATCCGCTCGGCGGCGTCGGCACCGACGTTCTCGGCCATGAACTCGGCGTCGCCGGTGACGTAGACGCGATTGTCGAGCGCCACCAGCGTGACCGGGCTGCCCGAGTCGACAGTCCCGGTGGCACCGGCTCCGACCTTGAACGAGATGTCGATGGCGCCGCCGCCCACCGTCGTGCCGGTCACGCGGTACGAGCCATGCGCCTCCATGGCCGACAGGACGGCGGCCAGCGCCTCGTCGGGGCCGTTCTGGTCGACGCCGTTCTCGGCAGCCACCTGGGGTCCGGAGGCGATCTCGGCAAGCGGGGCCGTCGAGCTGTCGCCGCGGCAGCCGACCAGGGCCAGCAGGCAGACGGAGAGCGCGACCGCCACCCGGAGCCGTCGAAGGTGGCCTTGTGCGGCTGACGGCATCGGTGCGGACCTCGGATCGGCGGTGCGGAAGACGGCCGGGATGGCCGGCGTGACAGTCTACCTGCGGCTCCCGTTCCCGCAGGCCCGGTAGCCTGCGGCCATGAGCGGGACGCTGACCAGGGTCTACGTGGCCCGGCTGGCTGGAACCGCCGTCTTCGACCCGCACGGCGACCAGGTCGGCAAGGTTCACGACGTGGTGGTGACGGTGCCTGTTCCGGGCACGCTCCCCCGGGTGCTGGGGCTTGTCGTCGAGGTACCGGTGCGGCGTCGGATCTTCCTCCCCATCACGCGGGTGACGAGCATCGATGTCGGCCAGGTCATCACCACCGGCGTCGTCAACATGCGCCGCTTCGAGCAGCGTCAGGGCGAGACCCTGATCCTGCGGGCGATGCTCGACCGGCGGGTCACCGTGGAGGACACCGGCGAGGAGGTCACGGTCTCCGACGTGGCCGTGGAGCAGGCCCGCTCCCGTGACTGGATGGTGACGAAGGTCGCGGCCCACAGCCGTGGAAAGCGGTTCGGCCGCCGCGGCGAGACTCGCATCCACGCCTTCGACGACCTGGCCGGCTTCGCCACGCCCGAGGAGATCCAGGGCGCGGCGAACATGCTCGCGGCCTTCGACAAACTGCGGCCGGCCGACCTCGCCGGCGTGCTCCGTGAACTGTCCGGCAAGCGCCGCCGCGAGGTGGCGCTGGCGCTCGACGACGAGCGGCTGGCCGACGTGATCGAGGAGCTGGACGCCTCGGAGGCACAGGAGCTCATCCGCTCGCTCGACGGAGAGCGCGCCGCCGACGTGCTGGAGGCGATGGGACCCGACGACGCTGCCGACCTGCTCGCCGACCTGCCTGCCGACCAGGCCGAGACGCTGCTGACGCTGATGGAGCCGGAGGAGGCCGCGCCGGTCCGCCAGCTGCTGAGCTACGACGACTACTCGGCCGGCGGCATGATGACCAACGAGCCGGTCGTCCTGTCGCCCGACGCCACCGTGGCCGAAGCGCTGGCGCGGATCCGCAACCCCGACCTCACCCCGTCGCTGGCCGCCATGGTGTACGTCTGCCGTCCACCGATGGACACCCCGACCGGCCGCTACCTGGGGATCGCGCACTTCCAGCGGCTACTGCGCGAGGCACCGTCGTCCCTGGTCTCGGGGGTCCTGGTGACTGATCTGGAGCCGTTGCCGCCGGACGCCCCGCTGGAGCAGGTCGCCAGCGTGTTCGCCACGTACAACCTGGTCGCCTGCCCGGTCGTCGACGAGCACGGCCGGCTGCTCGGCGTCGTCACCGTCGACGACGTCATGGACCACCTGCTCGGCGAGGAGTGGCGCTCCCGAGCGACCCGGGAGGAGGTCGAGAGTGGCACGTAGCAGGCTCGACCAACCCCGCGGACCCGGCGGCCTGCGCCGGCCCAACGTCGATCCGGAGGTGTTCGGGCAGGCGTCGGAGCGGATCGCGCGGTTCCTGGGGACCGGCCGGTTCCTGGCCTACCTGACCGTCTTCATCGTGGTCTGGGTCGGCTGGAACGTCGTCGGACCCGACGACCTTCGCTGGGACGAGTACCCGTTCATCTTCCTGGTTCTCCTCCTCTCGATCCAGGCGTCGTACGCTGCCCCGCTGATCCTGCTGGCACAGAACCGGCAGGACGACCGCGACCGGGTCAACCTCGAGCAGGACCGCGATGTCGACGCCCGGTCGCGGGCCGACATGGAGTTCCTGGCCCGTGAGGTCGCGTCGCTGCGGATCTCGGTGGGCGAGGTGGCAACGCGTGACTTCGTACGCTCCGAGCTGCGCGAGCTGGCCGAGGAGCTGGCGGCGCGCCGCGATGATCCGCATGTAAGCTAGGCGGCATAATTTCACACGACAGGGGAGCGCTGCAGCGCTGAGAGTGCGGGTCACACCGCAGACCCTCGAACCTGATCCGGGTAATGCCGGCGCAGGGAGTCGATGAGTCGCCAGGCCTGCGGCGCGTCCACGGATCTCGTTTCCGTGACGCGCCGTTTCGTCGGACGACGAGGGGCGCGAAGGCCACTCCTCCTGACAACAGGAGGGAACCATCATGAGTCACCAGCAAGCGGGCCGGCTCCCGGCGGGGCCGACCCCCGGCCGGTTCACCTGGCGCACGGTCGACATCGTCGTGACCGCCGTCCTGGGGGTCGCGTTCGGCGTGGTGTTCTGGGCTTGGGGGCACCTGTGGAACACGACGGGAGCCGCGTTCACGGCGTTCCCGCCCTCGCAGGCGTTCATGTACGGCGTCTGGCTGGTGCCGGGCGTGCTGGCCATGCTGGTCGTCCGCAAGCCCGGAGCGGCCGTATTCGCGATGGTGCTGGCAGCGACCGTCAGCGCCCTGCTCGGTTCCGCATGGGGCACGCAGGTGATCTGGTACGGCCTGATCGAGGGCCTGGCCCCCGAGCTGGTCTTCTTGGCGCTCGGCTACCGGAAGTTCGGCCTGCCGATCGCGCTGCTTGCGTCCGCGGCTGCGGGCCTCGCCGCGGCATCGCTGGACTGGTACTACTACTACCGCGACTGGTCGTCCGGGTGGCTGACGACGTACTACGTCATCCTCACGGCCAGCGCCGTCGTGATCGCTGGACTCGGCTCCTGGTACCTGGTCCGGAAGCTGGCCGCAACCGGTGCGCTCGACGCCTTCCCGTCCGGACGGGAACGGGCACTCGTCTGAGCGGCGTCCGGATCGAGGCACGCGGCTGGGGGTGGCGCCACGCCGGCCGCCGCTCCCACGCCGTGCGCGGGCTCGACCTCACCGTCTCGGCAGGAGAGCGCGTTCTTCTGCTGGGGCCGTCGGGCGGCGGGAAGAGCACCCTGCTCGCGGCGCTCGCCGGCCTGCTCGACCCGGCGCACGCCGGCGACGCCGGGGGCGAGCTGACCGTCGACGGTCTCGACCCCCGTGCCGCCCGGGACCGGTCCGGGCTGGTGCTCCAGGACCCTGAGTCGCAGCTGGTCATGGCCAGGGCCGGCGACGACGTCGCGTTCGGGCCGGAGAACCGGGCCGTGCCGGCGGGGCGGATCTGGCCGACCGTGGACGCCGCCCTGGCCGCCGTCGGGTTCCCGTACGGGCGAGACCGGCCCACCAGCACACTCTCCGGCGGTGAGCAGCAGCGGCTCGCCCTGGCCGGGATCCTGGCGCTGTCGCCGCGATTGCTCCTGCTCGACGAGCCGACGGCCAACCTGGACCCGGTGGGAGCCGCCCTGGTGCGTGACGCGGTGGCCGCCGCTCAGCGTTCGACCGGTGCGACGACGATCCTGGTCGAGCACCGGGTGGCCGAGGCGCTGCCGCTGGTCGACCGCGTCGTCGTCCTCGAGCCTGGTGGTGGGGTCATCGCCGACGGGGCCCCCGCCGAGGTCTTCGCTCGGCGCGGGGCCTGGCTCGCCTCGAGTGGGGTCTGGGTCCCCGACCACCCCCTGCCTGTTCGCCGCTCCACGATCGCCGTGCGAGACGCGCTCCTCGTCGCGACCGAGGTGGGGTTCACGCACCGAGGCGCGCCTACACCCGCGCTGGCCGGCGTCTCGACCAGCCTGCGCGCCGGCGAGGCGCTGGCCGTCGTCGGGCCGAACGGCTCGGGCAAGTCCACGCTGGCGACGATCCTGGCCGGCCTCGCCGCACCGACGACCGGCGAGGTGCGCGCCACACCCGGCCTGGCCGGCGCCGACGCGGTCACGCCGCCGCACCGGTGGCGGGCCGCCGACCTGGCCGGCCGGATCGGTACCGTCTTCCAGGATCCCGAGCACCAGTTCCTGACCGGCCGGGTCCGCGACGAGCTCGCGTTCGGCCCCTCGCGGCGCGGTGAGCCGGCCGGCGACGTCGTGCGCCGGGTAGACGAGCTACTCGGCCGCCTGCGCCTCACCCATCTCGCCGAGGCCAATCCGTTCACCCTCTCCGGAGGGGAGAAGCGGCGGCTCTCGGTGGCGACCGCGTTGACGATGTCGCCGTCGGTTCTGATCCTGGACGAGCCGACGTTCGGCCAGGACCGCCGCACCTGGGTCGAGCTGGTCGACCTGCTGGCGGCCCACCGCGACGGCGGCGGCGCGATCTGTGCCGTCACGCACGACGAAGCCGTCGTGACGTCGCTCGCCGACCGGGTGCTGACGCTCGACAGCGGACACACCCTCCCCATGATCATGTCGAGTTTGCCCCCGATCCAGGGGGCGAAATCGACATGATCATGGGGCTCACGGGCGCGACGGTGGGGACGGGCTGGCTGGCTCGCGCGAACCCGGCCGTGAAGCTGGCCGTCAGCTTCCTGCTGGCCATCGGCGTGTCTCTCACAGACGATCCGCTGACCCCTGCGCTTGTGCTGGCCGGATCCCTGCTGGCGGTGCGAGCCGGCGGTGTGCCGGTGCGCCTGCTGCTCGCGCGCGGGTGGCCGCTGCTCGTCTCAGCTGCGGGGGTGGGACTGACGACCCTGCTGCTGACCGACAACGACGACCCGTGGCTGACGGCGCTGGCGGTTGCGGTGCGGGTGCTCGCGATCGCGCTCCCAGGCTTCGCGGTTCTCATGACCATCGATCCGACCGACCTCGCCGACTCTCTGGTCCAGAACGCGCGGATACCGGCCAGGTTCGCCTACGCCTCCTTGGCCGCCCTGCGGCTCCTGCCGTTGATGGCGGCCGAGTGGCGGACGATCCGGATGGCCCGTCGGGGCCCGTGGCGTCGACGCGGGGCGAAACCCGCTGGCCCACGCCCGGCTGTTCGCCGGCACCGTGTTCACCTTGCTGGTCGGCGCGGTGCGTCGCGGAACCCGGCTGGCCATGGCGATGGACGCCCGCGGGTTCGACTCGACCGCGCCGCGGACCGTCGCGCGCCCGCAGGTCGTCAGCCGGTCAGACCGCGCGCTGCTCGCCGGCGCATTGCTGCTGTTCGCCGCGGCCGTGGCGGCCAGCGCCGCCCTGGGGGCGTTCCGTCCGGTTTGGGGGTAGACCGCCCAAGCCGTGGTGATCTCGTCATGGGGTGACGCGCAGGTCCGCGGTCCATCGGTCAGGCGGGAGCGGCGCCGCGGCCCTTCCGTCGCACCAGGTGCAGCGCGAGGCCTGCGAGGATGGCCACCAGACCGATGCCGATCCACAGCGGCTCGGTGACGAGGAGCATCACCGCGCCGATGCCGAACAGGACCCGTTCGGGCCATGTGGCGGGACCGATCACCCTGCCGCCGGTCGTGACGGCCAGTGCAGCGACCGCGAGCGCGCCGGCGACGCACGCGATCACGATCGTCGGCATGCTCCCCTCCAGCAGCAACCCCTCTCCCCGCGGGGCGAGCACCATGACGAACGGAACCAGGAACGCAGGCAGCGTGTACTTCCAGGTCAGCCACATCGTCTTCACCGCCTTGCCACCGGTGATCGCCGCAGCTGCGAACGGCGAGAGCGCCGTCGGCGGGGACACCTCCGAGAGGACCGCGTAGTAGAAGACGAACATGGCCGCCGCGAAGTCCGCCACGCCGAGTCCTTCCAGCGCCGGCTTGATGATCACGTAGCTGATGATGAAGCTCGCCGTGACCGGCACCGCCAGGCCGAGCAGGAGGATCGACACCGCTGAGTAGAAGGCCGTGAGCAGCAAGCTGCCGCCGGCTAAGGCGACGATGATACCGGCCAGATTCAGGCCCAGACCCGTGAGCGTGAGGATGCCGACGATGATCCCGGCCGCGGCCATCACCGGCGCCACGGCCAGCACACCGATGCCTCCGGCCGCGAGGGCGTCCCAGGCACGGCCCGGAGTCAGCCAGTGTTGTCGATCGAGGAAGCTGAGCACGAACGCCAGCGCGGTCGAGAGGACAACCGCCCGGAACGCGGTCATGCCCATGGCCATGAACACCACGATCGCGAGCAGCGAGCTGAAGTGGTAGCCGAAGCGCAACAGCAGGCGGCGGGCCGGCGGCCTGTCGATAACCACCGCGTGCGTGCGGAACCGGCGAGCATCCATCTCGACGGCAAGGATGATCCCGAGGTAGTAGAGCAGTGTCGGCACGGTCGCCCAGATCAGGACCTCGAGGTACGACACGCTCAGCAGTTCGGCGATGATGAATGCCGCCGCTCCCAGGGTCGGCGGCGAGAGGATGGCGCCGATGCCGGCCGCTGCCAGCACGCCGCCGGCCTCCTCGCGGGGATAGCCGGCTCGTTTGAGGACCGGCCACGACACGCCGCCGAGGGTGACCGTGGTCGCCACGCCGGAGCCGGAGACGGTGCCGAGCAGGAAGCCGGCGAGGGTGACCGTACGGCCGGGCCCGGCACGTGAGCGTCCGAAGGCGGCGAACGAGAGGTCGAGGAAGAACTTGCTCGCGCCCGAATACTCAAGCACTGCGCCATAGATCGTGAACAGGACGATGTACGTCGCGGCGACGTCGAGCGGCACGCCGAACACGCCGGAGGTGCTGAGCACGCTGTGGCCGACCAGGCGTGGCCACGCGTAGCTGGCATGATCGAAGGGCGACGGGAACAGCGGCCCCAGGTACCCGTAGGCAAGTGCGAAGACGACGATCGCAGGCACGATCCAGCCGACCGTGCGCCTGGTCGCCTCCAGCACGAGCGCGATCACCAGCGTGCCCACCACCAGCTCCACCTCGCCGGGCGAGACCGACCTGCGGAAGAAGGTCTGCCAGTCGACGACGATGAAGGCGAAGGTCGCGATCGTGACGCCTGCCAGCAGCCAGTCGACCGCACGGGGATGGTCGGGCCGCCCGTCACTCTGCGCCGCGCCCGATCGGCCCCGGCCACGGTAGAGAAGGAAGGTGGTCGCCAACGTCAACATGGCGAACAGCGGCAGGTAGAGCTGCTTGGAGATCGGGTTGAAGACCCACCACAGCCCGAGCATGCCCACGGATGCCCCCAGGACCTGGACCACCCGGAACGGGATGCCGGTGAGCTTGCGCGCCGCCTTCTCCGCCTCGTACTCGGCGAGGAGCGCCTCCTGGTCGACGACCGGATCCGGTGCGGTCCTGTCGGCCCGGCTCATGCGCCGGGGTCCGCCTCGATGACGACCGACGGCGCCGCATCCTCGACGAGGTGCCACAGGAGGAGCGGGGGCTGGCCGGCGACCAGGAGCGTGCGACGCCCGAGGTCGGTCGCCGCCACCGTCAGCCGGTCCAGCTCCAGCTCGTACGCGGGCGGCGCTCGCCACCACTCCCGCGCGACCAGCATCGGCTGCTCGGACACGCCGTAGTACTCCTCCAGGACCGCGAGCTGCTCGGCCGCCAGCTCACGAAGCTCGAACCCCCCGTCGTCGGCGACGACGAAGCGCTCCTCGGCCAGCGTCCCGTACACCGAGTTGCGGTAACGGAGTGTGAAGGCGGCGTCGTCGCAGAGCGGCACGCGCGCCAGCGTCCGCCCACCGGGGTCGCTCACGACGAGCACCCGCCGGTCGCCGGCGCCCGCATCCACGCCGGCGGCCACTGGGACTGCTGCCAAGGCGATGACCAGGACGAGGGCAGCGCCCCGGCCGCGCCAGCGGCCGGTCACCTCATTGACCGTCGAAATAGGCCTGCGAGCCGGGGCAGACCTCCATGAAGCCGATCTCGCTGGCCGTGCCGGCGTCCAGCTCCTCCGCGGCTGGATGCACCGCGACGAGCTGCTCCTTGTTGTCGTAGATGGCCGCGGTGATCTGCTGCTGGAGCTCCTCGGGCATGTTCTCCGGGTTGGCGACGAGCACGTTCGGCACCACCACCACCGACACCGACGCGGTTTGCCCCTCGTACGTGCCGGCCGGGATCTCCGCCTCGGTGTAGTAGTCGCCATAGGCTTGCTGCAGGGCGTCGGCGCGCTCGCCGTGCGGGATGAGAACCATGTCGCCCGTGGTGGCGTAGTCGACCAGCGCGCCGGTCGGTAGGCCGCCTGACCAGAACCCGGCGTCGATGGTGCCGTCGCGCAACGCTGCGACGGTCTCGGCGACACCGAGCTGCTGGCGGCTGATGTCGGCGTCGGGATCGAAGCCCGCCGTCTCCAGGATGCGCAGCGCGATGATCTCCGTGCCAGAGCCCGGCGAGCCGAGCGAGATGCTCGTGCCCTCCATGTCCTCGATGCTGGTGATCCCGGAACCGGCGCTCGTCACGATCTGCGTGTAGTTGTCGTAGAGGCGGCCGAGGGAGCACGCGGTGATGGGGCTGCCCTCGAAATCGGCCGCCCCGTTGACCGCATCGGCCGCGGTGTCACCCAGCACGAGCGCCAGGTCGGCTCCTCCGTCTCCGATCAACTGCATGTTGTCGACCGATGCGTTCGTCTCCGAGACGGTGGCGTCGTAGCCGGGGACGTTCTCGCGGATGACAGTGGCGAAGCCTCCACCGAGGGGGTAGTAGACGCCGCCGGTGCCGCCCGTGGCGATGGAGAGCTGACCGCCGCCGTCGTCGCCGGTCCCGGCAGTGCCGGTGGCGGCAGGATCACCCTCGCCGTTCCCCTCGTCGATCGGCGCACAGGCGGCGAGGACAAGGGCCAGGAGGAACAGGATCACCGGCGCGACGCGCCGTCGCAGGGTTCGAGGATGGGATGCAGGCATGGGGCTGGCTCCTCACCCGCGGGCAACGGCACCCCCGCGCCGCCCGCGAACTGTTTGCTCGGGTTGTGTCGTTGACTGCAGCCGGACGGCCAACTCACGGTCAACCACTCGATCTCGGTAAGACACAGACAGCCCTGACCAGGAAGAAGTAGCGCTTCGACTAGGGAGAATATAACGTATTCGATCGGGATCGGATAACGGTTTCGATCAGGAAGATGTGATCCTGGTCTTCCGTGCGAGCCCTCCCGGTCGTCAGGACCGGGACCGACCGGCCGCCGCGAACGCCGCGGGTTCCGCCGTGAAGGCGCGCAGGCACCCGGGGCCGCAGAAGTACCACGTCCGGCCGTCGTGCTCCGTGTGCCACCGGGCGGTCGCGATCCCGACTGTCATGCCGCAGACCGGTCGATGGCCTCCGTGGCCGCGCTCGGCGCGGGCTCGGCGACAGGCGGCCGCAGCAAGCCGGCCGCCCGGCGGGCCACCAGTTCGGCCAGCACGGCCACGGCGATCTCCCGGTGGTCCGTCGACCCGAGATCGAGACCCGCGGGCGCCTGCACCCGGGCGAGATCCGCCTCCGGCACACCGCGGTCGCGCAGGTATCCCAGCGTCGCCTCGGCCCGCTTGCGGGACGCCACCAGGCCGACGTAGCCGGCGTCGGTCGCCAGCGCCGCCACGACCGCGGCCTCGTCGTCGTGCCCCTGGGTCGCGACGACGACGGCAGCGCCCGCGTCGATCCCCGGGCGGGCGATCTCATCGGCCGAGGCAACCTCGACCCCGCGCCAGCCCAGGTCGCGCGCCAGCGACACCAACGTGGCCACCGCCGGCGAGTCCCCGACCGCGACGACGAGCGGTGCGGGCACGACAGGTTCCAAGCTCACGGCCAGTGCTCCTTCGCTCCCGCAGGCCATCGGGACGACGACCACGCCCTCGTCGAACGCGGCTGCCGCCTCGGCCGGGACGCCGAGCAGCAGCAGCCTGGTCCGGCCGTCGCGTAGCGCCGACGCAGCCTCCCGCGTGACCGCCAGCTGGGCACACGCTCCGCCGAGGTCCGGCGAGACGATCCGGATGTTCTGCTCCGGCAGGCCGGCCACCATCGCGAACAGCGTCCGGTGGGCGTGCGGGGCCTGCGAGGTCATGTAGATCGTGACGTGCTTCGTAGCCGGGTTGACGTCGGCGACGCAGGCGCACGTCTCCAGCGGCGCCGGGTGCGAGCGCGGGTAGTGCGTATCGAGCTTCACCACGACGTCGGCGGCCTCGAAGGCCCGGCCGGTGGCGTCCTGGTCGCCGCTCTCCCAGGTGTAGCAGGCGTTGTCGGTCTGCCCCTCCTTGTCGTCGCGGATGACCGGCGCACCGTCGGCCAGCGCCTGCTGTGGGTTGAGGACGGGCGGCAGCGCGTCGAACTCGACGTCGATCAGGTCGAGGGCGTCGTAGGCGATGTACGGGCTCTCGGCGATGACCGCCGCGACCTCCTGGCCCTGGAAGCGGACCTTGTCGGTGGCGAGCACGGCCTGGGTGTCGCCGGACAGCGTCGGCATCCACGCCAGGTTGTACCCCTCCAGCTCCCGGCCGGTGAGCACGGCGACGACGCCCTCGACGGCCGATGCCGCGCTGGTGTCGATCGACACGATGCGCGCGTGCGGGACCGGGCTGCGCAGTAGCGCGAGGTGGAGCATGCCGGGCAGCACGACGTCGTCGACGTAGCGTCCGGCGCCCTGGACGAAGCGTTCGTCCTCCTTACGCCGGATGGAGTGACCGATGCCGCCGACCTCTGCCGACGTGGTCGTCTCGTGGATGGTCTCGGTCGTCATCGCCGCTCACTCCCCTTACTCGGCCGCGCCGACGGGCTGCGCCTCGCGCGCCGCCGCCCGGATCGCTTTGACGATGTTGACGTAGCCGGTGCACGGCACATGTTCCCGGAGATCGCCCACCTGATCTCGTCCTCGGTGGGGTCGGGGTTGCTCTCGAGCAGCTCGGTGGCGACGAGCATCATCGCGGGAGTGCAGAAGCCGCACTGCAGGCCGTGCTCCTCCTTGAACGCCTCCTGCACCGCGCTCAGATCGCCGTTGTTGCGCAGCCCCTCGACGGTGGTGATGCTCCGCCCGTCGGCCTGGACTGCGAAGACGGTGCACGACTTGACCGGCTTGCCGTCGAGAAGAACCGTGCACACGCCGCAGCTGGTGGTGTCGCAGCCGATGTGCGTGCCGGTCATACCGAGGTGGGTACGGATGAAATCGGCGAGAAGACCGAACGTCGCGCTGATCCGCGACACCGACGGTGGTGCGCTCGACGGCGACACAACCTACGACCGCGCCGTCGGCCCGATGCAGTTCATCCCGTCGACCTGGCGTTCGGTGAGCGTTGACGGCAATGGCGACGGCCGCCGCGACCCGAACAACATCTACGACGCCGCCCAGGGGGCGGCCGTCTACCTGTGTGCCGGTGACACGGATCTGCGGGATCCGATCCAGGCGGCCCGGGCCGTCCGCCGTTACAACAATGCCGACGAGTAGGTCAGAGTCGTCCTCACCCTGGCCGAGAGGTTCCGGACCGGCCGCGTGGTGGCGGTGCCGTCGTCCCCGGTGTCCCAGCCAGGCGACTGGCCATCAACGGAGAACGCGACCAGGCCACCCGCCGCCCCGTCGCCCTCGACATCCACGCCTCCGGCACCACCGGCGCGAATGAGCACTGCCCCGGCGAGCCCGCAACCCCGTGACCACCCCAACCCCTCGGACGACCCCGCCGCCGGACGAGTCCGCCACGGGCGAACCGGAACCACCGGAGGAGACCTCGACCGAGGACCAGCCCGCGGTCGATCAGCCGCCGACAGCGGCGGTTGGCTGGGCACCGGCGATGCGTGAGGTCGTGCTCAGCGTGCTGGAGGAGTCGCCCGCTCCTCCCGGGCCGGACCCGGTGGCGTGCCCCCAGAGCGCCGACCGCCCGCCCGCCGCTGAGTCCGAGGCGGCGCGGCCCAAGGAGTCGCCAGACTGCGCGCCGGCGACGGCGCCACCCGTCGCCGTGTCACCCACGGCGGAGCCATCCCCAGGAGGCTGAGTCGAAGACACGGTTGTCTACTGTGTCCCGCACCGCTGCTCGATGTGCGCGCGCATGGTGCTCGCACCCTGTTGGGCGTTCGGGGCCGCCGACGAGGTGATGCCACGCCCTTGGGTCTGAGGGTGGCGAGGAGCTTTGCGCTGGTCAGCGGTGATAGGGCGGGCCTGTGACTGGTGGGGCGGGTGGGACTCGAACCCACGACCCAGGGATTATGAGCACTTCGGGTGCTCATCCCAGTGCGACCAGGGAAAACGCTGGTACTTCGCTTCCTCACACGGTCGAATCCCCGGCTCTAACCGGGTCGGGATTCAGCGGTCCCGGCGCGACGCTCGCACGCCGGCCGGGACCTCGATGACCCCGAGGAGGTCACCGTGAATCACAACCTATCCGCCGACCGCATCCGCTTCGTGGCCGAGCTCGACCCGCGAGGACCGGTCGACGAAGGGCTCGCGGT
>JBOGDS010000039.1:0-32376 GCA_050743075.1 Jiangellaceae bacterium | reverse complement strand
GTTCCGGCCCAGCCGCGCCGCATCGCAGGATCAGATCAGGCCCGAAGCCGTCACTCGACCTCGATCACCTGGTCGCCGAGGACCTCGCCACCCTCGACCCGGTAGGCCCAGATCGAGACTGTCGCGATCTCGCCGTCCTCGGCGAACTCGATCTGCGAGGTGATGCCTTCCTCGTTGTACTCGTCGATGAACGTGAGCACGTCCTCACGGGTCGAGTTGCCTGCCTCGATCGCGTCGAGGAAAACGCTCGTCGCGTCGAAACCTTCGGCGCTGTACGTGCCGGCCGCGCTGCCGTAGGCCGCCTCGTAGTCGTCGAAGAACGTGCCACTCGCCTGGTCGGGCGGGAAGCACGGGCAGGTGAGGATTGCGCCTTCGGCGGCCTCCGCGCCGGCTGCGTCGACAAAGCCCGGGTCCTTGGAGCCGTCGCCGGAGACGAAGGTCGCCGTGATGCCGGCGCTGCGCAGCTGCGCGGTGAGCAGACCGGCCTCGGTGTAGTAACCCCCGAAGAACACCGCATCGGCGTTCGCCCCGCGGATCGCGGTGACGGTCGCCGAGAAGTCGGTCTGGCCCGCCTGGACGGCGTCGTTGCCGACCACCAGGTCGCCGAGGTCACTGCGGACGATGTCGGCCAGGCCCAGGCCGTACTCCGACGAGTCGTCGACCACGAAGACCGCCTGCGCCCCCGCAATGTCGCGAATGTACGAGGCGACCGCCGGGCCTTGGGCGCCGTCGTTGGCGACCAGGCGGTGGAAGATGTCCGGACCAGCGAGGTCCGGGTTCGTCGCCGACGCCGAGATGATCGGCAGGCCGGCCTCCTCGAACAGCGGATTGGCGGCGGCCGACTCACCCGAGAAGGCCGGGCCGATGATGCCGACGACCGTCTCGTCGTTGATGGCCTCCTGCGCGAGGGCCGGCGCCTGGTCGGGGCTGCCCTGGGAGTCGAGCTCCACGAGGTTGACCTCGCAGTCCGCGTTCTCCTCGTTGTACTGGTCGATCGCCAGCTCGACGCCGTTCCTGATGTTGATGCCGAGATTGGCTGCGTCGCCGGTCAGGGCACCGAAGAAGGCGAGGGACAGATCGCAGGCGGCCTCGGAGTCGCCGTTCTCGGGGGCGGTGGTGCCGTTGCCGTCGTCGTCGTCGCCGCAGGCCGCGGCGAACAGAAGGACCGCAGCCGATGCGGCTGCAATCTTGCCGAGTCGTGTGCTTCGCACGAAAGACCTCCACAGACGAAGCGGGTGAGAACTCTTCAGACGTGCCGTCACGCCGCCCACCCCTTGGGTAGCGAGAATGTATAGCAGGCCGGGGGCGATGACTCCACGGCATCCAGGGTCTTTACCGAACCGTGGCTAACGCGCGCCGGGGCAGACGACCCTAAGGGCGGCCTAAGACCGCTCACCAAGATGGCCGGCGTGGACACGTTCGTGGTGCGGGTGTTCCCCAGCGGGGAGGCGGACACGCCCGTGCTCCGGGGGGTGGTGTCCCGCGTGGCCAGCGGCGCCTGCGTGACTTTTCACTCGGTGGACGAGCTGGTCGCCTTCCTCGTCGATCCCCTCGGGGGGCAGGGGATCGACGGGGAAGGGACGTCCTAGACACGGCACGGGTGCCACAATCACACCGGCGGACCCATCCCGCGGGAAGAGGGATCGTGGCGACTATCTCCGCAGGCAAGACTCCCGTCCCCCGCTCCGGTCACATCCGGCGGGAGCGGCTCCGCCAACGGCTCACCACGGCCGTTGACGGCCGCCTGACCTTCCTGGTCGCGGGCGCGGGCTACGGCAAGACCACGCTGCTGCGGACCTGGACCGCTCCGGCGCCACTTGCCTGGCACACGATCAGCGTTGCCGATCGGGTGCCAGGCGCCCTGGCGCGCCACATCGTCGACGCCCTCCGGCTGCGGGTGCCGAACCTGTCCGCCGACCTGGTGGTGGCGGCCAGCCGGATGCGGGGACACGACACCGACGACGTCGGCCAGGCGGAGGCTGCTGCCGCCGCGCTGGCCGAGGCGCTCGACGGTGCGCTCCGCCGGCGCACCGTGCTGGTCCTCGACGACGTGCACGAGATCTCGCCGGTGCCGGAAGCTGCCCGGTTCGTGGCGGCCTTCAGCCGGCAGCTGCCGGCGTCATTGCACCTGTTCCTGGTCAGCCGCGACCAGCCGGCGTTCCGGACGGCTCGGTTGCTGGCCCACGGCGAGGCCGTCGAGTTCGCCGCCGCCGATCTCGCCTTCACGCCCGACGAGACCGCCGAACTCGTCACCAGCCTCCTCGGCCGCGCGGAGTCCGGGCTCGCCGCGGCCGTCCACGCGGCGACCAGCGGATGGCCGGTCGCCGCCAGGCTGACGGTCGAGGCTATCGCGGGCGTGCCGCCCACGGAGCGAGAGGCGATCCTGGCCACGGTGCGCGAACCGCGCGGCGTCCTGCTCGACTACATGGTCGACGAGGTCATCGGCCAGGAGGCGCCGGAGGTGCTGGAGCTCCTGGAGCGAGCCGAGCCGCTGGCCGCGTTCGACGCCGCTGTGGCCCGGGCCGTCGGCGTACGTGACGCAGAGCAGGTCCTGGGCGTGATTACGCGGCGAGGCGTCTACGTCGAGCCTCGGCCCGGGCCGCGCGGCCGCGTCGAGCTCACGCCCCTGTTCCGCGCCTTCTTGCACGCGCATCGCAGTCTTGACCCGCCGGAGCGCGACGCCGTTATCGCCGCCGCCGCGCGCTGGCACGAGCAGGCCGGCGAGCATGTGGAGGCACTGGAGTACTGGGTCCGCCTCGGCGACGGCACGGCGTGCCTGCGGCAGCTGAGGGCGCACGGTACAGACCTGCTCGCAGATGGGCAGGCGCAGCGCGTCGTCGATGCTGCAGCATTGGTGCCACCGGTCGAGATGAGCCCGGCGCTGCGGATCCTGGTGGGAGACGCCTGGCGAATGCTGGGGGACTGGGACACGGCGCTGGCCAGCTACCGCGCCGCGGTCGTTGTCGCCGGTCCGGTCCCGGCCACCATCGCCTGGCGGATCGGCCTGTTGCACTACATCCGCGGTGAGCTGGACGAGGCCGAGAAGGCCTACCAGGCCGGTGACGCGGAGGACGCCGACCTGGCGGCTCGCTCGATGCTGCTCGGCTGGTCGGCGAGCGTTCGCTGGGTCCGTGGCGACCTGGAGGGCTGCCGCGACCACGCCGGCCGCGCGTTCGACGCGGCCCGCGCGTCCGGCGATCACACGGCACTCGCCAGCGCTCACACGGTGCTGGCCATGGTGGCGGCGCTCGACGGCGACCGGGAGGCGAACGACGCGCACTACCTGCGGGCGCTGGACCACGCCACGATCGCCCGCGACGTGTTCCAGTTGGTGCGCATCCACACCAACCGCTCGAGCCTGCACCTGGAGGAGGGCGACGCCGAAGGCTCGCTGGTCGAAGGCGATCTGGCCCTGCGTCTGGCGGACCTGGCGGGCTTTGCCACCTTCCGGGGTCTCGCGCTGTCGAACCGTGGCCAGGCGCTGCTCGCGCTCGGTCGGCTGGATGAGGCGAGAGCCGAGCTGGAGGCATCGCGGGTCGTGTTCGAGCGCCTTGGTGCGCCGATGGCCGCATACCCGTATGCCGCGCTGGGGGACATCCACCGGGTGCGCGGCGATCACGTCGCTGCCCGGGCAGCCTACGAGCGGGCACTCACGCTGGCCGAGCAGGTGGGCGACGTCCAGGGCCTGGTTCCGGCGCTGGGCGGCCTGGCCCGGCTGCTCGCCACCGAAGACCCTGAGGCTGCCGCCGAGTTCGCCGGGCGGGCCCTTGCCGCCGGGCCGTCCCTCGGCCGGGTCGGAGCGTTGTTGGCCGCCGCGTTCGTGGCCCACGCCGGAGGGTCGACGGCCACCGTGGAGCTGCGAGCCGAGCAGGCGATCCGAGAGGCGCAGGCCGTCCGCGACCGGGCCGGCCTGGCCGAGGCGTCCGAGCTGCTCGGCGCGGTACGCCGGGACCTCGACACCGCGCGGAGGGCGGTGAAGCTGTGGACCGAGCTGGGTGACCCGATCGGGGCCGCCCGGGCCAGCCTGGTCCTGGCCGAGCTCGAAGACCCCCCGGTAGCGGCCGACCTGGTGGCGCGGGCGGCGGCGGATGCGCAGGCGCACGGCGTCCGCGACATAGCTGCGAGGGCCCAGGCACTGCTGACCGCGGTCGAGGTGCCCCCTGTGGCCGTCTTCTGCCTGGGCGGTTTCCGGGTCGAGCGCGACGCTGCGCCCGTGCCGCCGTCGGCGTGGCAGTCGCGGAAGGCGCGGGACCTCCTCAAGCTGCTGGTGTGCCGGCGCGGCCGGCGGGTACACCGCGAGCAGCTCGCCGAGATCCTGTGGCCGGACGAGGAACCGGACCGGACGGCCAACCGGCTCTCGGTCGCGCTGTCGACCGTGCGCACGATCCTCGATCCGGAGCACCGGCACCCGAACGACCACTTCCTGCGGACCGACGGCGACGCTGTCGCGCTCGAACGCGTCGTCGTCGACGTCGAGCGCTTCCTCGCCGACGCCAGCGCCGGCATGCGGCTGGCGGGCTCCGGTGACCGCGCCGGCGCGCTGGGTCGCCTCGAGGCGGCCGAGCTCGCCTACACCGGCGACCTGTTCGAGGACGACCCGTACGCCGACTGGGCCGTCGACCTGCGCGAGAAAGCGCGGATGACGTACCTGGAGGTCGCCCGTGCCCTGGCCGATCTCTGCGAGCACGACCACGAAGCCCGGGCGAGGTACCTGCTGCGGATCCTGGAGCGCGACCCGTACGACGAGCATGCCCATCTCGACCTGGTCGCCCGGCTCGCCACCGACGGCCGGCACGGCGAGGCGCGTCGCCGCTACCGCCTGTACAGCCGCCGGATGGACGAGATCGACATCGAGGCCGCGCCGTACCCTGTGCAGGCCGCCGTGCACTGACCGCCGTGGTGGCCAAGCTGAGCTTGCCCAACCATGGTGTCGTCCTGCGTTCGGGTACGAGGGCCTCGATGATGGCAATCGGCGCGGCGATGCTCCAGATCATGTGTCCGGTGGTGAAAGTGACCGCGACGTTGGGGTTCACGCCGAGCGCGGGCACGAGGGCGCGGCTGAACATCTCGTCCCAGTATTCGATGTCGCAGTAGGACGGGTTGAACAGCGAGTGGTCGATCAGACCCGCCTGTGCCACGCCGAACGCCGGGCCCAGGAGGAGCATCGTCGGCCAGCCGCGCCCCACTCGGCGGCGATGGGTGCGAGGACGAGCAGCCCGAGCGCGGGTGCGATGCGTCTGATGACCGTTGGATGGTGCTCAGTCACCGGTAACCCGTCGCTGCTTGGCCTGGTCGATCACTGCGAGCAGGACGATGGTGGCGATGATGACGGCGATCGAGGCGATCCACCACCATGGAGCCCGCAGGCGCAGCGGGAGGGCCAAGAGCTGGTTGCCGTCGAGGACGAGCCGGACCACGAATGGCGCGACGCCGCAATAGATCCCGATGAGGAACACGACGGCGGAGGCCGCGTCATAACAGCCCGTCCCCTTGCTCCGCTTGGTTCTGGCGCTGGGCTGGGAACCGCCTGGGTCGGGTATCCGCCGCCGCTTACCGGTGCGGATGACTGCCAGCAGGGCGAGGGCGACGAGCACAGTGGCCATGCATGCGATCCACCACCACGGCGACGGCAGCCACAGGGCGGGAGCGAAGCGCTGGTCGCCGTCGAACAGGAGCCGCACCAGGAACGCCACGGCGCCCTGATACAGACCGAGGAAGATCACGATGCCGGACGCCACGTCGTAGCCCCGTGTGCTTCGGCCTTCCGGCGAGTCCATGTGGGCCAAGGAACCGGAACCGGCGCGCGGGCAGCATCCGTCGTTGGTAGGGATCGTGGTGACCAAGGTCGATAGGTCTGCTGTCGCCGCCGCCGGCACTGTTGAGCGGCGCTACCGTGGACCCGGTGAACTGGCGCGACGGCGTGTCGAGGGTTGCGCAGGCACGGACCGGCGACCTGGCGCGCATCGTCGCCGCGCTGTTCATCGGCGGTATCGCGTCCGAGGCCACCGACGTCGCAACCGGTTCCTACGCTCCCGTCAACGACCTGGTCGGCCTCGCTGCCGCGGCGACGCTGTGGTGGGCGCGCCGCGCCCCGCTCGCGGTCGCCAGCGTCACATTCGTCGCGGCCGCGGCGGCCCCCATGGGCGGCTGGAGCCGCGATCCTCGGCGTGTACACGGTGGCTGCGTACTACGAACGCCGGGTCCCGGTCGCCCTCGTCGTGCTGTACGTCGCCTCGGGAGCGGTCGGCCTGATCCTGTTCCCCGATCAGGACCTCGGCGCGGTAGGTAGCCTGCTCGTCGGCGTGCCGATGACCGTCGCGGCGTTCGGTTGGGGGCTCGCCGTCCGTTCCCGACGTCAGTTGCTGGTGGCGCTGGCCGACCGGGCCGAGCGGGCCGAATCCGACCAACACGCCCGTATCCTCGAGGCCGAGCGGGCCGAACGGACCCGCATCGCCGCCGAGATGCACGACATGCTCGCCCATCGCCTGTCCATGCTCAGCCTCCACGCCGGCGCCATCGAGCTTCGACCTGACTCCGCACGTCACGACCTCGCCAACGCGGCCCGGGTCATCCGGTCGAGCGCCCACCTGGCCCTCGAGGACCTGCGCAGCGTGATCGGCGTGCTCCGCGACGACACGACGGCCGACCTCGCTCCGCAGCCGGCCGCAGGCGACCTCGACGCGCTCATCGAGGAGTGCCGCGCCGCGGGAATGCGCATCGACCTCGCTGGCGCGCCGCCGGACACTGAAGCATTGCCTCCCGACCTCGGCCGCCACGCCTACCGCATCGTGCAAGAAGGGTTGACCAACGCCCGCAAGCACGCGCCCGGCCAACCCGTCCAACTCACTGTGACCGGGCGAGCGGGCGACGGGCTGTGTGTCGAGATCACCAACCCGGCGAGCACCGCCACCTGCGAACCGGCCGTCCCCGGCGCTGGCTCTGGTCTGGTCGGGCTGCGTGAACGCGTCCAGCGGGCCGGGGGGACGATCGAGTACAGCGCCGACGACGCTGGCACCCATCGGCTCCGTGCCCGAATGCCGTGGCCGACATGACCGCCACACCAGTGCGGGTCCTGGTCGTGGACGACGACCCGCTCGTCCGGACAGGCCTGCGGATGCTGCTCGGCGGCGATGACCTGCTCGTCGTCGGCGAGGCCAGCGACGGCGCCGAGGCCGCCAGCCAGGTCGACGCACTGCGCCCCGACGTCGTGCTGATGGACATCCGCATGCCCGGCGTCGACGGGCTCACCGCCACCGAAACCATCCGAGCGCCCAGCGACCCGCCCGAGGTCATCGTCCTGACCACCTTCGACGCTGACGACCACGTCCTGCGAGCGCTCCGCGCCGGAGCAGCCGGCTTCCTCCTCAAGGACACCCCACCAGCCGACATCGTCACCGCCGTGCACCGCGTCGCCGCCGGCGACGCCCAGCTCTCTCCGTCGGTCATCCGACAGCTCATCGCCAACGTCACCGCCGCCCAGCCACGTCGCAGCGCCGCCCGGAAGCGCCTCGCCACGCTCACCGCCCGCGAGCTGGACATTGCTCACGCGATCGGCGAAGGGCTCTCCAACGCGGAGATCGGAACCCGCCTGTTCCTCAGCGTCCCGACCGTCAAGACCCACGTCTCGGCAGTCCTGGAGAAGCTGAGCGCCAGCAACCGGGTTCAGGTCGCCCTCCTGGTCCATGACGCCGAAACCGGCTAAGACTCGACCGAGACTGTGGCGGGGCCGGCACCCTCGGCGTCCCATGGGCGTCACTCGTGGGCATCGGCAATGGCGGCGAGCCGCGGAACGGCGGACGCCGCAACCCAGACGGTCGCGAGCGGCATCCCCAAGGCGCCGATCGTCATGGCCGTCTGGGCCCCGAGGCTGGCGGCCAGCACTCCGCCCAGTGCGGCGCCGGCCGGGATCGCACCCCACGAGATCAGTCGGTAGGCGGCGTTGACGCGGCCGCGCAGCTCGGCCGCGACGGTGGTCTGCCGCAGGGTCACCGCGTGGACGTTCGCGACACCGATGCCGATGCCCATGACGAGGAACAGAGACATCAGGACGGCCAGGGCGAACCCGACCGACCCGTCGACGAGCAGGACGGCGACCGGCGCGGTATTACCCAAGATCAGCGTGATCAGCAACACCCGGCCGTAGCCGAACCGACCCGTCGTGCGTGCCCCGAACCAGGCGCCGAGGAACGAGCCCAGGCCACCCGCCGTGAACACCAGGCCGATGTGCGCCGGCCCCAGCCCCAGGTCGCGCACGGTGTACAGCAGCAATCCGAGGATGAAGATCTCGTCGAAGAAGTTGAACGTCGTCGCCTCGCCGAGCAGCGGGCGCACATACCGGCTGCGCAGGGCCACCCGCAATCCTGCGGTGACCTCCTGCCACGGCGACGAGCGCTGGGCGGCTCGCGGCGGCTCGTCGGTACGGACCCGCCACAGGTTGACGGCTGACACCAGGTAGCTGACCGCGTCGACGAGGACCGCGACGGGGGCGGTCAGTGTGCCCACCATGATGCCGCCGACGCCCTTGCCGGCGATCTCGTTGGCCGACTGGGCAGCGGCGAGCTTGCCGTTGGCGTCGACGAGCTGGTGCTCGGGCACGACGCTCGGGACGAACGCGAAGTCGGCCAGTTGATAGAGGACGGTCAATACGCCGGCCGCGAAGACGATGGCGTAGAGGGCGCCCATGTCCGTCATGCCCACCCAGACGGCTACCGGAATCGAGCCGATCAGCACGAAGCGGCCGAGGTCGGCGCCGATCAGGAGGGGCTTGCGCGACCGGCGGTCGACCAGCATGCCGAGCGGCAGAGTGACCAAGAGGAACGGCAGGAACTGGGCGGTCCGCAGTAAGCCGACCTCCTCGGCGCTGGCCGACAACGTGATGATCGCGAGTAGCGGAAGGGCCAGCTCGCCGATCTCCGAGCCGAACCAGGAGACCGCGGAACCGAACCACAGCCGCCGGAAGTCCCGGATGCTCCACGCGCCGGTGCTCCCAGCCCGGTGAGTAACCGCCGTCATGGTGATACAGGTTATGACTAACCTGACAAGGGCACAAGGTGGTTATCATGGCCGCATGGCTCACGCGTCCCCGACGAGCGCTCCCGGTCGGCTGGACCTGGTCCGCCGTTTCGTCAACACCAGCGACATCGAAGTCGGGACCGACACTCTCGAAACGCCTGAGGCGTTGGCGGACTGGCTGGGCACGGCCGGACTGCTCGTCGGGACCCGCATCGCCGGGCGCAGCGACCTCGAGTCTGCACGGAACCTGCGGGAGAGCTTCCGGGACGCGCTGGCGGCCAACCACGCCGGCCAGCGGATGACAGCGACGAGCGTCGACGCCCTGAACGCGGCGGCCCGGGATGCCGGGCTGTACCCCGTGCTGACCTCGGAGGCCCGTTGGACGTCCATGCCGACGGCATCCGGCGTGGCCGGAGCCCTGGGCTCGTTGCTGGTCGTCGTCATGGATGCGATGGCCGACGGCAGCTGGCGCCGGCTCAAGGTCTGCGTGAACGACGCCTGCCGGTGGGCGTTCTACGACCACTCGCGGGCGCGGTCGGGCAAGTGGTGCTCGATGGAGGTCTGCGGCAACCGCGCCAAGCAACAGGCGTGGCGGCAGCGGCACGTCAGAGCGTGACCGGGGGCTCCGCGAGGTGGGCCGACAGCTCCTCGCCCTCGGGCACGATCCACGGCGCGTCGTCGGGCGCGTAGTGGTTGGCTCGCCAACGCCGGACAACGCGGTCCACGGCGACCGGGTAGAGCGTCAGCGATCCGTCGGCCCCGATGTGCAACCGGAGGAAGCTCTTGTGGTCCTCGATGCCCATGCCGGCGTAGAGCTCGTTGACGTTGACCTGGAAGCGACTGGACACCAGCAGGTACGCGCTCACGATCCACGCGTCCAGGACCGCGACGACCGGCGCGTAGACCAGGAGCGCGAGGACCACGTGCCACGGGTTCGGCACCTGCGAGAGCGGGAGCTCGGACCACACCGCGGCCCCGGCCACACCGAGGGCGACGTGCGGCACGCCGTGCAACAGCGCGGCCACCCAGTGCCGCGGTCGCGCCCGGTCGAGCGCCTGGACGGTCGCGAACAGGATGGTGCCGGCGAACACCGCTACGACGGCGATGACGATCGGGGCGGTGGTCCAGCGGCCATGGCCGGTCCGCATGGCGAACATCAGCAGCGTCTGCATCAGGCCGAGCAGGATCAGGAAGCCAGGGTTGCGCCACGGCAGCCGGCCGAACACGGTCCAGCCCAGCCGTCGTGATTCGACCGCCGTCGGGAAGGTCCCGGCCAGGCCGTACCGCTGCGGTTCGCTGGCCTTGCGCGTCACTGTCGTCGCTGGCGGCACGGCGATGCTCTCGGGCAGATGGGCTGTGCCGACGAGGTACGCGCCGCCGCCCCCGCAGGTGACGAGTTGGCGGCCGCGCCCGTCCGGACCGTCGCCCGCGTACCGCGCGTAGTGGTGGAAGTCGCCGGAGAGCATCAGCGGCACCCGGGCACCCGTGGGCTCGACGATGGTGCGGACGAAGTAGTCGATGCTGTCGTAGGCGTCGGGCGACTCCTGCGAGATGACCCAGGTGGGCCGGGCGGCGCACAGGATGACGAGGTCGTCGGCCTGGAGGTCCTTCGCGGCTGCCTCGAAGTACCGGAGTTGCGGTTTGTCGAGGTAGACGTCGAGCTGGGTGTCCAGGCCGAAGAGCCACCATCGATGCGGCAGGTTCAGCGCGAAGTAGCTGCGCGACTGCCGCGTCTGCCACCCGCCGACGGCCTCGCCCTGGGCGAACAGGCGCAGGAATGCCGTGAGCCCGTCGTACCAGTCGTGGTTGCCAGGGATCGCGTAGAGCGCCGGCGTCTGGTCGCTCCGGACCGGCAGCGCAGCCGTGTACGGGCCCTTCCAGCGGTTGCCATACGCCTTGCCCGACGCCGTCGGGTAGACCTGGTCGCCGCCGAGGACGAGCACGTTCCCGCGCGGGAGCTTCAGGCCGTCGACCGCGAGGGTGGGTCGGGCCAGCAGCGAAGCGATCGAGTAGGTCGCATCGAAGCCGTCGCCGACGTCAGCGGTGTAATCGAGCCACAGCTCCTCGGCGTCGGAGTGATCGTGCCTGTTGTCGCCGAGGACGGCCTGCATCTCGCGCTTGTCGAGATACGCACCGAACAGGTCGGAGAACACCGTCCGGATGCCCGTGCTGACGAGCAGCCCGGGGTTGAGCCACGGGACGGCCTTCTGCGGTGTGAAGCCCAGCTCGGTGGGAGAAAGGTCGCGCGGTCTCTGCTCACGCATGGGCACAGACCTTACGGTGGAGCTGGACGCCGACCGAGCGTCGTGAGGGAGTGTCGTGATGCGAGCGTTCACCGCTGCGGCCGTGCAGGTCCAGCCACGGCACGAGCCGCTCACGGCCGAGACGATCAAGGCCAACGTCGAACACGCTCTCGACTACGTGGAGCTATGCGTGGAGGCGACGGCGGCGTCGCTGGTGGTGCTGCCGGAGACCGTGACGACGGGTTTCACGCCGGGCTGCTCGGCCGAAGAGCTGTGGGACCTCGTCGGCGACGTCGACGGCCCGACGTCGGCACCGTTCGCGGATGCCGCGCGCCGGCACGGCATCCATCTGGTGTGGGGGACGTACTCGCGGGGCGCGGATCGCGGCGTCGTGCACAACGCCGCCCTGCTGGCAGGCCCGTCGGGCTCGGTGCTCGGCACCTACCGCAAGACCCACCCGTTCTGCACCGAACTGCGCTCCCGCGGCGGCTGGGTGACGCCGGGCGACGACGTCCGCGTCGTCTCGACCGACCTGGGCCGGATCGGGCTGATGGTGTGCTTCGACGGTGACTACCCCGAGCTATCGCGGATCATGGCACTGCAAGGGGCTGAGGTCCTGGTCCGCCCGTCGGCGCTGCTGCGGTCGGCGGACATCTGGGAGCTGACGAACCGTGCGCGGGCGTATGACAACCACGTGTACGTCGTGGGAGCCAACGCGGTCGGCATCGACCCGGCCGGCGTGCTCTTCTTCGGCAACTCGATGATCGTCACGCCGACCGCCGAGGTCGTGGCGTGGGGCTCGACGCACGAGTCGTGGGTGAGCGCGCAGCTCGACCCGGCCACGGCGCTCTCGTCGTTGTCACCCGGATCGAGCGTCGCACCGGGCTTCGACCACCTCGCCGAGCGAAACCTCGCCCTCCTGCGGCGCCATGCCGAGACGCTGCTCGGCCCGGGGGAGACGACGTTCCCCTACCGGCCCGCGGGCAGTGAGCGGTCATAGGCATGGCGGAACTGGATGCTCATGCGCGGCCCCGCGCTTCGGACCTTCGGTACGGCGTGGCACCCAGGTGCGCTGGCAGGAGCCGTCGCCGATCAAGGATGCCCGTCAGGCGAGCGCGAACATACGGTGAGTCATCCAGGACTGTGAGATCGAGGTCGGCCAGGCGTACGGGTCGTAGAGCACGTCGATGGCGACGATCCTCCCGTGCGCAACGGTGAAGCCCATGACCGACAACACCAGCCCGGCCGCAGTGGCTACGACACCGGCGGTTCCGTTGATCAGCGCGGGTCGCACGAACGGGGCGAGCCGCCTGGCTGTGACCCCTTGCTCGGCCACGGCCCGCGCGCCGTGGATCACGACGGTCTGGCGGGCGCGCGTGCCGCCGTCGGCCCGTAGCACGACGTCGGGGTCGAGCACGGCGACGAGCGCGTCGAAGTCGCCCTCGCGGACGGCGGCCAGGAACGCGTCGACCACTTCACGTTGGCGGGTGAGGTCGGTGTCGGGTGCCGGGCCTGCCCCTGCACCCGGCGGCGGGCGCGGCTCGCGAGCTGCCTGGCCGCGACCGGGGATCGCTCGATCATCGGCGCGATCTCCTTGAACGGTACGGCGAACATGTCGTGCAGCACGACCGCGAGCCGCTCCGCCGGTGTCAGCGACTCGAGCACCACCAGCAGCGCCAGCCCGACCGAGTCGGCCAGCAACGCTTCGTGCTCCGGGTCGCTCCGGACTCGTGGCTGATGATCGGGTCGGGCATGTGCACGCCCACGTCGAGAGGCTCTTCGCGTCGCGACTCGCGCGAGCGCAGCATGTTCAGACACACCCGTGCCACCACCGTGGTCAACCACCCGGCAATGTTCGCGACCTTTGCTGGTGTGAGCGCGGCTGAGACGCAGCCAGGATTCCTGCACTGCGTCATCGGCCTCATGCACTGAGCCGAGCATCCGGTACGCCACCGCTCGCAGGCGAGTCCGGTGCTCCTCGAAACGCTCGGCCAACCATTCGTGCTCGTCCATCACGTCACAGTCCTCAGTCGCGGGGTGTCATAGAGGTAGACCCCGAAAACCCTGCTGATGTGACCGGGAGATCCACTCCCGGGACCGGACAAGATTGGAGAAGCCATGACGCCACCCATCCTGCTCACCGGCGGCACCGGCACACTCGGGCGCATCGTCGTGCCTGGCTTGCGGGAGGCCGGCTGCACAGTGCGGCTGCTCAGCCGGCGTGGCCACGAGTCCAGGGACGGCATCGAGTACGTGACCGGCGACCTGGCCACCAGGGAGGGCTCGACGCCGCAGTGGACGGGGCCGAGGCCATCGTGCACCTCGCGGGCAGCGCCAAGGGGCGACGAGGACAAGGCCCGCAACGTGGTGCGAGCGGCGTCCGGGGTCGGCGTCAAGCACCTGGTCTACATCTCGGTCGTGGGCGCCGACCGGATCCCGGTCGTCAGCGGCATCGACCGTGCCATGTTCGGCTACTTCGCCGCCAAGCGGGCCGCCGAGCTGATCGTGTCCGACTCCGGCCTGCCGTGGACCATCCTGCGCGCCACCCAGTTCCACGACTTCGTGCTGGCTCTGGTTCAGCCAATGGCGAGGCTGCCTGTGGTGCCGACCTTTGCCGGCGTCCGGTTCCAGCCGGTCGATGCCCGTGACGTGGCGACCCGATTGGTCGAGCTCTCGCTCGGCGAGCCGTCGGGCCTGGTGCCCGACATCGGCGGACCGCGCGTGTATGAGATGAAGGAGCTCGTGCGCAGTTACCTGAAGGCCACACACCGGCACCGGCTGATCATGCCCGTCAGAACCCCCGGTAAGGCCGCCCGCGCGTACCGGACCGGGGCCAACCTCGCCCCCGAACGGGCAGTCGGGCAGCGGACCTGGGAAGACTTCCTGACCGAACGGCTGCGTTAGCGCACCACGAAGATGCAGAACGAATGCCCGGCAGGGTCGGCGTAGACACGAAGCGGGTCTTCGGGATCGTCGGAGCGGTTGTGGAGCAGGCGGGCGCCGAGCGCCAGGGGCCCGCTCGTGTTGGACCTCGAGTTCCGCTGTCGTCGGCACCGTCAGGTCCACGTGCAGTTGCTGTGGGATCGGACCGTCCGGCCAGGCTGCCGCCGGTCGCGCGGCAACCTGTTGGAACGCCACTGTGGCGCGTCCGGCGGCGTCACGCAGCACGAACCAGTCCTGGCCCACGGGGTCGGGCTCGCCGACGGCTGGCGGCTCATCCCCAGGCCGGGTACCGCAAACCCAACAGCCGACGGTAGAACTCCGCCAGCACTCGCGCATCGGTGCCGTCCAGGACCACCTGCCGAAGCTCCGGGATGCCTCCGGGTTCTCGGGCAAGCCGTTGCCCGGGCTACCACGTGTTCCACGCCGTCCGCCCCGACCTCCTGCGACGTCTTGGCCGCGACGCCGAGGCGACGCGGGCATCGACGTGGCGATCGCCCGCACCGAGAACGCGGCCGAGCGCGACTTCCTGCAGCGCCGTCGTCAGGCGCTCGCCAGAGGAGCGTCTTGGGACGGTTAGGCGGCGACTTCGACGGGGTCGCCGACGGCGATCGTTCCGGTGCGGTCGGGGATGAGGTTCACACCGAACCAGACCTTGCCGTCCCACGAGCGGTGGCGGGCGAGTGTCCGGATCGGCTCCTTGCCTTTCGCCAACGTGTCGGGGTCGATCGTCGTCATCACGCAGCGGTCACAACCCTGGGCGACCCGGAACGGAACGGCTCCGATACGCAGCCCGCGCCAGCCGTCCTCCGCGAACGCGTCGACGGTGTCGACGACCACGCTGGGCCCGAACCGTGCCATCACCAGCGGCGCGGGATCTGATTCGCCCCGTAGTGCGGCCTCCTCGGCGACCCAGTCGTTCAGCCGAGCCAGCGACGCCGTCGTCGTGAGGAGAAGTGGGTAGCCGTCGGCGAAGCTGACGCAGTCGCCGGGCCTCCCGGTCGAGGGGTTCACCGACCGGCGCGTGGGGTCGTCGGCGTAGACCAGGCGGACGTCGCGATCGAGCAGCTTGCCGAACCAGGCGTCGGCGTCCGCACTGGGACGCGACGCAACGAGCACGACATCCCACACTCGGACCGGCGCCGGGTCAGCCACCGAAGCAACCACGGTCATCGGCTCGGCATGCGGACCCTCGAGGACGAGGCGATCCGGACCGACGACGTGGGCGGTCACGGACAGCAGCCGTGGTTCCTCGCGACCGGTCACCAGGTCGCCGTCCCGGTCCACCACCATCCACCGGCGGTCTCCGGCCAGGCCCCACGGCTCGACAGTGGCCCACCTGAGGTCCGTGCCGCGCGTCGATTTCACCGGGTAGACATGCAGGCTGGCCACGCGCACGTCGTCGACCGTACATGCGAGCACCGACCGGCGCGAAGGCCATCGGCAAGGGTTGCCGACGCGGTACGGCCGTCGCGCTCGGTTGACTGCCGTGCGTGGGTGACGACCTGATCGTGCGGGCCGGACGGCTCGTCGACGGCCGCGTCGTGGACGTGGTCGTGGCCGACGGGCGCGTTGCGACGCTGGCCCAGGTCGGCAAGGCCGGCACCGGGGCGAGGGTGCTCGACGCCGACGGCCGGCTCGTGACGCCGTCGTTCGTCAACGCACACATGCATCTGGACAAGGTCTACACGCTGCCGCTGCTGGGTGACCGCGCAATCGAGGCGTACACCGGCGAGGGCATGGCCGGCGCCATGACCGCGATCGAGATCGCCCGGGAGATCAAGCTCGGATACCAGCGTGACGCCCTCCTCCCGAACGTGCGCCGTGCCCTCCGGGAGGCGGTGCGGTACGGCGCGCTGCACGTCGAGGCCTTCGTCGACGTCGACACGGCGGCGCGGCTCGAAGGACTGCACGCGGTCCTCGCAGCGCGGGAGGAGTTTCGTGACGTCCTCGACGTGCGCGTCGTCGCCTTTCCGCAGGACGGCCTGCTGCGTGACCCCGGCGCTGCCGAGCTGTGTGAGCAGGCCCTCGACCAGGGCGCCGACATCGTCGGCGGAATCCCCTGGATCGAGCACACCGAGGCCGAGGCTCGCCAGCACGTCGAGTGGGCGTGCGGGCTGGCCGCACGTACCGGCCGGCGGGTCGCGATGCTGGTCGACGACGCGGGTGACCCGTCATTGCGCACCACCGAGATGCTGGCCGAGGCGATGCTGCGGCATGAGCTGGTGGGGCGAGGCGTGGCGTGCCATGCGCGGGCCATCGCGCTCTACCCCGAGCCGGCCATCCTGCGGCTGATGGCGCATGCCGCCAGGTCGGGTCTCTGCTTCGTCTCCGACCCGCACACCGGACCGCTGGCTCTGCCCGTTGACCGGTTCGAAGGCGCGGGCCTGTCGACGGCCCTGGGACAGGACGACATCGAGGACGCCTACTACCCGTACGGTCGGCACAACATGCTGGAGGTCGCATTCCTTGCGTCGCACCTGCTCGACATGCGGTCGAGCAGCGACCAGGCTCGGCTGCTCGACATGGTCACGACGCAGGCAGCCCGGGTGCTGGGTCTTCCGCGGCACGCCGTCGAACCGGGAGCGACGGCCAACCTGTGCATCCACGACGCCGAGCGGATCGTCGACCTGGTGCGCGAGCACGCCGCACCACGGTGGGTCCTCTCCCACGGTCGCGTGGTCGCCGAGTCGGTGACGACGACGACCTTCCACCCGGCCGTTCCGAGGCAGGCATGACGCGCCGGATCCGGATCGGCGTGGACACCGGAGGCACGTTCACCGACGTGGTCGCCGTCGACGAGCAGACCGGCGAGCTTGCGACCACCAAGACGCCCTCGACACCGGCCGACCCGGCCGAGGGGTTCCTGACCGGCGTCGACAAGGTGCTCCGCGCGCTCGGCTTGACCGGAGGGGCCGTCAGCGCGGCGAGCCACGGCACGACCGTCGCGACCAACATGCTGTTGGAGGGCAGGGTCGAGAACCTCGGGTTCGTCACCACCGAGGGTTACGAGCACATGCTGGAGATCGCCCGCCAGTCGGTGCCGGACGGTTACGGCAACAGCTACTTCTGGGTGAAGCCCCCGCGCATCGTTCCTGCGGACCGGGTACGCACGGTCCGCGGGAGGTTGGCCGTCGACGGCAGCGAGATCCGTCCGTTCGACGAGGCCGGCGCGACTGCAGCAGCCCGGTGGTTCCGCGACCGCGGGATCGACACCATCGGCGTCTGCTTCATCCATGCCTACGCCAATCCCGAGCACGAGGAGCGCATGCGGGACGTTCTCGCCCGCGCGCATCCCGCCGCGACGGTGTCGATCTCGTCTCAGGTGCTGCGTGAGTACCGCGAGTACGAGCGCAGCGTCACGACGTTGGTCGACGCCGCCGTCAAGCCTGCCATCCGCCGCTACGTGGCACGCATCGCCGACCGCCTGGACGCCTACGCCGGCGCCCGGGTGCCGTTCTACGTGATGAAGTCCAACGGCGGCGTCCTGTCTGCCGAGGAGGTCGTCGAGCAGCCGATCAGCACCGTCCTCTCGGGCCCTGCCGCCGGCGCGCTGGGCGCGGCCGTCGTCGCGCAGCGTGCGGGCTTCGGCCAGGTGGTGACGCTTGACGGCGGCGGCACGTCGACCGACGTCAGCGTGGTCGTCGACGGCGTCCCGGCGCTGACCACCGAAGGCAGCGTCGGCGCATATCCGAGCAAGATCCCGATGATCGACGTCGTGACGGTCGGTGCCGGCGGCGGGTCGATCGCCTGGACCGGGCAGGAGGGCACGCTCAAAGTCGGACCGCGCTCGGCCGGTGCGGAGCCGGGCCCGCTGTCCTACGCCAAGGGCGGCACCGAGCCCACCGTGACCGACGCGCACCTGGTGCTCGGCCGGATCCCGCCGCACCTGCTCGGCGGCGAGATCCCGTTGGACGCGGCAGCCGCTCGGAACGGGTTGTCGAAGCTTGCCGACGTGCTCGGGCTCAGCCTGGAGCAGTGCGCTGCCGGCGTCCTGGAGATCTCGGCCTGGAACCAGGCCAACGCCCTGCGCCAGATCACGGTCAAGCGCGGTCTCGACGTCCGCGACTTCACGTTGGTGACCTTCGGCGGCTCGGGGGCATTGCTGGCCTGCCGGCTGGTCGACGTGCTGGGCCTGCGCGGCGCGCTGGTGCCGCTCAACCCGGGAAACCTGTCGGCGTACGGCCTGATGACCGTCGACGTCCGCAACGACTACGTCCGCACCGCCGTGAGCCGGCATGCGGACCTTGACCTCGTTGTGCTCTCCGATCTGTACGACGGGTTGCGCGACGAGGCCGACGCCGCATTACGTCGCGAGGGGTTCGGAGCCGAGCAGCGGCGGTTCGTCCGGTCGGCCGACGTGCGCTACTTCGGGCAGGCCTACGAGGTCCGGGTGGACGTGCCGTTGGGCGCGCCGACGGCCGCGCTGGCAGACCGCGTGGCCGATGCCTTCCACCAGGCCCATCGCCGGCTCTACGGGTACGACTTCCGTGGCGACCCCCGCCAGGAGGTCGAGTGGGTCAACGTCCGGGTCACCGGCATCGGCCCGATCCGCAAGCCGTCGATCTCGGAGATCCCGGAGGGAACGGGCGCTGACGCCGCTCGGACCGGTGCGCGACGGGTCTACTTCGACGGCTGGGTCGACGCCGGGATCCACGGCCGCGCGCAGCTCGGCGGAGGCGACGTCGTCACCGGCCCGGCCGTCCTGGAGGAGTTCGGATCCACGATCCCGGTCCATCCTGGCTTCAGCGCCACGGTCGACGGACTCGGGAACGTGCTGCTCGAGCGGGAGCCCTCGTGAGCCCGTACCGCCTGACCGACGCTGACTCGACCTCCGACCCGGTGCTCGTCGAGATCGTCTCCGGCTACCTCGCGTCGGTGGAGATGGAGGTCGAGACCGCGATCGGGCGTACCAGCCGGTCGCCGATGATCCGCGATGCCCACGACTACCGCGCCGGCATCCACGACCGGCACCTGCGCAAGCTCACCGGTCGGTCGTACTCGGCGCTGGTCCACCCGGTCGTCCGCGACTACCCGATCGACACCATGAAGCAGGGCGACGTCTTCTTCCACAACGACGTCTACCTGTCCGAAGGCGGCATCGGGCACCTGCCGGACCTGTGTGTGACAGCGCCGGTCTTCCACGACGGGGAGGTCGTCGGGTTCGTCCAGGCTTTCGGTCATCACGACGACATCGGCGGCACCGTTCCGGGTTCGATGCCGTCACATGCGACCAGCGTGTTCGAAGAGGGCCTGATGGTGCCGCCCATCAGGCTCTGGGACGGCGGCGTGCCGAACGAGGCCGCACTGAGGATCATGACCCGGAATTCGCGGATGCCCGAGTCGCTGGCCGCCGACCTGGACGCCGAGTGCTCGGCCTGCCTGATGGGCGCACGCCGGCTCGCCGAGCTCTTCGAACGCTACGGCCGCGCCACGGTCGAGGCGTGCTTCGACGCGATCCTGGACAGCACGACCGAGACCTTCCGACGCGAGATCCTCGCCCAGATCCCCGACGGCGAGTACGTGTGGGAGGACTACGCCGAGCACGACGGCGTCGACCCACCCCGGCTGCACGCCCAGCGCATCAGACTGACCAAGACGCCGGACCGGCTCGTGATCGACTTCACCGGCACCGGTCCGCAGGCGAAGGGGCCGATCAACCACTGCGGCAACTATGCCGGCGGCGCGTTCCTGAAGAAGTGGCTCGCACCGATCCTGCGCAACCTCGCCTCGGACCCGGAACGCATGGCGCAGCTAGATGTCAACGAGGGCGTCGTGCCCCTGATCGAGATGCGCTTCCCGCCGCCGGGAACGCTGTTGACGCCGGTCTTCCCGGCGCCGACCAACGCGCGAGCGTTCGTCATCCTCCGGCTGCTGGGCGTGCTGGCCGGCGTCCTGGCCAAGGCCGTCGGCGGACGGATGCCGGCCGACCAGGAGACGATCCGCTACACCGGTGTCTACGGGACCGACGGCGCCGGGCAGCCGTACCTGATGCGGGAGGTGCTGGGAGGCGGGTCCGGTGGGCGGTACTACGCAGACGGCGAGGACACGATCCACGTGGTTCCGGACTCCCGGAACCTGCCGACCGAGTTCAGCGAGTCGCGCTTCCCGTTCGTGGTGGAGCGACTAGGGCTCGCGGTCGACTCCGGTGGGGCGGGCCGCTACCGCGGCGGGCTCGGGTACGAGAAGCACATCCGGATGCTGCGGGATGCCCGCTTCATGTCGATCGCCGACCGCTCGATCCTGTCCTGCTGGGGCGTACGCGGGGGCCGTGCGGGCAAGCCGTTCTCGGTGACCATCGACCCGGGCGGTCCTGCCGAGCGTGCGGTCGACGCACTGGCTGACGGCGAGCCGGTCCGGGCGGGCGAGGTGATCCGGATCCGGACGACGGGCGGTGGCGGCTGGGGCGATCCGCTGGACCGCCCGTACGACGAGGTCGCACGTGACCTCCGCTGGCGCAAAGTGACGATCGAGGGTGCGCACGACGACTACGGCGTCGTGGTGAGCGGCACCGTCGACGACCCGCAGGTGGACAAGGGAGCCAGCGACGCTCTACGCGGGGCCCGGCGGGCGGCCCGCCCAGCAGTCGAGCCCTTCTTCGACCGCGGCACCGGCTACGCCACCCTCTCCGGCGGCGAGACATCGGCCGCCGTCGACTGGCTGTAGCGAGTCCGCCACAGCGCGGAAGAAATCCAGGCCGGGGCAGCAGAAGTTTCCGCGCTGCCGGAGACCGTCACAGCACGACGACCTCGCGTTCGGGGTCGCGGGGGAGCGCCGGGGCGCCGTCGATGCGGAGGTCGGACCGCTCGCGAGTGTTCTCGGCGGCGAACAGAGCGTCCTCTTGCGCGGCCCAGCGCACCCACAGCGGGAGGTACGCCTCGCCGTCGCGCTCGATGCCGCGGGTGAAGCGGACCTCGCGAGAGGCCTCGACCCACAGCAGCAGGGACAGATACTGCGCGACGATCCTCGAGCCGGAACCGCAGCCCTCGACGACGAGAACGTCGCCCGTCGGCACTGCCAACCAGTCGCCGTAAGCCTCGAGCGACCAGTCGTAGCGCTGGTACCGCACCGGCCGGCCGGCGGCCAGCGGTTGCAGGATCCAGTCGCGCAACAGCGGGCCTGCGGCGGCCAGGCCGTCCCAGCCGGGGTAGACGTCGTCCATGTGGACGACCGGTGCGCCGAGCAGCGGGGCCAAGCGGGCGGCCAGTGTCGACTTCCCGGAACCGCCCGGGCCGTCGATCGACACGACCCTGGTGGTGCGGGCGCGTGGCGCCGACTCACGCACGCGGGCGGCGACAGCCTCCAGAGGCATGATCGTCACAGGAACGTCTTGCCCTCGCCCCGGTAGGTCGTGGCCGTGCCGACGCGCCGCTCTCCGCGGACGAGGTGCAGCACGTCGAACCGCTCGGCCAGCTCACCGGCCTTTGCATGCCGGAACCACACCCGGTCGCCGATCGCGAGGCCGTCGGCCGCGACGCCGAGCAGCGGAGTCTGGGCCTCGCCGGCCCCTTCGGCGGGGTCGAGGCGCAGACCGTCGGGCAGCCACGGCGTCGGCAGCCGGTCCTGTCCGGCTGCTCCGCTCGCAACGTAGCCGCCACCCAGCACAGTGACCACGCCCGGCCCCGGCCGTCGCACGACCGGCAGCGCGAAGAACGCCGCAGGCTGCGGCTCGAAAGACGTGTACCCGTCGAACAGGCGGGGCGCGAACAGGCCGGACCCGGCCGCGACCTCGGTGACCACCTCTTCGGTGGCTGTGCGGTCAACGGATCCCGTCCCACCGCCGTTGACGAAGTCCAGGTCGACGATCTCGCGCACGGCCGTGACGGCTGCGGCCCGGCGGGCGCGAAGTTCCCGCATCGACCGCCGCTGCATCTGGCGGATCGCTTGGCCGTAGAGTACGCGGCCCGGTGGCGCGTCCGGCACGCCGGCGACCTGCGCCTCGTAGGCCATGACGCCGACCAGCCGGAAGCCTGGACGGTCGGCCACTGTCCTTGCCAGCCGGGCCAGGGCCTGCGGCGAATGCAACGGTGATCGCCAGGCTCCGATCCGCAGGCGTCCGCCGGCCGGCTGCCAGGAGCAGTCGAGCTCGAGGCACACCCGGATCGTCTCGCGTCGGGCCGGTGGTGCGACCGCGTCCACCAGGTCGAGCTGGGCGACGTCGTCGACCATGATCGTGACCACGGACGCGAGCCGCTCGTCGCCCGCCAGTCGGTAGAGCGCCGTCCGATCCGCGGTGGGGTAGCCGACCACGACGTCGTCGGCGACATTGGCGCCGGCCAGCCACAGAGCCTCGGGGAGTGTCAGCGCCAGGACACCGGCGAAGCCGTCGCGAGCCAGTACGTCGCTCAGCAGGTCGCGGCAGCGCACGGACTTGCTGGCCACCCGGATCGGTACGTTTGCCGCCCGCCGGACCAGGTCCGCGGCGTTGGCGTCCCAGGCGTCGAGATCGACGGCGGCGAGTGGGGTGTCGTAGCCGCTGGTCGCCTGGTCGAACCGGCGGCGCAGGTCGGCGCGAGAGCTCGCAGCGCGGGGAGATACGGCCACAAGGGAGGAGGTTTCCACGGGCGCATCCCTACCAGACCGCCGGGGCGGCGGTCAGGACCCGGCACTCCGACCTGGCGTGCTGTAGCGGGGGATCCAGCGCCACATCAGCGCGGCGGCCAGCCAGGTGACACCGCCCATCGCCAGAATGGCCGGGCCGAGGGCGGCCAGTGCAGTGAGTGCGCTGATCACGAGTGGCCCGGTGCCGTTGCCGACGTCGGCGCACAGACGCCATGCCCCCAGGAAGGTCGCCCGGCTGGCGCTGGGTGAGACGTCGGCGCCGATCGTCATGATGATCCCGCTGCCCATGCCGTTGCCGAGGCCCATCAGCATGGCGACCGCTGTCAACGCGGCGATGCTCCCGGTGAGGGGGAGCAGGAGGTGAGCGAGACCGAGAACCAGCATCGACGGCACGACGACCCAGCTGCGCCCGGCCCCGTCCATCACCACCCCGGCCGGATAGAACAGGAGCATGTCGACGGCGCCGGAGATGCCGAAGACGAGGCTGGTCGTGGCGGGGTCGAGGCCGATGTGGTCGGCCCACAAGGGTATGACGACCTGACGGGACGCCCGGGCCGCGCCGACGAACAGTGCGGCGACGCCGAGCGTCCGCAGTACCGGGAGGTGGCGCCGCACCACCCGCAGCGTGCTCTCGCGGGCCGCGCCGGGTTGGGAACCGCGGCGCTCGTGGGAGGCAGGCGGCTCCGGCAGTGCGACCAGGACGGCGGCAGCGAGCAGCGCGGCGCCGAGGTGCACCCAGTAGGCACCGTCGGTGCCGAGGACCGTCATCGCTGCGGCGTCGAGGAGGGGGCCGATGAACGTCCCCACCCGCTGGTTGCCGCGATGCAGCCGACGATGGCCAGGACGGTCGCGAGCAGCATGGCCTTCCGCTCGCCGACGCGCACGGCGAGAACTCCCGCCGGCAGATCACCGGCGATCCGGCCGAGGCCGATGACGGCGACGACCAGGCTCGCAGCGCTGACCGACGCGCCCAGCTCGCGGGCCGACAGCGCCACCACCGGAGTGATCGCGCCCTGGCCGATGCCGAACAACAGCGACGGCAGGTACACGGAAGGTCCGATCGACCAGAGGCTCACCGGCGCGGACATCGCCGCCATTGTCTCGGGTGGACGTCGCCGACCCGCTCGACGCGGCGCCCTAGGCTGCTGATCCATGTCGGACACTCAGCCGCCGGGGCCACTGGCCGGGTACCTCGTCGTCGACCTCACCCGAGCGCTGGCCGGTCCACACGCGGGCATGATGCTGGCCGACCTCGGTGCGCGCGTGGTCAAGGTCGAGACTCCCGGAGTCGGCGACGACACCCGCGGCTGGGGCCCGCCGTTCGTCGGGCCGGAGGACGACCCGATCTCGACGTACTACCTGTCCTGCAACCGGGACAAGGAGTCCGTCACAGCCGACCTGAAGTCCGACGAGGGCCGCAGGCTGCTGGAGTCGCTGATCGGGCGGGCCGACGTGTTACTGGAGAACTTCCGGCCCGGAGTCCTCGACCGGCTCGGCTTCTCCCTGACGCGCATGGAGGAGCTCAACCCGCGGCTGGTCGTGCTGTCCATCACGGGCTTCGGTCACGACGGGCCCGAGGCCGGACGCGCCGGCTACGACCAGATCGCGCAGGGCGAGGCCGGGCTGATGTCCATGACCGGACCGCCCGGCGAACCCACCCGGGTCGGCCTGCCCATCGGCGACCTGCTGGCGGGAATGTACGGCGCCTTCGGCGTGCTGGCGGCACTGCTCGAGCGAGCTCGAACCGGCCGCGGCACCGCCGTTCGCACGTCGCTGCTTGCGGCCATCGTGGGGGTCCACGCCTTCCAGGGGACCCGCTGGACGGTTGCCCGCGAGGTGCCCGAGGGACCCGGCAACCATCACCCATCGATCGCGCCGTACGGCCTGTTCCACGCCGCCGACAGCCCAATCCAGGTCGCCGTCGGCAGTGAGTCGCAATGGAGGGCCTTCGCGCCGGTCGTCGGACTCGACCCTGCCGATCCACGCTTCGCCACCAACCGGGCCCGGGTCGCACATCGCCCCGAGCTGCTGGCCGCGATCGACGCCGTGCTCGTGACGGCCCCGGCCGCCGACTGGCTGTCACGGTTGGATGAGATCGGCGTCCCGGCCGGCAGGGTGCGCACGCTCGACCAGGTCTACGAGTGGGATCAGACCCGCTCCCAGGGGCTTCTCATCGCCGTCGACCACCCGGTCCTCGGCCGGATCGAGCTGCCGGGACCGCCGCTGCGGTTCGGCAACCGTCCCTACGCGGGCGGTCGTGCGACGCACGCGCCGCCACCTGCCCTGGGCGAGCACGACGAGTCCGTCCGGGCCTGGCTGGCCGAACCGACCGCGCAGGACCCGACCGCGGAGGACCCGACCGCGGAGGACCGAGCCGCGCCGTGAAGATCGTCGTGAAGCCTTCAACAGGTGCCGGAGCGGGCACGATCTGCACGACGATCTTCACGACCGGGCTCGGGTCGGTCGTAGGCTCGCCGCCGTGCGTGTACTGATCGCGCTGGGCGGCAACGCCATGACCGCGCCGGACGGGCGGGCACGCCCGGAGGACCAGATCGCCGCCATCGCGACCGCGGCACGGCGCATCGCCGAGGTCGTCGCCGCGGGGCACGAGGTGGTCGTCACGCACGGCAACGGGCCGCAGGTGGGAAACCTCCTGGTCAAGAACGAGATCGCGGCCTCCGTCGTGCCCCCCGTGCCGCTGGACTGGTGCGGTGCGCAGACGCAGGGGACGGTCGGGTTCGTGCTGCTCAACGCTCTACAGCGCAGCCTGGCCGAGCTGGGAGCGGAGCGGCCGGTGGGCGCCGTGGTCAGCCGCACCCTGGTCGACGCCGATGACCCTGCCTTCGCACACCCCACCAAGCCGATCGGCCGCTACCTGCCGGCCGACGAAGCACGAGTGATGATCGAGCACGGCCAGTCCTGGGAGGACCGTGGGGAGCAGGGCTGGCGTCGTGTCGTCGCGAGCCCGCAGCCGCGCGAGATCCTCGACGCGGACCCGATCCGTGCACTGCTGGCCGCCGGCTTCGTGGTCGTGGGGTCCGGCGGCGGTGGGGTGCCGGTCGTGCGTGCCGGCGACGGCGGCCTGCTCGGCGTCGAGGCTGTCATCGACAAGGACCTGGCAGCCGCTCTGCTCGGCCGGGCTCTCGACGCCGACGTGCTCGTGATCGCCACCGATGTCGAGCACGTGTCGCTCGGCTTCGGCACCCCGCAGCAGCGGGCCTTGAGCAACGTCACCGTCCGCGAACTGCGGCGCCATGCGCAGCAGGGCCAGTTCGGCAGCGGCAGCATGGGACCGAAGGTCGAAGCGGCCTGCCGGTTCGTCGAGGCCGGAGGGCGCCGTACGGTGATCACGTCGCTGGATCAGATCGAGAGCGCCGTCGTCGGCGCGTCCGGAACCGTCGTCGAGCCCTGAACGAGGTGGCGTCCGTGCCTGAGCCCGTCGAAGTGCGCAAGGTCCCCATCGGCAGCGTCAGCGACGCGACCGGTCTTGCCCGTCTGGTCGACGACGGCGTGGTCGAGGCCGACCGGGTGGTCGCCGTCGTCGGCAAGACGGAGGGCAACGGCGGCGTCAACGACTACACCCGGATCATTGCGGACCGGGCCTTCCGCGAAGTACTGGTTGCCAAGGGCAGCCGGACCATGGAGCAGGTCAGGGGCGTCCCGATCGTCTGGTCCGGAGGCACCGACGGCGTCATCAGTCCACACGCGACGATCTTCGCGACGGTTCCGGGCGGCAGCGCGGAGATGACCGACGAGCCACGCGTGTCCGTGGGGTTCGCCATGAGTGAGCCGATCCTCCCGGAGGAGATCGGCCGGCGCGGCATGATCGAGAAGGTCGCCATCGCCGTCCGGGCAGCGATGGACCAGGCAGGCATCACCGACCCCGCAGACGTCCACTACGTCCAGACGAAGACCCCGCTCTTGACGATCCAGACCATCCGCGACGCCAAGGCTCGCGGCGAGACAGTGTGGACCGAGCACACCCACGAGTCGATGGACCTGTCAAACGGCTGCACCGGCCTCGGCGTGGCGGTCGCCCTGGGCGAGATCGAGATGCCGGCCGACGAGCAGGTCATGCACGACCGTTCACTGTTCTCGGCGGTGGCGTCGTGCTCGTCCGGCGTCGAGCTCGACCAGGCGCAGGTCGTCGTCGTCGGCAACGTGCGGGGGATCGGCGGGCGGTTTCGGATCGGGCACTTCGTGATGCGCGACGCGCTCGATGCCGACGGGATCTGGGCCGCGGTCCAGGACGCCGGGCTCGACCTGCCGGCGCGGCCGCACTGGACCGACCTGGACGGCCGCCTGGTCAACGTCTTCCTCAAGTGTGAGGTGAGCCAGGACGGCACCGTCCGCGGCCGGCGCAACGCCATGCTCGACGACTCCGACGTGCATTGGCACCGGCAGATCAAGAGCTGCGTGGGGGGCGTGGCGGCCGCAGTGTCGGGTGACCCAGCGGTGTTCGTGTCGGTGTCCGCCGCCCATCAGGGTCCCGACGGCGGCGGCCCGGTCGCGGCGATCGTCGACCTGGGGCCCGAGCCGTCGACCGGCTACGTCTGGGCGGACCGGTTATGAGCGGTGGGTCAGCGGGACGATCGGCCAGCTCGCGGGCATGATCAGTCGTGACCTGGCATGCCCGTTCGAGCATGGGGGTGCGAGATGAGTGGCAGCGGTCAACAGGGTCGGGCCTCCGGTTTCGTCGACAGGCTGGGGAGTCTCCCCGGCGTGACGACCGTTCTCACTGTGATCATGGCGGCGTACATGACACTGGTGGCGTTCGGGAACATCACGGACTTCGGGACCAACCAGCAGTTCGTCCAGCACGTCCTCGAGATGGACACGACGTTCAACGACGAGGACCTGATGTGGCGCGCGATCGAGAACGACACGCTCCAGGACGTCGGCTATGTCGGTGTCATCATCTGGGAGACGTTGACGGCGCTGGTCCTGTGGTACGCGGCCTGGCAGCTGTTCGAGCCGCTGCGTGGCGATGGCGACTGGGTCCGGGCGCGGCGGCGCGAGCGTGGGTCTGCTGATGGTGGTGGTGCTGTTCGGACTCCGCTTCATCACGATTGACGGCGAGTGGTTCTCGATGTGGCGGTCCAGCGAGTGGAACGGACTGGAGCCGGCGCTGCGGAACGTCATCGTGGCGGCGTTCACGCTGGTCCTGGTCCACATGCCGTCGAGGGACTGGACCGAAGGAAGGCATATCGCGCCGGCGGATCGGCCGGACCCGGAGCACGCCAGGGCCTGAGGGGCCTGGCGCCGGGCTCGGCGTCGGGCTAAGGTCGCCGGCCGTGAGCTCCCAGGCAGGTCGACCGTTGCCCGCGAACCGGTCCGACGACGCCGGCGCCGCCGACCCGAAGGTGGTCGCGGCGCTGGCTGCGTACGACCGCGGAACCGGCGGCTCAGCGGACGTCATCGCGACACTTGCGGCCGGCCGGCTGCTCGTACCCGTGGTCGCGGTGCTCGACGAGGCAGAGGGGTCCGACCTCGGGGTGCGAACCGACAAGTCGTCATATATGGCGACGCCAACCACGATCGGGCGCGACGGTCGGCGCGGTCTGCTGGCGTTCACCTGCATCGAGTCGATGCGGCGTTGGAACCCGGTCGCCCGGCCCGTTCCGGCGCCGACTCGCGGCGCTGCCGAGGCCGCGTTGGCCGACGGTGCAGAGGCCCTGGTCGTCGACCTGGCGGGTCCGGTGAGCTTCGCGATCGAGGCGGGCGACTTGCGCGCGCTCGCGTCGGGCTGGCGGGCGGTCGAGGCCGAGGCCGACGGGTCGAGTTGGGCTGCCGCAGTCGGCCTGGCGTCGGGAACGGACCGATCCGACGTCGGCGCCGCGAACGGCGCGGCGGGTTGGCGAGCCCGGATCGGCGGGCTCGTGCGCCGGTTTCCGGGAAGCAGGCGAGCGTAGCCGCGACCGATCGTTCGGGCGCCCGCTCAGCGATGTGACCGACCCGGCGGCCGGTGGTATTCTTGGCCGCTGACCGACTCGTCGAGACTGCATGTCACGGCGAGGCGCAAGTGGAGACTCTCCCACCCGCAGCGGCCGCAAAGGCCGTCGGGTCCTCGGTCGCGGCGCCCGCCAAGAGCGGGTTCCGCATCGATGGGATGGCCTCCGCGGGCGCGAGCAGCGGGGGCCTTTCGCATGGGCCCACGAGGCGCATCGGTCGTCCACCCACTCAACGGCAACCAGGAGGACGGCATCAGCGTCGAGCCCCGCATCAACGACCGGATCCGCGTACCCGAAGTCCGGCTCGTCGGCCCTAATGGTGAGCAGGTCGGCATCGTCCGCATCGAGGACGCACTGAGGCTCGCCCAAGAGGCAGATCTCGACCTGGTCGAGGTGGCACCGTCGGCCCGCCCGCCGGTCGCCAAGCTCATGGACTACGGCAAGTTCAAGTACGAGTCCGCGATGAAGGCACGCGAGGCTCGCCGGAACCAGTCGCACGTCCTGATCAAGGAGCAGAAGCTCCGCCCGAAGATCGACACGCACGACTACGAGACCAAGAGGCGCAACGTCGAACGCTTCCTCGCCGAGGGCGACAAGGTGAAGGTCACGATCATGTTCCGCGGACGCGAGCAGTCCCGCCCGGAGCTGGGCTTCCGGCTGTTGCAGCGCCTCGCCGGCGACGTGGCCGACCTGGGCTTCGTCGAATCCTCGCCGAAGCAGGACGGCCGCAACATGATCATGGTTCTCGGGCCGCACAAGAAGAAGGCCGACGCGAAGGCCGACAAGCAGGCGGAGCGGGCACGCCGCGCCGCCGAGCGCGAGGCCGACGCCCAGGCCGAACGCGACGAGCGGGCCGCCAGCAGGGCCGCCGCAGCGGCGGAGAAGTCGGCCGCGAAGCCGACCGACGCCGCCTGAGCACGACACGACCGAGGGAGACACGGCAGCCATGCCGAAGATGAAGACGCACAGCGGTGCCAGCAAGCGGTACCGCATCACCGGGTCCGGCAAGATCATGCGCCAGAAGGGCAACCGCCGGCACAACTTCGAGCACAAGCCCACCACCCGCACCCGGCGCCTGGCCGGGCTGGCCGAGGTCTCGGCCCCCGACCTCAAGCGGGTCAAGAAGCTGCTCGGCAAGTAAGCGACGACGACGTTCCTCGGGCCCGTCGTGACAGCAGGCGGGCCCGACCTAGCAAGGAGTTCCAGTGGCACGCGTGAAGCGGGCGGCCAACGCCCACAAGAAGCGCCGTGAGGTCCTCGAGCAGGCCAGCGGCTACCGGGGTCAGCGGTCCCGGCTCTACCGCAAGGCGAAGGAGCAGGTCACCCACTCCCTCGTCTATGCCTACCGTGACCGCAAGCAGCGCAAGGGCGACTTCCGGCAGCTGTGGATCACCCGGATCAACGCCGCCGCGCGGGCCAACGGGATGACCTACAACCGGTTCATCCAGGGCCTGCGGCTGGCCGAGATCGACGTCGACCGCAAAATCCTTGCCGACCTGGCCGTCAACGACGCAGCGGCCTTCGCGGCCCTGGTCGAGAGCGCTCGCGCCGCGCTGCCGGCCGACCGCAACGCTCCCGCGGCCTGACCGAGCGACCAGAGCAGCATGCCGGAGCCGCCGGGCGCAGATGCCGACCATGGGCATCCGCACCCGGCGGCTCCGGGCGTGCTGGCGACCGCACCGAGCGAGGGGTTGCGCGCCCTTACTCTCCGCACTGGATGGCACGCTGAACCGTCGCGCATGGCACGCTGAACCGTCGCGATCGTGGGCCTATTGCCCCGGTTTGTGGAGCGGTTCAACGTGCCATGGCCCCGAACGGGGAGGGCGGAGCGGTAGGGGACGATGTTCCCCGTGTTGAGGGAACGGTCGGGGCGGGTGCGCGAGGCGCGCAAGCTGCGCCGTCGTGCCGCCCGAACGAAGGCCGGGCTGTTCCTGGCCGAGGGGCCGCAGGCGGTCGGTGCGGCGCTCGCCGAGTCCGCCGGCCTCAGGCCGGGCCTGGTGGTGGAGGTCTTCGTATCCGCGTCGGCTGCTTCCCGCCATGCCGGATTTCTCGACGAGGCGGCGCAGGCTCACGTCCCCGTGCACGTTGCCGACGACGCGGCGGTGGCGTCGCTGTCCGAGACCGTGGCTCCGCAGGGTCTGGTCGCGGTGTGCCGGTCGCTGACCGTGCCGTTGGCGGAAGGGCTGGGCGCGGCGCCGTCGCTGGTCGCCGTCCTGGCCGACGTACGCGACCCGGGTAACGCCGGCACCGTGATCCGGTGCGCCGACGCGGCGGGCGCTGACGCGGTGGTGCTGGCGGGCGAGGCCGTGGACCCCCACGGCGGCAAGTGCGTGCGCGCCTCCGCTGGGAGCCTGTTCCACCTGCCGGTCGTGGCCGGCGTGGCGGTCGACGAGGCCGTCGCCATGCTGCGGCAGTGTGGCCTGAGCGTGCTCGCCGCCGACGGTGCCGGGACGACCGACCTCGACCAGGCCGCTGACACCGGGCTGCTCACGAGGCCGACGGCCTGGCTGTTCGGCAACGAGGCCCACGGGCTGCCCGACGCCGCCCGGCAGAGGGCCGACCACGTCGTGCGGATCCCGATCCACGGCCGGGCCGAGAGCCTCAACCTGGCCACGGCGGCCGCCGTGTGCCTGTCCTCGTCGGCGCGGGCACAGCGGGCTTCCCGCCGGTGACGCCGCGGGAGAGACTGGGCACATGACGCACGCCAGCACGGAGCGGATGGTCGCATGACCGAACAGGCAGATCCCCGCGTCGCCGTCTACATCGACTTCGACAACATCGTGATCTCGCGGTACGACCAGCTGCACGGCAGGGTGGCGTGGCGCAGCGACAACGCGCGGCTCGCGACCCCGGGTGACAGCAGTGAAGCGGCGACCAAGCTGGTCTCAGCCACGGTGGACGTGGGCGCGATCCTGGACTATGCGTCGTCGTTCGGCACCGTCGCGCTGAGCCGGGCGTACGCCGACTGGTCGGTGCCCGCGAACGCGAGCTATCGCGCGCAGCTCGTGGACCGCGCAGTCGACCTCACCCAGCTGTTCACGACGACGAAGGCGCTCAAGAACGGGGCGGACATCCGCCTCTCGGTCGACGTGCTCGAGGATCTCTTCCGCCTGCCAGACCTCACGCACGTCGTGATCGTCGCGGGCGACTCCGACTACATCGCGCTCGCGCAGCGCTGCAAGCGCCTCGGCCGCTTCGTGATCGGCATCGGCGTCGCGGGCGGCACGAGCCCCGCGCTCATCGCGGCCTGCGACGAGTTCGAGCTCTACGACGCGATCCCGGGCGCGGCGGTCGAGCTGCCTGCGGCGCCGAAGAAGCGCGGTGGATCTTCCACCACGTCGAGCGCTCCCCTGCCGAAGGACGACGACGCGGCGGCCGAGAACGGGCGAGGCACCGCCGAGAATGAGCTGAGCGCCGACGCCGCCACCAAGCTGCTCGTGCGCGCGCTCGAGCTCGGCCACGCGAAGGACGACGCGGAATGGCTGAACCCCTCGGCCGTGAAGTCGCAGATCAAGCGGATGGACCCCTCCTTCAACGAGAAGCTGCTCGGCTTCAAGACCTTCACCGACTTCGTGCTCTCGCGCGACGACGAGGCGGAGGTGAGGGTGGAAGGACAGCAGCGCAGCATCCGCCGCCGCGAGACGCCCGCCCCCGCGAAGGCGCCGGCC